>JAEYYW010000061.1 GCA_023428265.1 Bacillota bacterium | reverse complement strand
TAGCGTGCGCAGCACCATGCGGCGGGCGGCCGCCTCCGATGTATCCCGGCTGCTCCATTCATCGGGCAGCGCCCGCCAATCCCTAAGTGCACGATCGGCCAGATCCTGATTGAGCGGCCCGGCATATTCCATTGAAACCGCCCGGATGCCCGCCCCGTCCATCGAGGCCTGGCCGGTCATGTTGGCATACCGCCCCGCCATTGATGCAAGCAGGATTACCGCCGCGGCAGCCCACAGCACCAGCACGGGCAGGCTGAAGAGCTTTTTCAGTTCATACCAAATGATGCGCGGCATGGCTCACACCTTCCTGCGGCGGCAGAAAACCAGCGGTGTGGTAATCGCTGCAGCAATACCCAATAAAGCCGGTGCAACCGCGAATTGCCATATTGGTGCGCCGTTGACGATAGGTGTTGTGATGTTCGTCAGGTTTATTAGTTGATATGCCGGCATTGAGGCTGAGAGCATTTGCATATTGGTTGGAATCATACTGATTGATGCTGAATCGGTAATGGATATTCCGTTTTGGCTTACAATAGCCGGGAGAAACTGCACAGCTATAACCGCAAGCGCTGCGCCCAACATTGCCATCGGATGCCGGAATAGCGACGATGCCAGCGCAATGAGCGCCGCGCAAGCGGCTGCTGCAAGAATCGATAGTGTAAATGCCGGTAGATATGGGGCGCTCACCGGCATTGAATTATAAGGGTTTCCATAGGTTAGGTTCCAATAAATGTCCTTCAGTTCCCGTATCGTATACTGGCCTCCATCCAATCCATAGGTCAGCGCTATGGAGGCAAGAGAAGCTCCCAGGAGCAATGTACATAACACCACAGCATATATAATCGAAACGGCAACCTTTGCACCAATCGCCTGCCGGTGATGTTTGGTGCTCAACAGAACACAATCCATCCGCGTGCTGTGTTCATTGGCAAAGAGCGCAGTTAATCCAATCAATAACAATGCGAATAAGCTCATTCCCAATACTCCTTGCAAAGCAAAGGGAAGTTCTTCCCAACCGGCTGCATAGCGGATGACTACGGGATGATTGTTGTCTTCGATTTGCATTAGGTCGCTCTGCCTGTCAGCGTCGGTCAACTTGTGGCCATTCTCGAAGACCCCGCTGTCCAAATGTTCCTGCAGAAGCTGTGTATTGGCTTGTTTTTTTTCCACTGTGTTACCCTGCGCCAAATGACTCAGGATGGTCCAATAGCCCCAAGCATATTCGTTGGAATTGATTGGTACAGGCAATGTTATATCGCTTGAATTTTGATTGTCCAATTGACTGAAAGAATCAGGATGGATTTCAATATAATGCAGTAGTAGTGCCTGGGCTTGGTTTGCCACCGAATCGGTCAGCACCTTTCCTTCAAAAGGTGCGACAGCATCACGCATACCCTGCACCGCGCCATTGATTCTGCTATTGATGGGGTATTTCATGCCATTACCTATCAGCAGCAGCGTAAGGGCTAGTGTAGCCCACATGGCCTTGCTGCTGAAGAGCTTTTTGAACTCAAAGGCAATCAGCGTTAACATGCCTCCTCACACCTTCCTGCGGCGCAACACCGCCCGCTGCGCCAGCCAATAGAGCAGCACCGTCAACCCGGTGGGCACAGCCAGCAGCAGAACCAACAGGGAGGGCTGGCTGATTTGTTCCGCCAGATTATAGGTATCCCGCAATACGGTAACCGGCAGCGCAGACAAAAAATTGTGTATCCAATCAAACGCCAGTGTGCCATAGATAGGCTGGAACAGCTGCGGCCTGAAGTCCCACACCAGTGCCATGGCGGCCAGGATGCCGCCGCCCGCCAGCAGTGTCAGCAACCCGTTGCGGAACCGGGCCGATGCCCAGGCCACAATGGCGCCGCAGGCCACGGCGGCCAACGCCAGCACCAACGCCGAAAGCGCGAAGGCGGGCAGGATGGGCATCGTGCCGACACCATAGTCTCTGTTCATCGCGCTCACGGGCAGCGTCGCGCCATCCAGCCCCCAAGCAAAGGCCACCGCCGCAAACCGCAGCCCGAAAAACAGCGCAGCAATGCCGGTTGCAACCGCAGTGGCTGCCAGCAGTTTGGCCGCAACAGCCCGCCGTCGGGCTTTGGCCGTCAGAAAAACAGCATCCATATGAGCCGAAGCTTCGCCGTTGAACAGCCCCAGCAGCGCCAAGCCGATCACAACAATAGCCATAAAGCCGTTTTCATCGATGCCCTGATAAAACTCCTCCCAGCCCCTGGTATAGTGGACCACTGCCGGGATCGCACCTTCCTTCACAACTTCCTGATATGTTCGCCGGTCCTGATAGGTCAGCGGCTTGCCCTGCTCGGTGGTGCCCTTGTCCAGCCGCTGCTGCGCGAAGCGCACAAACTCCTGCTGGTCTTCCAGCGACCGGTTGCCAATCAGGTTGTAATAAGTGGCCCACACACTGCTTTCATATCTCGTCGCTGCCTCGTTCGGCCAATACTCTTCCTTGCTGCCCGGATCGTTCTCATCCATCTGCATCAATGAAAAGCGGTCGGGATGGGCGGCGACGTAGCGTTCAAAGTCCTGCTGTATGCGGGCCTGGAGGGCTTCGGTGATCACCTGGCCTTCATATTGCCGGAGGACATCCCGCTCCGCCTGCACCGAGCCGCTGAATCGCTCATTGATGATGCCGATGGCCCGCACCTGCACCCACATCCCGACGCAGAGCGCCAGCGCAATCCAGAAGATTTTTCGGTTGAGCAGCTTTTTGAATTCGTAAGCGAGCAGTGTTTTCATAAAATCTCCTTATGCCCTGCGTCGTCTCAGAAATGCCCGCTTGGCTAGCCAGCAGAACAGAGCGGTAAATACAACAGGAAAAACCAGCAAGCATGTCAGTTGCGGCGGACGTGCGACCTCGTATAGAACATCATCCAGCGTGACTTTCAGGGGCAACAGCGCGGCGTGTTCCAGAATTGCGGTCAGGACGGGAGAGTTGTAGTAATCCGGTATTGCACTCACAACCATAACCAGCATTGTCACAGCCAGCACAGCTGCCGCCGCCAGCAGCGACATTAGCGGATTCCGAAATCGTGCGGATGCCCACGCGACTGCTGACGCGCAGGCCATTATGGCCAAGGCCTTTACCAGCAGAATCAGAAAACCGACTGTTCCCGCAGTGAGCGCCGTCGTGTCCATCGCCGAGAAAACCGTTTGGGCCGGAGCGTCCATGCCTGTCAGGCCGTAAACCAAGATGCTCAACCCTATATGTAACGCCAAATAGAACATCGTGAACACGATCACAACAATGCCTCCGGACACCAACTTGGCCGATGCCAACCGCTGGCGATACCGGGCTGACAGCACGACAGCTTCCATGCGTGCGGAGGCTTCGCCGTTAAACAGCCCCAACAGTGCCAGAACTGCCACAGCCAGCGTCAAAATCCCAGTTGATATACCTCGGGCTTGATAAAAAACTTCCAGCCAGAACAGGGCATCGTGAATGATCGGCGTCCTAAGCCCATTGCGTACGATTTTTTCATAGAAGCGAATGTCGTTATAACCCAGTGGGGTTCCGTCTTGGCTCACGCCGTTTTCCAGTTGTTGCTTCGCGTCGAGATATTGCGCTTCGACAGATTCCACTGTCATTCCCTGGCTCAGCCAGTTGTAGGCGTCGCTGATGCCGTAGTTATAGCCGGAGTCGTTCGCCATATAGTGCACGGCGCCGGTCTGGTCGTCGCGCCATGCCTCTTGAAAGTCGCCCGGGTGGGCGGCGACGTAACTGCTGAAATCTTCTTGCATACGTTGCTGCAGGGCTTCGGTCGCAACCTGGCCTTCGTACTTTGCGTAGACATCGTGCCAGCCCTGCGCATAACTGGTGTTATTGATTATAGACATATCAAGCCACACCAGAAGCGCCATCCCCAACGCCAGCGCCACCCAGAGGATTTTTCGGTTGAGCAGCTTCTTAAGTTCGTAAGCGAGCAGCGTTTTCATAGATCCTCCTAGATTCTGGGGCGGCGTAAAAAAGCGCGGTAAGAAAACAGGGAGAACAGCACTGTCATTGCCAGCGGCACGCCCAGCTCGAGCATAGCTCCCACCCAACCAGCCTGCCCATCGCTCACTCCCCACTGGCCTGGCGGAAATGATACAGATACACATCCTCGAGACCCGGCTCGGCAGGCACCACGCCGGGCAGCTGCGGCGCGTCGTCGCCCACGATGCGCAGCTCCACGCCGCCCTCCACATTGCGTAGATTGCCAATGGGGTAGTGCTTCTTGAGCGCCTCCGCCTGCTCGCGGCTGGCGCGCACCGTCCACACGCGGCCCCGGGCTTCCTGCACAATGTCATGCGGCGTGGCCATACGCAGCAGCCGGCCCTCCTTCATCAGCAGCACCTGCCCCGCGATGTGCTCAATGTCGCTGACGATGTGGGTGGAAAGCAGCACCAGCCGCGACGCGGCGATTTCCGAGATCATGTTGCGGAATCGCACCCGCTCCTGCGGATCGAGGCCTGCGGTGGGCTCGTCCAGGATCAGGATATCCGGGTTGTTGAGCAGCGCCTGGGCGATGCCCAGCCTGCGGCGCATGCCTCCGGAGTAGCCGCTGACACGCCGCTTGGCATCTGCGGTGAGGCCCACCGTTTCCAGCAGTTCCTCCACCCGCTTTTCCGTTTGCTTGCGGTCCAGACCCTTGAGCGCGGCGATGTAGCGCAGCGTATCGAGCCCCGTGAAGCCCCGGTAAAAGCCGAACTCCTGCGGCAGATAGCCCAGCATCGCCCGGAAGGTTTCGCCCAGCTCTTCAATGGGCTTGCCATCCAGCGCAACGGTGCCGGCGGTGGGCTCCAGGATGCCGGTGAGCATGCGCATCAGCGTGGTTTTGCCGGAGCCGTTGGGGCCCAGCAGGCCATACACACCGCCGCCCAGCCTGAAGGAGAGATTGTCCACAGCCACTTTCTTGCCATAGGTTTTGGTCAGGTTCGATACGCTCAGTTCCATTGCAGCAGTTTCCTTTCCATCAGCTTGGAGTGTTCGGAAGACAGGGTCTTGACGGCAACCCCCAGGGCAATGGCGGAAACCGCCATCGCCAGCACCCAACCGACCGGTGTGAGCGCCATATCGTGGTTGCCGATGCCGGAATTCACCGCGGCCGCAGCCACGCCATTGGTCAGCGCGATCGCCAATGCCACCTGGGCGCTGGAGGCCCGGCCCCGCAGCGCTGCCGAGAGCAACAGCCCCAGCGCCGAGCCGCCGCAGAACGGCACCACGACCACGCCGGCAGCCACCCACCCCTGGGTGATCCCTGAGGCCATGCCGATGGCGGCGGCGATGCACGCTGAAATCACGCCCACGATCAGCATTCGGGCGCTCATCACCCGTGCAGGTGAGTAGCGGCAGGCGCTTTCAATTTCGCCCATGCCTTCGTCGGCGCCGTGGAAAAGCTCCAGCAGGCCCAAAAGTGCCGGCAGCGGCGCCATGCCGATGACCAGACCGATGCGGGCGGCATCGTCATAGGGCATCAGGCGCAGCAGCATGACGGCGACCACGCAGAGCACTGCGCTGGCCGCGTAATACCACCAGGGCAAAAACCGGGCTTGAATGCGCAGCTGATGCCACAACGATTGTGCCGCCGATGGTTTGGCGAGCAGCAATTCCGAGGCATGGCGGGCAACGCTTTCGCGGATGGACGGCGGTGCCGGCGGCGTTGCACACGCATCAAGCCTGCCGCTCAATTCTTCCAGCAATGCGCGGGTGTCCGCGTCCAGTTCAGATAAATTCCTGTTCATCGAGCGCTCCTCTCAGCCTGCCCCGCAGCTTTTCCAGGGCGAGGCGCAGGCGGGACTTCACGGTGTTTTCGTTGCTGCCGGTCACGCGGGCCACATCCTTGATGCTCATGTCGTGGTAATAAAAGAGAATCAACGCCTCCTGCTGGGCAGCCGGCAGTTCGTCCAATGCCGCGCGCACGCATCGATAATCCTCCCGGCGCATCAGCAACCTTACGCCGTCGCCGCCATCGCTGATTTCGTCTTGCGTCGCGGAAGCATTGGGCCGGTTTCGGAAATAGGCACGCACCTCATTGGCTGCAATGGTAAAAAGAAACGCCCGGAACCGGCCCAAAGGCCGGTATGCACCCACGCTGCGCACGAGGTTTTCAAATGTGGTTTGCGCAATGTCCTGTGCGGCATGGGCGGATCCGGTGCGCCGGGTGGCAAAGGCATAAACGTCATCGTAATGACGCAGCACAAGCAGCTCCATGGCTGCCCGGTTCCCTTTCGCCGCTTCCAGCATCAGATCGTCGTCGTTCATGATTCCTCCGCCTTTGTACATCCATGATAATGGAAAAGAGGGAGGAAAAGTTCACAAATGTTATCAGTTTTTCATGTGGCAATGTTATGCAAGGAAATGATATAATGACTGCAGTCACAGACTATAGTCACTATATCATTTTTGAATGGTTAACGTGTCAGATGAACTTCTTTACAATGCCGAAGGCAGCGCGAACAGAGACTCAGTTCGCGCTGCCATGCCATCGGCTTGCCTATCGAAACAAGCAATCCATCCAAGCACGCTCGCACAGCGCGCAGCACGCAGCGGGATGACAAACAGAAGGGGAAGTATTGTGAAAGCAAAGAGGATACTCAGCTTGCTGTTGCTGGCGACATTGATACTCGCATTCGCACCCACAGTGGCATTGGCAGACGTGGGGTATGGCTATATCGACGAAAACGGTGATTCTCAAACAACGGGTGAGCTGGTCGTTACCCCAATCACGGCGGATACCGACACGCTGACCAGCGGCTGGTACGTGGTCAACAGCGATGTTACCCGAACTGGAACGATCACTGTGAGCGGCAGCGCCAACCTGATTTTGTTAGATGGCTATACGCTGTCGGTCACGGGCGGTAGCAGTAATGCGGGAATCAGTGTATTGGTCGGCAACTCCTTGGCCATTTATGGGCAGGAAGCAGGAACGGGGACGTTGATTGCCCAGGGCGGACAATACGGTGCTGGCATTGGTGGCGGAGAGCATAAAAACGCAGGAACCATGAAGATATCGGGCGGAACTGTCACGGCAATCGGCGGCAAAGACAGCGCGGGTATCGGCGGGGGTTACAGCAATGGCTACGGTGCGGAATTTGGCAAGGGGGGTACCATTCTCATCACCGGTGGCAATATCACGGCAAACGGCAACGGATATGGCGCGGGGATTGGCGGCGGCGCAAACGGCCAGAGCGGAATCATATCGATATCTGGAGGCGTTGTCAAAGCGACAAGCGGAAAGGTGACTGGAGCCACGGGGGCAGCGGGCATTGGCTGTTGCATCGGCAGAGGAGCCAATAAAATCACAATATCAGGCGGGACTGTTGTGGCCAAAGCGCTTGATTACGGTGCGGGTATTGGCGGTGGCAGAGGTGGTGGCGGTGGTATCATTGAAATTTCTGGAGGACACGTAACGGCCAGCAGCCGTTATGGAGGCGCCGGCATCGGCGGTGGCAACATGGCAGGCGGCGGCACGATAACCATCCGCAGCGGTATCGTAGCCGCTACATCCGAGTATGGCGGCGCCGGAATCGGCGGAGGAAGTGGTGCAAGCAGCGGCGTGATCAATATTCACGGTGGCCATATTACCGCCTACGGCGGCCAATGGGGCGCAGGCATCGGCGGCGGCAGCAACGGCTCCTGCAACACGATCACCATAACAGACGGAATTGTGCACGCCATAGGCGATTATAATGCATATCCAGAGTCAGGCGGCGCGGGTATTGGCTCGGGCGGAGCAAATGCGGGCGGCACGCAAAGCGGCGGCACGATCAAAATACTCGGAGGCAAGGTCACCGCCAAAGGCGGCAGCATGACTTCAGAATTTGCGCGCGACATTGGGCGGGGCCGCAACGGCATGAACGGTACGGTATTGATCGACAACGCGGCGATCGTCACTCTGACGGGAAAAGGAGTGGAAACGTCGGTGACAACCCTTGGCACTTGCGTGATCAAGGGCACAGGTGCCGGTGCGCAGATGGGTTACTATGAAGACGGCGCCCGCCTAGCCGAAACGGTGATTGATCTTGAAGCGGCGACACTCTCTGACGGCGCGGGTTATACTGTCAGCGGCGATACCGTGACATTGACCGGAAGCGGAAACACCTATGCGCTGGTGGGCAGCACGACCAGCCGAAACATCGCTGTAGCCTCGGGAAGCAGCGCAAACGTGTTGTTGTATAATGCGGTTATTGCACCTGCTTCCGGCTGTGCGTTCAATATGACCGGCGCCACAGTCAATATGCGGCTCATCTCCGACAATGCGCTTTCAAGCAGCGACGGCTTTGCCGGCATTCAGGCACCCGCTGGGTCGTCACTTACCATTTCCGGATCCGGCAGCCTGACCGCCACCGGCGGCAATAACGGCGCCGGCATCGGCGGCGGCAGCGGCATGGCCGGCGGCAGCATCTCAATTACCGGCGGAACTGTGAAAGCCGTTGGGAAGGGCGGCGGCGCCGGCATCGGCGGCGGCAATGGCAGCGACGGTGGTGCCGTGCTGGCAGACGGAAAAGACACAACCGTAACGGCGACCGGCGGGGCAAACGGTTTTGATATCGGCTCGGGGAACAGCCAGATCATCGGCGGCAGCCTGACGATACAGAATCATGCCACCGTCCACATGACCCGCGACGGCACGAATGCACTCAAGGACTACATAACAGGCACGGTGGGGGGAGCCGGTTCGCAGCTTGACGCCGGAGAGTATCTGGATTCTCACAAGCTGCTGACCTGCACCAGTGTTGTGGCATCACCGTCGTCCGGCGCAAAAGCCTATGACCTCGTGCAATTGACAGTGAATGTGACGGGGCTGTCGGACACCAAGCCGCAAGGGGAAGTCGTTTTTTATGTGAATGGCTCGGAAATCGGGCGGGCCTCCCTGAACCGTGTGGCTGACGGAAGTGCCGACGCGATGGCAGTGTATCGGTATTGGACAGCATGGGGCGGTTCGCATGTGCTGACGGCGGAATATGCCCAGGACCCGGGGTGGGACAGCTATGTCATGCCCGAATCGGGAAGCCTGAGCTATGAGGTAGCCCGCATTGAGCAGGCCGCGCTGAACATGACCGGCGTTCCTGCCACGGTGACCTATGGGGACGAACCCTTTTCCCTGGCAGTCAGCGGCGGCAACGGAACCGGCAGCCTGAGCTATGCCGTCACGGAAGGCGACGCCGTATCGGTGAATGCCTCAACAGGCGTTGTCACAGTGGCCAAAGCGGGTTCGGCAACCGTCACTGTCACAAAAGCAGCGGATCACAACTATAACTCAAAGAGCGCCAGCATCCATATCACAGTGAAGAAGGCGACGCCGCCAACGGTGAATTATCCGTCTGCCGCCAGCATCACATATGGGCAACCCTTGTCCGATTCTGCGCTGAAAGGCGGCACAGGAGACGGCACCTTTGCATGGGAAAGCCCGGAAACTGCCCCTCCGGTCAACAACTCCGGCTACACCGTACTCTTCACGCCCCGCGATACTGCCAACTACGACTACACCGGTGTGGCGCTGAGCCAAACGGTGAACATCACCGTCAACAAGGCAACGCCGGATGTCACCTTTCCAACGGCCGAAGAACTCACATACGGGCAGCCGCTGTCTGATTCGGCGCTGGCCGGCGGCAGCGGAGACGGCAGCTTCGCCTGGGAAAACCCCAGTACGATACCCACCGTCGTTAACAGCGGGTATCGCGTGGTATTTACGCCTGCCGATACCGATAACTATCACACAGTGACCCAAGCGGTGGCCATATCGGTGCTGAAGGCTGAGCAGGCGTCATTGACGATTGCGCAACCATCCATAACCTATGGCGACGCGCCGTTTGGCCTTTCGGTGAGCGGCGGCAGCGGCACAGGCAGTTGGAGCTATGCCGTTGCATCGGGTGATGCCGTGACGGTGAATGCCATTACCGGCGTTGTCACGGTGGCCAAAGCGGGGACGGCAACCGTAACGGTCACGAAAGCTGCGGATAGCAACTACCACGCAAAAAGCGCCAGTGTGACCATCACAGTCGGCAAAGCAATGCCGGCAGCGGGTTTCCCGACTGCCGCTTCAATCACATACGGGCAGCCCCTTTCAGCCTCCGTGCTGGCAGGCGGCAGCGGAGACGGCACTTTCGCGTGGGAAAGCCCCGGTGTGATACCATCCGTCATCAACAGCGGCTATCCTGTGGTGTTTACCCCCAGCGACACCGAAAATTATGTGACGATGAAACGGACCGTGGAGCTCGTCGTCAATAAAGCCGATCAAACGCCGCTGACTGTCAGCGGCATTCCGGATAACCTTACCTTTGGTGGCGCGCCTTTCCGTCTTGCTGTCGGTGGCGGCAGCGGCAAAGGGACACTGAGCTATGCTGTTATCTCAGGCGAAGCCGTTACCGTTGACGCTGTGGGAAAAGTAAGGATTGCCCGTGTTGGAACAGCGACCATCAAAATCACCAAGCCGGGGGATGACAATTACCTGCCGGTTTCCCATACAGTCTCGCTGACGGTAAACAAAGCTGCTCAACAAGCTGCCCTGACGTTTGATTTGCCCGAATCCATTGCCTACGGTGACGCGCCGTTTCAGATTTCCGGCAGCGGCGGCAGCGGCAGCGGCGCATTCCGTTACACTGCTGTTTCGGATGCCGTTGTTACAGTGAGCAAATCGGGCATGGTAACGATCCTGAAGCCGGGAGACGCCGTCATAACAGCCATCAAAGCTGGTGATGGCAACTATTTGAGCCAAAAAGAGGAGATACGGCTCAGCGTGAAAAAGGGCGAGCAAAACACGTTGATTGTATCCGGTGTTCCTGCCGAGGTCGCCGAGGGCCATGCGCCCTTCCGTCTGATGGTAAGCGGGGGAAGCGGCACCGGCGCTTTGAGCTATGCGGTTGCAACCGGTGATGCCGTCAGCGTCGATGAGAGTGGAACAATGACCATATTAAAGAAGGGCACTGTCCAGTTGACTGTGACCAAAGCGGCAGATGAGTATTATCTTGCTGCGACGGCAACTGTCGGGATATCCGTCGGAGAAGCGGAAGCCAGGGCGGGAGAGACGCCGTCTGCATCTCCCGCACCGTCAGCAGCACCGTCCGCCACCGCTGCAGCACGCCCGCCGGCGACGGACACACCTTCCTCACCGACGGCCCTTCCATGGATTGCGGCAGGCGTTCTGGTTCTTGCCGGGGTGATGACAGCATTGTTTGTCTTTCTAAGGAAGAAAAGATGATCAACCATCCGCCTGCGTTTCTGCGTGAGTGTGATATGTGGCGCCTGCCTTCAGATTGATCTCCATAAGGTCCACCCCCCTGGTGACCACCACGATAGTCTGATCCTTATCGGTAAGAAGAGAAAAAAATAATCCCATCCTTTCGGATGGGATTATTGTGTCTTGGCAGTGCTACTATTTTTGTTTCTTCCTCATGACCAGCAGCCAGATGAGCAGCAAGACCAGCGCCAGCAGCAGTCCGGCTATGCCGAGGATCAGCCACAGCGGCAGCGCCGCTTTTGGCTCCTCGGCGGCAACGATCGCGTATTTGCTGAAGTGGTCCACCGTGAAGAACAGCATGCCGCCGGACTCCGCTGTCTCAAACCGCGTCACGGTGCCGTCGTCGTTGATACGCAAGATCGCAAGCTTGCGGCCCATCAGGCTTTCGGGCACCGGCACGCCCACGCGCACCGGCGCGTTCGGCTGTATCTTCTGAGCATCCATCAGCAGATAGATGTCAAACAGCTGCACAATCTCCATGTCGCCGCCCTCGGCCTGCTTCACCGCTTCGGTGTCATTGGAGTCGGTCTTGACTTCCTCCACGACCAGCCGCACCGTGGATTGCTGCGGCAGCGCCGCCGGTTCGGCGATCAGCACCGTGCCGCCCTGCGTGGCATCGGCGGGGTCGGCAGGTTTGGTCTCGTCGCCGCTGTGCAGCACCACCATGCCTTGTTTGGCCAGAAGGATGCAGAACACGGTCTTGTCCTTGCTCACCGTGATCGTGCCGGAAGCTGTGATGCAGCCCGCCGCCTCAGCGGTGTAGGAATAGGTGCCGGGGGAGAGGTTTGCCCGCACCAGCCCGGTTCCGTCCGCCGCATGGGGGATGCCCTCCAGCGTGACGAGGGCGCCGGCCAGCTGCGAATGCCCGTCGGTCACCGAGATCGTGATATTGATGGCGTCCACCGGGGCCAGTGTGGGCTCGGCGGTGGGTGCCGTGGTGGGGGCGGCTGTGGCTGTGGGCGCAACGGTGGCGGCAGCCGTAGCCGTCTGTGTGGCTGCCGGTGTCGGTGTGGGTGATGCAGTGGGCGCAAGGGTAGCTGTCGCTGTGGAGGCCGGCCCCACCGTGACGGTGATTGAATAGGTGCGGGTGCTCGTGCCGTTTTCTGCAGTCACCTTCACTGACCACTTGCCGGTGTCTTCCTCATACTTCCAGTCGCCCATCGTGGCGTTGGGGTCGGTGGTCTCGGCGGTGAAGGCCAGCGCCGAAACGTCGGTGCCGTGGGGCACCGTGAGGCTGTAGGAGGTTACCAGCGGGTTGAAGCCTGCCAGCTCCTCGCCGTCCATCCAGATGTCAGAAAGCGTGGCGTTGGCGCTGGGCAGCACGTTGATCGCAACGGTATAGGTCTTCTTGGTCACGCCGTCGCCGGCCGTTACTGTGACGGACCACTTGTGGCTCGCCGCGCTGTAGGCCCAGGCGCTCTGGGTGGCCGTGGGGTTGGCCGTCTGCGAGGTGAGCGTGAGGTTGGCCGGGTTGGTGCCATTGGCCACATTCACTGTGTAATTCAGTGTGTCCGGCGCAAAGCCTGGGATTGCCGTGCCGTTCATGCGGATTACCGCAAGTGACGCGTCGGTGCTGGGCAACACGGTGACTGTGACGGTGTAGGTGAGCGTCGTCGTGCCATCTTCCGCCGTCACGGTGACGGACCACTTCTTCGTGCCGCTGTCATAGGCCCAGGTCCCTACCGAAGCTGCCGCGTCGGTGGCAGTGGCTGCCAGCGCCAGCGCCGCCGGGTTGGTGCCATAGGGCACGGTGACCACATAGTCACGGGTGGCGGGGTCAAACCCTGTGACCGCCGTGCCGCCCACCGTGAGGGAGGATACTGTGGCGTCATTGTTGGCCGGCTGGGTGATGTGCACCGTATAGGTGAGCTTGGTCGTGCCGTCTTCGGCGGTCACGGTGACCGACCACGTCTTCGTGGTGGCGTTATAAGCCCAGGCGGTCTGCGTGGCCATGTGGTCGTTGGCTTCACTGGTAAGGGCCAGCGTGGAAAAGTCGGTGCCCCTTGCCACTTCATGGGTGTAGGCCAGTGTGGCGGGGTCAAAGCCCGGCAGCGCGGCCCCGCCCACGGAGATGCTCTTGAGAGCAGCGTCGGTGC
>JAEYYW010000060.1 GCA_023428265.1 Bacillota bacterium | reverse complement strand
ACGCTATGATAACGCCAGGCTATCACATAGGCAGCTTCCATGTTTTGCGCGAAGGCGCTCGTGTCTGCCGGATAGAGCTTGCGAAGCTCTTCCATCACCTTGTCTGCAATGCCGAAGAGCGCCGCGTAGGTGAGGCAATCCTGCCAGATGAGCGCCTCGTTCACCCCGCGCTCGGCGATGAGGGAAAAGTCCATCAGATACTTTTTATAGCCGATGAGCTGCAGCAGCAGCGACATGCCCCGCTCGGTGAGCCCGGCAAGGGTGACCGGCTGCGCGCCGGATTTGTAGCAGTTGATGCCGATGAGCGTTTCGCCACCGTCGCGCTTGGCTTCCTCTAAGACATTGAGAAGGGCGGCATAATTAGTTTTGCAGTAAAGCTCCAGCTCGTCTTCCTGTAAAACGCCGTCGCTTCCCGCCGCCTGGGCCAAAAGGGCATAGAGCGCACGCACGGCAAGGCCCCCCGTGATGGGCGGCTTTGCAAGCCGCAGGGAAATGCTTTTCTTTTCCTTGCCCAGAAACCCTGCGTTCACTTCAGTCAGCGGCGTCAGGCAGCCATCGGCCAGGAGCCGTGTCAGCGCTGCGGCGATGAGGTTTCCGTCGGTGTCTGCCTGATAGAAGCGGTTTGCCAAAACAAACGATGCCTCCAGGTTGCCGCCGATGGGGGCTTCGCGCCAATAGTCCGCCGCTTTCGCAAGCTTTTTGACCCTGCGCCCTTCCTTCCCGCCCAGCCAAATGAGCACCGCCAGGCCCACGGCCATGGCCGCCAGCACAAAGAGCCACACCAGGCCGTCGTCATCATCATAGTCGCTGCCCTCAAAGGCGCGCTCCCTGACGGCTTCAAAGGTGCCGTCCGCCGTCTGGGCCGGTGCGAGAACCCCCTTCTCCAGCTGGAGCATGAGGATCATGCTGTTGCTCTGCGTGAGCGGCTCCTCCGTATCGGCCAGCACTTCGCCCTGTGCAAAGCGCGCCTGGCCGGTGAAACCAAACGCCCACACCGCAGCGTTCTCCTCGGTGAGAGAGCCATTTCTCAGCGCAACGCGCACCGATGCCTCCGTGGGGCCGATGTTCATGCCGCTTGGCACAAACTGAAAGAGAAAGCCGTCATAATCGTCGTAGGCAGCCGCAAGGCCCTCCACCCGATATTCCACAACATAGCGGTTTTCCCCATATTCTGAAATGCCCCAGCAGATCTCATAGCCGCCATCCACTGCGTTGAAGCCGCACTTGCGCGCTTTCTGGGCAAAGGACGCTTCCGTATCCCACACGTCAAGCACGGCATAGGCCCCGCTTTCATCTGTCACACGCAAAGCGGAAAGCTCTCTGCCGCCAAGGTTGGTTACGGGAAAGTAGCACTCGGTGCCCTCGTCAAAAACGCCGCTCCAGGTTTGCACCACATGGGCAGAACCGTCCGCTTCCAGTGTAACGTCCACCGTGATCTCGCTTACCCGGTTTGCCGCGGAAACAAAGGACGGAAATGCCGCAAGGAGGATCGTTGCCGCAAGGAGCGCAAAAAACCATCTTCTCCGCATAGCGTCACTTCATGGAGGGCATGTCAGCCTTGCTTTCGTTTGCCTCCAGATAGTTGCGCTTGGCAAAGCCCATCATGCCGGCGACGAGGCTTGTGGGGAACATGCGGATGCTGCGGTTGAGCTTGGTCACGCTGTCGTTGTAGATCAGGCGGCTTTGGCGCACCATGCCCTCGTATTGGTTGACGCTGTCCATGGTTTTGGCATAGCCCTGGTCGGCTTTCAGCGCGGGATACTGCTCGGCAACCGCCGTGATGCGGCTCATCGCGCCAACCAGCAGGTTGTCCTGCTCCGCAGCATCCGCCGGCGCGCTGTTTGCGTTGATGGGCCGCCTTGCCTTGATGGTTTCCGACAGCGTTTTATACTCATGCTCGGCGTAACCCTTGGTGAGATCCAGCAACGCGGAAAGCGCGTCCCACCGGCTGGAAAGCTGCACGCCAATCTGGCTCATGGCATTGTTGATGTTTTCATCCAGCATGGCAAGCGTCCGCTGGGTGGAAATAAACCACATGATCGCCACGATGATGACTGCCGCCAAGACTATCCAGAAAATTGTCATACTCTTTCCTCCTTCAAAAACTCCTGGTTTTAGGGCGCCAACAGTTCCACGGTGATTTCTCCGCCCAGGGATTTCATCACCGCAAAGTCGCTTTGATAGGTGCGGCCGAAGATATCGGTGATCTCATACTGGTAATAATAGACGCCGTCAAACAGCGTGGCTTCCTCAGCGATGACCGGCCCGTTCACGGTAAAGCCGCCGCCCACGAAGGAAGCGTCTTTGCCGGTGTCAAGATCATAGGCCTCAAACACGAACGCCACCGAGTCACCGTCTTGCAGCTTTCTGACCTCACGGCTGCTCATGCCGGTGCCGCTGTCTATGCCGTCCCAGGTGCCGATGACCTCGTATTGGGCGGTGTCTCTGTGATAGAGCATGCGCAAGTTGGTGGGCTTGCCGTTTACCTGCACCGGCACGGTGTAAAGGATATAATCATCGGTGAAACTCAGGGCCCTCATGGTGCAAAGGTTATCATTGATGATTGTCCAGACATTGCGGTAGTTATCCCAGTATCGTGTGCCCTCGTCATTCTGGTTGATGTCAAAATCGCTGCCCAGATACCAAAGGGATTTGCTCTCGTCATCCTGAAAAAACAGGTTGAAGGAAACGGTGCTGATGATATCCGCGCCATCGGTCAAATCCAGCAGTATGGAGCCCTCGTCGCTCAGCGCAGTGGTGAAGGAAACGGAGAACTCCTCGGGGCTTAGCGCCTGAGCCGCTTCGATATCTTTCACGGAGGTCTGCTCTGCAGCGGGTGTGCCCTCTTCCACTGGGTATACGGGCTTGACGATCACCACGTCGCTGGGTATCGTCCAATCATACAGGCCTTCCAAAAAGCGCAGATATTCACCGCTGGTGGCCGCCAACGCCGCATATTGATCCAGCTCACCGGGCGCGATGGCCAACGGCACATAAATGGAAAGGCCGTTGCTCCTTTGCCGGCCATCGCCCGCCACATGGTAGGGCACTGCCTTGGAAAGAGCGGAGAGCAATTTCTCTCCGGTATCGCTCAGCACCCCCTCGGCGCAAAGCGCCAGGTCGCCCAGGTCCACCATGTTGGTATAACCTTCGCTGTCGTTGTTGCCGCCGTAGTTTTCCGCTTTGGCAATCGCCTGCGTGAATGGCTGCAGCTTTTCCGGAACGGAAGTGAACCCTTTCATCTCGGCGGCCATCGTGTCAAAGGCCAGCGCCAAATCAGGGATTTGAGATAAGTCTGTGACGGCCAGCGTCGCCAGGCTCTCGGTGCCGCCCGCCGCACATTTGGCAAAAAAACTGTCGCAGATTGCTTTGCCGATCGCAAGGCCGTCTGCCGTTGTGTCCGCCGCCAGGGTGTTGAGCCAGGCGGTGTAGTCCCAGCCGGTGCCGGGCTCGAGTTCCTGCGAGGCCACCATGTATCTGGCATAGGGCGTCAAGGCTGCCGCCGTCTCCATTGTGGACATCAGGCAAGCGTCAAAGCCGACCAGTTCAAACTGCACCCCGGCCATGGAGACGCCTTGCGACAGCTCCTTCAGGTTGAGCATGTCTGCACCATGCAACTCGTCCGCCGCAATTCCCGCCACGCTGCCGCCGCCGTGATTCCACAGCAGACACATATACTTGTCTGCCGGGTATGTTTCCACGCCCCATTTCAAAAAGCTCCCCAGCGTTTCCGCGTCGCCCATGCTGGCCAGCGGTTGGCTGCCCAACAACTCCATGCTTCCGGGCACTGCCTTCCAGCGCTGTATCTGGCCGGGATCAATGCCCTCGATGGCCCATTGCTTTGTGCCGCCGGTTTCAAAGATCACGTTGATCTTGTCTGACCCGGCGGCGCGTGTCATCTCTTCAATGTTGATCGAAGCGTAGCTCCCATTTGTTTCCAAATCGGTGCCGCACAGGTAAATGAGTATCGTCCAGGTGTCTCCGTCAGGATTGCTGAACTGGATGGGTGTGCTCTGACCGGCACTTTTGCTCTCAGACGGACTGGAAGACGGACCGGAAGTTTCATTTGCCGCGTCCTCTGCGCAGCCGGCAAGCAGTGCCAGCAGCAGGACTAGGGCAAGGAAAATGGGAAGCAGCTTCTTCATAAAATCTCTCCAAAAAACCGATTAGGCGAACAGTCGGCTCGCCTAATCGGTGCTCTTTATGAGGGAAAACCTTATTCTGCCTTGATGCTCTTCGTCATGGCATCAATGTTGTCTTTTACTGAGCTGTTCACGTCGGTGTTGTAGTTGATTGAGACGCCCTGGATGGTTCCATCCTCGTGGAAAAGGAGGTAAGAATATGCCGTCACGGAAACACCGTTTGAATTCTTGAGCTTGCTGACGGCGGCGATCGCCGGGATTCCGTTGCAGCTGGCGGCGTTGTCATAGGCGCTGAACTCCACGTCGTTGTTTCCGGGGTAGGCTTGCTGCTGATAGGTGGCCTGATCAATATCCGCCGGCGTCAATCCGCCGCCATCTGCGGCAGCAGAAATGCTGATTGTCGCGGTTGCATCCTTATTGGTGGCAATCATCGCGCCGTTTTTCTCCTCGAACTCGGCAAAGTCGCTCGGAACACTCATCGAAATGCCGTTTGAGGTTTTTGTCGCAAGAGTGATCGCTTCTCCGCCGCAAGCGGTGAAGGCAAGAAGGATCCCCAGGGTCAAGGCAATTACAAGCAGTTTCTTCATGGTTCTCTCCTTAAAAATTTACATTTTGCATGGCAGTGGCCGTACGGCCGCCCTGCAAAGATAACAGCATTTTTTTATAAAAACCGCTTTCCGCATGAACGGTGGTGTTTTTTGTTGCAAACGGCATAAAGGTGTGACAACACACCGTCAGAATATGGTAAAATGGTGTCGTTTTTTGTCGAATGAGGTGTTCGAGTGCGCATTGCAGTTTGTGACGACCATCAAAGAGAGCTGGACAAGGTATCGAAGCTACTAAGTGATTATCGGAAGAAAACGAAAGCGTGTTTCACGTATATCCCCTATTCAGACGGGCTTTCGCTTCTGGAAGATGTGCGGAAGGGCGGTTTTGACTTTCTGCTTTTGGATGTGATGATGCCGCTGGTCAACGGGATGGAGGTTGCGCAGGAGGTCCGGAAGTTTGACGGAAACATCCGGATTGCCTTTCTGACCTCATCGCCGGAGTTCGCCGTGGAAAGCTACTCCGTGGAGGCGTTTGCCTACCTGCTGAAGCCCGTTACAGCGGATCATCTCTTCCCTGTTTTGGATAAGCTGTTTCGCACCGCCCACAAACCGGCGGAGGGCATATCCGTCAAGTTTCAAAACGGCGTGGCCAACATTCCGTTTTTCAGGCTTACCCATGTGGAAGTGATGAACAGAATGCTGTGCTTTCATTTGACCGACGGCAGTGTGAGAGAGCTGGCCGCGCCGCTGTCTGACTATGAAGGCATACTCTTGCAGAGGCCGGAGTTTATCCGCGTGCACAGGGCGTTCATCGTCAATCTTTGGCAAGTGCAGGAGCTTCGCCCCACAGACATCCTGACCTATACAGGCAGCGTGGTGCCGGTTTCACGGCGGCTCTATGCACAGGTGCGCAAGGCATATATGGATCAGCTGTTTGCGGAAAAGGGTGTGAAGTGATGACGGTCATGTTGGGATTGCTCGTGCTGCTCTACGGAACTTTGCTCACGATCGGCTTTGCCGGGGGCTGCATCTCAAAAAGGGAGCGCTATGAGGTGGCGGTGCTGTGCGCATTGCTTTTGGCGGCGCAAGCAGTCAGCTACATCCTTTGGGGGCTGGAAATCACCAGAAAGCTCTATCCGCTCATATCCCATCTGCCAACATTTCTTGTGCTGGTGTTTCGTTTCAAACGGCCATGGGGTGTGGCGCTGACAAGCATTTTGACCGCCTACTTCTGCTGCCAGCTGCCGCAGTGGATTGCGACGGTCTCGCACCATCTGTTTGGCACAAAGCAGTCTTATCTGCTGGGGTATGTGCTATCCCTGGCTCCGCTGTTTCTCCTTCTCCGGTTGTATTTCGCCAAAGCGGTTCATCTAGCAATGACCTATTCCAAACGGTCGCTTCTGCTGTTTGGCGGGCTCCCTTTGTTTTATTACATCTTTGACTATGCCACCACCGTGTATACCGAAGCCTTATACACCGGCGTGCGGATGGTCGCCGAATTTCTGCCCGCGGCCATGGCTCTCTTTTTTGTGGCGTTTGTTTCCATCTATCACCAGGAAGTGCAGCGGCGCAGCAGGCTGGAGATGGATAACGCGATCCTTCTCGCGCAATCTGAGCGGGCAAACGCCGAAATATCCGCCTTGCAGCAGGTGCAGCAGCAGACCGCGGTTTACCGGCATGACATGCGCCATCACCTCTCCCTTCTCAATGGCTATCTGGAAGCCGGCGAGATTGCCAAAGCCGGCGAATACATCCGGCAGACGCAAACCGATATCGACAAGATCGTTCCGATGCGATACTGCGAAAACAACGCTGTGAATCTGATTCTGTCTTCTTTCGCCGGGAAAGCAAAGCAGCAGGGTGTTGAGTTCAGTGCTGAGGTCAACATCCCCGCCGCCCTGCCGCTTTCAGACACAGAGTTGTGTGCGCTGCTGTCCAACGGGCTGGACAATGCGGTCCGCGCCGCTGCACAAACAAACGGCGAAGCGCAGCGGACGGTGCGCATCAACTGCCAGTCTCACAAGGACAAGCTGCTCATCTATATCAGCAATCCTTATCATGGCACAGTCATCATGCAGGACGGCCTGCCGCAAAGCACCCGGCCGAAGCATGGCTTTGGCGCCAAAAGCATACAGATGATTGCCGAAAATCGCAATGGCTACTGCGCGTTTGAAGCCAGGGATGGGCTTTTCACACTGAAGGCTGTGCTGCCGTTTTCAACACCTCAATCCCAAACGCTCGCCGAGTAGCGGACACTTTACTGTAATAACCAATGTGGATAGCCTGGACTGGAAAGGGCTCACGCCGGCGCAGATGGAAGAGCGCATCCTTCCAAAGGTGCAGTCAGGGTCCATCCTGCTGTTTCACAACAACGGAAAGCACACCACCGAGGCGCTGCCCGGCATCATTGAGGCGCTGCAGGCCAAGGGGTTCCGGTTTGTCACGGTGACCGAGCTCATCGGCGAGGGCCTGGAAAACTGAGATTCCAAGGTTGAACCCTCCCTTTTTCTTACAGATAGTTACCCGCTGGCGGGAGCGCACATAATACAGGCAATGCAGCAAACCCGGCAAAGTAAGCCGGGCAATTTCGTGTTATACTGTGATCAAACAACAATCAGCAAAAGCATCAGGAGGTACCCATGGAGACCCCGGGCAACACCGAGGCCGTTTTAGACACCGCACAGACCGATCCCGAGGCAGGCCAGCCGGGCAACGGGAGCCCCGCAAACCGCAGCTGGCTGGGAAAAACAGTGATGTTTCTCGCCGGGCAGACCGTGAGCCTGTTTGGCAGCTCATTGGTGCAATACGCGATCATCTGGTATATCACGCTGCAAACCAAATCCGGCACGATGATCATGCTCTCCACGCTCTGCGGGTTTGCACCGCAGATCGCCATCACGCTGTTTGCCGGCGTGTGGGCAGACCGGTTTGACCGCAAGCGCATCATCATTTTGGCCGACGCGCTGATCGCCATCGCAACGCTTGCATTGGCCGTCGCCTTTTTGGCGGGCTACGGGCGGCTGTGGATGCTGCTGGTGATCTCCGCCGTGCGCTCCTTTGGCTCGGGGCTTCAGCAGCCGGCGGTGAGTGCGTTCATCCCGCAGATCGTGCCGAAGGAAAAACTGATGCGGGTGGCCGGCATCAACGGCACCATCCAGTCGGTGATCCTGCTGGCCTCACCGGCGGTGAGCGGCGCGCTGTTTGCGCTGTCCAAGCTGGAATACATCTTCTTCATCGATGTGATCACAGCAGCCATCGCCATTACCATCATGCTGCTTCTGAAGGTGCCGCCGCACAAAAAGGCGCTGGAGGCACCCACCGGCGGCTATTTTGACGACCTGAAAGCAGGCATTGCCTATATCCGGTGCCACTCCTTTGTGAGAAGCCTGCTCCGCTTCTTTGCGCTGTTTTCCTTTTTGATTGTGCCGGCGGCCTTTCTCACGCCGCTCATGGTGACCCGCACCTTCGGCGAGGAGGTTTGGAGGCTCACCGCCATCGAGATGCTCTTTTCCGGCGGCATGACGGTGGGCGGCCTCATCGTGGCTGTGTGGGGCGGCTTCAAAGACCGGTCGGTCACGATCGCCGTGGCCTGCGTGCTGTTTGGCGCGCTGTCGGCGCTGCAGGGCATGTTTGTCTATTTCTGGTTCTTCCTGGCCGTGATGCTGCTAATGGGCCTGGTGATCCCCTTTTTCAACACGGCCAACATGGTGATGCTGCAGGAGCGGGTGGAAAACGACTTCCAGGGCCGGGTGTTCAGCTTTGTGAATCTGGTGATGGTGTCTGCAATGCCCCTGGGCACGGTGGTGTTTGGGCCCATTGCAGACCTGGTCAGCATCGAGCTGCTGCTCATATTGTCCGGCGTGGCGCTGATGGCCCTGGGGGTCTGGGCGTTTTTTGACAAGAACATGAAAGGCCACGGCCCCACCACCTGCCAGCCGCCCGCCGGGGAGCCGGGCAAACCGCAATGAACGTGACAATAAACGCCGAGGGCCGGGCAGACTGCGGCGGCATCGACGGGCAAACCACCGTGCAGGACCTGCTGGACGCCGTGGACCTGTTTTTGCAGGCGCACCCCCTGCCCTGCCAGACCTGTGAGGACAGCTGCTGCAAAAAGCACTGGGCTGTGGAGGTGGACAATGTGGCCGCCCGCCGCCTGGCCGGGGAAGATGCCGGGGATTTCATGCGAAGCCGCCTCAGGCAAAAGTGGAATTACGCGCTGGATTTCCGGCAGCTGGTGCTCAAAAAGCAAGGCCACTGCCCCTATGTCACAGAGGCCGGGCTTTGCTCCGTTTATGAGAAAAGGCCGGTAATCTGCCGGCTCTATATCTGCTGCCCCCGGAGCGAGCGCTATGACCGGCTGCGGGAGGTTGTGGCCGCAACCTATCTGCAGGCGCTGGTGTTTGAGCGCAACATGCTCCATCAGGATTTATCCGCCCGCACGCTGGCCAAATACAGGCAAAACCCGGCGCTGGGCGCGGCGGACTACAGCCTGCCGCTGGCGGATGTGATCGCCTATGGGCAGTGGATGGGCTGGCTGGAGGATACTACGCACGCCGAAGGATAAGCAATGTAGCGCCAGACCGTTGATTCCGGCACCGCCCCGCGGGGCATCTATATCTGGGGCGGATCTTATGGTTCGCCCCAGTACAATTATTGCGGGGGAATCAAACAGCCATGCGGAAACAATCCATCAACCGGCAAATCGTGCCGATGGTGCTGCTGACAGTGCTCCTGTGCGTGAGCGCACTGGGAGCATTCTCCTATCTGACTTACAACGACAATTTGGCCAGCCTGAAAGGGGAACAGGCAGCGCAGATCGCCGCCTCCATCGCCGGCATGATTGACGGAGACGCCTTCGAAGGTTATGACAGGACCGGAAAGAAGGATGCCTATTACGAGCAGATCATAAAACAGCTGAGCGCCCAGAAGAAGCAGCTCGGCATCAAATATCTCTACACCATGACAGACAACAAAGACGGAAAGAACTTCAAATACATCGCCGAAGGCACGCTTCCCGGAGAAACGGCGGAGCATGGGATCAAGGAGCTGGGCCAGCTTGACGACATCAAGGAAACGTATGACGGCGGCGCCGAGCCGCTGCAGACACTGGCCACCGGCGAGCAGACTTTCAGCGCGGTTTATGACGGCGGTGAATACGGCATCATGATATCGGGCTTTGCCCCCATCCGCAAGGCCGACGGCACCATCGTGGGCCTGGTGGGCGTGGACATCAGCATCGAGGAAGTTCGCCAGAAGCTGGCGGCATATTTGCCGGCGTTGGCCGGTATGGCGGTGCTGTCGGGCCTGCTGGTGATCCTGGTCATCTCGCTGTTTATCACGGGCAGGGTCTCCAGGCCGCTGAAGGCGCTGTCCGCCGTGGCCATCCAGGTGGGCAGGGGCAACATGGGCTTGCAGGTGCCTGAGCGGCTGAAGGCGCGACGCGACGAGCTGGGCGAGCTGGCCAAAGCGCTGGACACAGTGACAGACAACATGGAGCGCCACACCGAGGAAGCGCGGCAGGTGGCGCTGGGCAACACGTCGGTGCTGGTCTCGCAGGCTTCCGGTGAGGACAGCCTCGCCATCAGCATGAAGGAAATGGTCGCCACGCTGGACAGGCTGCTGGCAGAGGTGCAGGCTATGGCTGACGGAGCGGCCCAAGGCGACTTGACGCGCAGGGGCGACGCCGCTGGCTTCAACGGCCAATTCCGCACCATATTGGACGGCGTGAACGGCCTGCTGGATGCCATGGAGCGGCAGATGGAGGCGCTGCGGGGCGCAACCGAGCTGGTGGAACGGCAAAGCCGGTATCAGCAGGCGGAAGTGCAGAAGCTGCTGTCCAGCCTGAAGGAGCTGGAGGAAGGCAACCTGGGCCACACCTATGAGGCCGCGCCGGCCGATGACGAAAGCCTGCGGCAAACCGCCGAAACGTTTGCCGGCATCAGCCGGTATTACAACGAGAGCATGGCCCAGTTGCGTGCCTATATCGCGGAGATGGCCTCCGCACTGACACAGATGGCCGCGGGCCGTCTGGACGCGGAGATCGAGAGCGATTTCCGGGGCGATTTCTTGCCCCTCAAGGACTCCTTCCACCACATCGGCCGCTCACTGAGCGACGCGCTGAAGCAGGTCGCCGTCGCGGCGGAGCAGGTGAACAGCGGCACCATGCAGGTGAGCGACGGCAGCGGCGAGCTGTCGCAGGGGGCCACCGAGCAGGCCAGCGCCATCGAGGAGCTGACCGCCTCGCTGACGGAGGTGGCCAGCCAGACCCGGAACAACGCCCAAAACTCCGCCAGAGCCAGCGAGATCACCTCCGCCGCGCTGGAAAGCGCCTCCAACGGCAGCCGCTACATGGCGGACATGCTGTCCAGCATGTCTGCCATCCGCGATTCCTCCCAGCACATCGGCGGCATCATCAAGATCATTGATGAAATTGCCTTCCAGACCAACCTGCTGGCGCTAAACGCGGCGGTGGAAGCCGCCCGCGCCGGCCAGGCCGGCAAGGGATTCTCCGTAGTGGCGGAGGAAGTGCGAAACCTGGCCGGCCGCTGCACCGCGGCAGCCAGAGAAACCACAGAAATGATTGAAGGCTCCATCCGGTCGGTGGATCAGGGCATGCGCATCGCCGGGCAGACCGCCGGCGCGCTGGACGAAATCGTGACCCACGTGGGAGAGGCGGCCCGGCTGGTGGGAGACATTGCTTCGGCCAGCGGCGAGCAGGCCACCGCCGTGGCCCAGATCAACCATGGCATAGGCCAGGTGGCCCAGGTGGTGCAGAGCACCAGCGCCACTGCCGAGCAGAGCGCCGCCACCTCGCAGCAGCTGCGCGCGCAGGCCGAGGCGCTGAACCAGATGGTGCGGCAGTTCCAGCTGCGTCAGGGCCATGGCGGCCAGCCCCACCTGCCGGAGATTACGGACAACAGGCTCTCTGTTTCCGGTGCATTTCGCTGAGAGCTGCCCGCTCTTGCTCCGGCAGCGGCTTTTCGCCCCCAAGGGTTTCTGCAAGAATCAGCACCCTGGCGATGCTCTCCGCCGATTCCAGGCGGAAAAAGGCCTCCAGCGCCGTGCCGCCCACGGCCACGACGCCGTGGTTCTCCAGCAGCACCACGTCATAATCGGGCAGCAGCGGCACCACACCCTGCCAGATGCCGTCGGTGGATGGCCGGCCATAAGCTGCCAGCGGGATCTTGCCATAAAGCACCAGCGCCTCCGGATAACCGGGGGCGCTGATTTCACGCCCGGCCACCGCAAAGGCCGTGGCGTGCGGCGGATGGGCGTGCACCACACCCTTCACATCGGGCCGGGCAGCGTAGCAGGCCAGGTGCAGGCGCGTTTCGCTGGAGGGCTTCACGCCATCGGCATGCAGCACCGCGCCATCCAGCGCCACCACGGCGACTTGCTCCGGCTTCAGAAAGCCTTTGCACACGGCGCTGGGCGTGATATAGACGGCATCACCGGCCCGGACGGACACATTGCCCTCGAAGGCGTTGGCCAGCCCCTTGTCATACAGCAGCCTGGCCGTGAAGACCAGCTCTTCGGCAATGGATAAATCAAACCGAAACATGTGATCACCCCTATCAATCGTCACCCAAAGGGGGTCCGGGGGTTTGCAAGGTCCTCCTGACGATCGGCGAGAATCAGTATGACGGCAGCGGGCGGGATGTTTGAGGCGACCTCATACAGGTCGCCGAGTTACCGCCGCTGCAACAACCGCATGTGCCGAGCGATCAGGGATTGGGAACTTGCCACCCCCGGGGCTTTTCGGTTCCTTTTGGCCGCCAAAAGGAACAAACTACATCCCCACCCCGCCCAAAATCACCGTCTCTGTGACGCCGCCGGCGCTGCGGCGCTGCACCTGTGCGTCTGACGCGGCGGCAGAGATCGTGTCTTCAAATTGGCCGCCGTCAAACTCGGCAACGCCGAAGGACACGGCATAGTCCAGCTCCTTGGGGCCGGCCAGCGCGGCGGCGATCTTCTCCATGGCAAAGCCGGCGTTGTCACGGGGCGTCTCGGTGAAGAGCAGCACCAGCTCCAGCGCGCCCCAGCGGCCAAAGATGTCGGTGCGGCGGATCAGCGGCTCCACGGTTTTAGCGGCATGCACCACGCACATGCGCTCAAAATCGCCGGCGGCAAACTCCTTGGGGCACAGGCCGGGCCGCACGGTGATCAGCGCCACCGAAAAGGGGTTGCCGTAGCGGCGGCTGCGCACAGCCTCCGCCTCCGCCCGCTCGGTAAAGCCGGCGCGGCTCAAAAGCCCCGTGTGCCGGTCGCGGCTCATCACCGCCTCCGCCCACACCTGGTTCGGGTCCAGCAGCGCGGCATCCTCGGCCATGTAGCGGAAGCGCAGCGTGAGCGGCTTCACGTCGTCATAACCCAGGCAGACACGGAACGCGCCGCCATCCAGCGCCACATATTTTAAATAGTTCTCCTCGCTGACATAGCCGGTGCGGGCGTCCATGTCGCACACGAACACCGAAAACTCATAAACCTCGCGGTAAAAGCACCCGGAGACGGTGCAATTCACATGGCGCCGAAAGGGCTTGATCGCATAGCTGCCGATGCGGAAGCACTCGGCCACCGCCTGCTTCCACTCCAGGAAATCTTCCTCGGGCACGTTTTGGCGGTCCTGCCGGGCAAGCATGGCGTAGGCCTCCGCCCAGCGGCCATCCATCAGCCTGCGGAAGTAGCCGTCCAACGCCTGCTGGGCAAGCGCCGACGGATCCTGGGCCGGGGGTTCCCGCCGGGGGGCAGCCTGCCCCGCCGCGCGCCCGTGCATCAGCCATTGGCGGTGATAGGCCTTTCGGCTGGCCTCCTCGCGGAGCACATCATAGGCGCCGTTGATCTCCTTCATGCGCTCGGCGGCATCCCTGGCCGGGTTCACATCCGGGTGCCAGATGCGGCACAGGCGCTTCCAGGCGGCCTCAATGACCTCCTGGCTGGCCTCATGATGCACCTGCAGCGTGCGGTAATGGTCGCTATATCCCTGCATGCGATGGTTCCTGTGTGTGAGATGGGAATATTATACAAAACCGCAGGGGGAAGAGCAAATGAACCCTCGACCTAACTGTAGCCGTCAGAGCACTCACCCCCCTCCCCCCCCTCTCCCACAAGTGCGAGAAGGGGGGGTGCAGAGCCCTACCATGCGATCAGAAACCGATAAGCCGGATAAGAAGCTCCCCCTCCCGCATACATGGGGGAGGGGGCTGGGGGGGTGAGTGCTTATTGCCTGGGAGGGTTGAAGGTTGCTGCGGGTCAGGGCAGAACCCACATAACAGACGGGCACAGAGCCCATATCACGGGCCAGAACGGATCATATGCGCGTGCCGAGACGGGCTGGCCGCGTCTTTTAGCCGCTGCTCGCCCATGCAGCCTGGAGCCCAGCCCCTACCGGGGGGGGTGAAGATTTAGCAACCAGATCAAGCCGCTATTTCTCCAGATCATCCTTCTCCTGATAGTTTTCAGGAAGCGTTGCTTTTAACTTGCGGATGCATCTCAGTATTTCTTCCCGGTTTTTCCTATCGTTCATCCATCGCGGCAGGCGGGCAAGCATGCTTGTGTTCATATAGCCGATATCATTCAAATAGCGTTGTCTCGTTTTCGCACCCACATATGATTCAATGTAGTTTAAATGATCCAGATTGTATGCCCAGAGCCGGTTGCCGCAGCAATTGGTCTCCAGCCACAGATCGCAGCCACCACCCGGAAACCAATTAAAAGGATTCTCCGTGACGTAATGGCAGATGGAACAAATCAATACATGCTTTTTGCTGTACAAATTGGATCCATGCTCATCGGGGGTTGCTTTGACCACGGCAAAGCAACCGCAGCTTGGGCATTTCACAAAGAACTCATGCAGAAAGTCCCAGAGGA
This sequence comes from Bacillota bacterium, assembly GCA_023428265.1. Lineage (GTDB taxonomy): Bacteria > Bacillota > Clostridia > Christensenellales > UMGS416 > JAEYRA01. The sequence continues at coordinate 4,532 of JAEYYW010000060.1, read as the reverse complement.
TTTTGCCCTGATCCCGGAAACGCGCATCCAACCCAATCATCCCCCATTCATTCATCATGTTAACGCATCGGCATCTTGATGTAAAGCGCTCCCAGCAGTAAACTGATGACCAAAGAGGTGACCAAAATGTGCGCTCCCGTTGAAAAGACAAACCTTGCCCTGCTCTGGACCCGCGGTGACCGCGAGGTGGCGGACACGATGGTGTTTATGTATGTGCGCAACGGCATGCTGAACGGCTGGTGGCGGCACATCACGCTGATCGTGTGGGGGCCTTCCGCCAAACTGCTGGCCAATGACGAAGCCTTGCAGGAAAAAACCAGGGAGCTGATCGCCATCGGCGTGGAGGTGCAGGCCTGCGTGGCATGCGCGGAGATGTATGGCGTCTCGGAACAGCTGAAAGAGCTGGGGATCACCGTGCGGGGCATGGGCATCCCCTTGACGGAGATGCTGCAGGAGGAAGGCTGGGCAGTGCTGTCGGTGTGAGGCGTCCGCGACATAACAAATCGCCCCTTCCGGTTTATCAGAAGGGGCGAAAATACGAAACAGCGCGTGCTATTTGCCGGGTTGATCCACCGTAAAGCCCGCGGTGGCCAAAGGCTTGGTTTGATCGGCAGCGCTTGGCTTGGAAGGCGAGCAGCCGGTGAAAATCAAAAGGAACAGCATTGCCGCCAGCACCGTGATCACAACGGTGAGCCGCAGCCTGCGGTCGTCTTTCTCGCGGATAAATAGCTCCTTCATGGCAGTGCCCCCCCTTTGTTGCTTGAAGAATAAACCATCCAAAGGCCGCTGTCAATGGCTGCAGGGCCATAAACCACAGATCAGGTGAACTCAAACCGCCCTGGCCGGTCAAACAAGGTTGCAAGGCCGGCTTTCGGCGGCATTTCCTTTTTCAGAATCTGATAGACCGCAGTGCAAATGGGCAGGCTCACCTCATAATCCCGCGACAGCACCTGCAAGGCCGAAGCCGTGTCCACCCCTTCGGCAAGCAGTTGGTAGCTTTCTCCCTTCACAAGGGCTTCCCCGAACGCCCGGTTGTGGCTATAGGGAGAAAACAGCGTGGCCTCATAATCTCCCAGGTGGGAAAGGCCATAAACGGTTTGCTCATGGCCGCCCATGCGCCGGACCAGCCGGGCAATCTCATAGGCCCCGCGGGTCATGAGCGCGCCTTTCAGGGCGGGCACACCCAACCCATCCAGTATCCCGGCGGCAATGCCGATCACATTTTTTGCAGCCGCTCCAACCTCCGCGCCAATCATATCCTCTCCGGCATAGAGGCGAAGAAGGTCGCCCGAAAGCAGGCTGATGACTGTTTTCACCGTGTCGGAAAAGAGGCCGCACACAATCATGCAGCCGGGCTGCCCGCCCACAAAATCCTGCACATGGCCAGGCCCCGCCAGGATCGCCACCGGCGCCTGCGCGCCCAACACTTCCATTGTGATCTGGGTGAGACGCTTGCCGGAATGGACCTCCAGCCCCTTCATGCAAAGCAGCAGCGGCACGCCCGCAGGGAGATGATGCTTGTTCGCCTCCAGAAAGCCCCGATACTCCTGCGCATTGATCGCCACCAGCACCAGGTTGGCGCCATCTGCCGCGGCATGAAGATCGGATGTTAAGGCGATCCTTTGATCCAGCGTCAGAAACTCATTTGCCCTTGTTTGGGCCAGCTGCCGGAAGGAGCCGGACTCCTGCCTGCCCCAAAGCGTGACCTCATGGCCAAGCTGGCTCGAATATTGTGCTAAGAAGCTCCCCCACCGACCGCAGCCTATCACTGCTATTTTCATGATGCAAAGGGTTCCCTTTCTGATCTGCAAAGTTCAGAAAGAATTATACTACAGATTGAATGAAAACTTGCGATGCTGTCGAAAAAAACCTTTGAACATATAACATTCTGAATCAGGGTGGCAAATCGTGATGGGTTGACAAGAGGCAAAAGTATGATACAATATTCATGCCGAATGAGCCAAACGGCTTATTCGTCAACGGCGCTTGCTTGGAGAGGTACTCAAGTAGGTTAAGAGGGCGGTTTGCTAAACCGTTAGATGGGGAAACCCATGCATGAGTTCGAACCTCATCCTCTCCGCCAAAACACCGCAGGGAAATGCCTGCGGTGTTTTTTTATTTGCATTCGTGGGTCAACGGTCATCCTTCCCTGCGGATCCCATCCAAAAGCAGCCTGAAGTGGGACGCGGCCCGCTCCTTCAGCGGATAGTCCGGATACCTAAGGCACCACTCATAGGTGAGCCCCCGCATCGCCAGCATCATATGCCGGGCCAACTCCTCCTCCGGAAGCGGCACTTTGAATTCGCCCCGGCTCACGCCGAGCGCGATCACATTGCCCAGCATTGCGTAGAGCCCACGGCTGTAGCCCGATGCGCTTTGGGCATGGCCTGGGTTCATCAATTGCGTGCGATAAAGCACCCGAATCCGGCTGAAGCCGATCTGCTGCTCAATCACCTCGAAGATCCTGCCCACCAGCGCCAGCAAGGTGTCCGCGGCGCTCTGGCCAGGGGGAAGACTGTCCAGAAAGGCCTGGTAATCCATATCCACTTTGTTCACATAGTCGGTGACCAATGCCGAGACCAGCGCATCCTTGGACTCAAAATGCACATAGAACGCACCTTTGGACAACCCCGCAGCCTCCACAATGGCATCAATACTGACCCCGTCGAATCCGTGCTCGGTGAACAACCGGTCGGCAACAGTATAGAGCGTGTCCTTGGTTTGGGCAGCCCGCACTTTTCTTCGATCAAATCCGTCTTTTTTCAACGTTTTATAACCATCCCTGTTTCAACACAGATTCTCGGTGGTATATTAAAACTACGGTCACTGACTGCGGTATGCATTCGCAATACTTTCCTATAGCATTATACCGCCGGATGGCTCCGGAAACAATGGCTGGTATCCACAGAGGCGGCCATGCGTCGTCATCTCACAATCCCATCATCAAGGAGGAAAACAGATGAAACGAGTTCTGAGGGGCATGCTTCTGATCCTGTGCGCCACGATCATGATCGTCAGCGCCGGCTGCGCGCCCAAACCCAAAGTTGAGCGCGAAGACGTGGTGATTAACGAGGAAGCAGAGCAGTGGGGCGGCTTTACGAACCTGAACGAGGGCGAAGAACCTGAAGAAGAAGGGCTACTGCAGGCCGGCCCCCTGACGAACTACCTGTTGTATGGCTACAATGTGCTGTCGAAAGGGTACATCGACTCCAAAAGCATCGACAAGTCCAACCCGATCATCGACCGGTCCAAACTGTCTGCCAGTGACTATGAGAGCGTGACTAACACCACATCGACCAGTGATTACTTGTTTTCCAGCACAGCCAAGGATTTCTACAGCTCGTTGAAGATTGCTTCGGAAAGCAAATACTCCGGCGTGTTTTTCAGCGGGAGCATCAAAACGGACTATAGCATCGAAACCAGCCTGAACGAGCAGCAGACCCTGATCAAGTATATCCAGTATCATCAAATCGGGGAGCAATACTACAACATCGGTGTGCGGGAGCTCAAGAAAAGGCTGAGCCAGGCCTTTCTGGATGACGTGGCGGATTATGCAGTATCCAATCCCAAAATAATTTTCGACACCTATGGCACTCACCTGATCAAGCAATACTATCTGGGCGGCCGGGCGGAGTTGAACTTTTTGTATCGCAACACCTCGCAGGAGACAAAGGAGAGCCTGGAGGTGAATGTGGAGGCGGCCTATAAATCCTTCTCCGGCAAGGTGGACGCCGAAACGGAAAAGAAGGCCAAAAAGGTGACGAATAACTCCAGAACGTATTTCAAGTCAAAGGGCGGCGACAATCTGGAAGGCACAACCCCGAGCGAGATTACCGGGAAATACAGCGCTTGGGTGAAATCCATCAACGACAAACCGGCAATCAGCGGCATCGCCGATTTTGACACGGCCATGCTGCCCATCTGGGAGTTGGTGGACGACAAGACTGCCGCCAAGAGCCTCAAGGATGCGTTTGAGACCATGGCAAAGACGGCGCAGAACACGTTGGCCCGGATGGACCCGGTGCCTCTGTACATCTCCGAGATCAACATCTATGCCGATCCGGATTACAAAAAGGCAAGAAGCATGATCCCCAAGGGTTTTGTGGCGGTGATGCTGAACCCCGGCACCGACAGCACCGAGGTTCTGGATGCCAACAAAGGCGCCGGCGGAGACTATATCTATATCGCATACAAACTCACCAGCAACCCCAAAGACGCCATCACCGACCTGAAACTGGCGGTGGGTGACAACGCCAAAGCAACCGTTGCCGGATACGAAAAACTCAAAGTGGATCTGAACAAGAACGCTGGCGGCAAGTTCATCTATCTGTGCTACAAGAAGGCAAGCAGTGCGTCTGACCCGCTGCTCAAGGAGATCCGAGGGGTTTACACCAGTGATGTTCACTCCTACACACTGCTCTCAAACTGGCAATGGGTCTCCAAAGAAACGGACCTGAACAAAGGCGCCGGCGGCAAGTTTATCTATCTGGCCATGCGCAAGGAGGGTGCTGACCCAGCCCCCGCCCCCACCG
>JAEYYW010000057.1 GCA_023428265.1 Bacillota bacterium | reverse complement strand
ATCGCCGTGTCGGGGAATGGCAACTCGCGGCTGCCCTGCATGCGCGTGATGCCCAGCCCCTGCACCATTGAGAAATAAGTGATCGCCAGCATCAGCGGGTCACCGCTTACCAGCTCGCCCAGCCGCTGACCCTCGGCAACCAAAGGCACAAAATGTTCAAAAGGCTTGCCGATCTTCTCCTTTGCCACCCGGCGGGCTTCTTCCGGCACAGCCTCGGAGGTAGCGGTCTGGATCATGATGAGCCGCCAGTGCTTCATGGCGATGCTGTCGGGGTTGAGCATCGCCTCGGTCATCCAGTAAATGCGCTCATAAGGTGTGCCGGGCAGCAGGGCGGCCTTGCGGGTGGTCTCTCCGGCGCCGTCTGCGGCCAGGCTCACAAGCTTGGTGAAGATGGCATCCTTGGATTTGAAGTAGTTGTACACAAACCCCTGGCTGAAGCCCGCCACAGCGGCGATGTCGCTGATCTTGGCACCGGCCAGGCCCTTTCGGGCGAACACTTCCAGCGCGGCCAGCAGGATCTTCCGCTCGCCCTTCTCCGGCATCAGCTCCTCCATGCCCTGGGCCAACGCCTGCATCAGCAGTTCTCCCTGTTTGGTCATGTGGCCTCCATTATGAATGAACGTTCATTCACATTCTAGTAAAAGATTGCTGATCTGTCAATGGCAGCCAAGGATTATTTTTGGAAATGTCAGCGAACATATTGGGATGTGAAGGGGATGGACTCCGCAACATGCGAGACCCCTCACCTTTGTCAGGAGAGGGGTCATGGAGAGGGTCTTCATGCAGATGTTGGGCGTTGGCACTGAAACGGCAACAGCCTCCGGTTATTTCGCAAACCACTGTGTGATCAGGTAATACTTCGTGCTGCTGTTATACACAATGCCGATGCCTATGCGGGTGAACTTCTCACTGAGGATGTTGGCCCGGTGGCCGGAGGAGTTCATAAGGCCGGTGTGAGCCGAACTCACTGAACCATATTTGGCGATGTTTTCCCCGGCTGCGGAGTAGCTGATGCCCGAGGCCTTCAGCCTCGTGCTGAAGCTGCCGTTGGTGGGCGAGGTGTGGGAAAAGAAGCCGTTATCAGACATATCCTTGCTACGCCTGCGAGCCGCTGCGCGCAGGCCGGTGTCCAGCTTTAATGCCGGCAGTCCGGCTGCTTTCCGTTCCTCGTTGACCAGCGCGATCATTGAGGTTTCCTTGGCGGATGCATATCCGGATGACGGAGCCGCCGTGGCGGTGGGCGCGGCCGTCGCGGGGGCACTCAGCGTGGGTTTTGCTGTTTGCCGTGCTGTGGGCTTGGCGGTGGGCTTTGCCGTTGGTTTGACCGTGGGCTTGGCGGTGGGCTTTGCCGTTGGTTTGGTAGTGGGCTTGGCAGTGGGCTTCACGGTAGGCTTCACGGTGGGCTTTACCGTGGAAGCGGCCATCACCCTTTTTGCGGATGCCGTTGCTGCCACCGTTGCCGGCATCTCTTTTTGTGATGCGGTCGGCTCCGCTGTTTCCGTTGGATCAGCCGCTGCGGGCTCTGTGGGCAGCGCGGTTGTTTCCGCGGCAAACACAGACGCCGCATTTGCACTGGGAGAAGCGTCCGGCTCCGCCGTGGGTGTTACCATGGCTTGTTTGCTTGCGATGGCCGTATCCAGTGATTGATAGGCTACCAGCGACTGTTGTTGGCAGGCCGAAAAACTTAGGACCGCAAATAGAATGAGAAGAATAATAAAATGCGGCGTTCGGCAGTGGCGATTGGGTTTGGTTGGCATCAAGCACCTCCGGAACCTTTTGATGGTGGGGGGTTGCATGAATGACGGATGAATGAATTCCTTGGATTGGTAAGATGCTACTATATAACCATATATAAATCAACTGACAGATGTTTCCATGGGGTTCCAACCTACCGATGCCTGCCGCATTTTCGCCGCATTTCGTCGGGGATTCGCGCATTTCGCGGTGCTATAATCAAACCATGAAATTGAGGAACGCGTTCTCGACCAAAGGAGTGCCAGCCATGAAGAAAGTCCTTTCTGCCATTCTCGCCGCTTTGCTGCTCGCATCGATGAGCCCCATCGCGTTTGCGGCGCCGGATGAGACGGGAGCCCCCGCGGTGACTGCCATGCCCACGGAAACCACGGCGCCGGCAGCAACACCCGCGCCTGCCAAAGAGCCAAACCCGTTCATTGAACAGGTGAAGGCAATGCGGCAGGAAGTAAGGGCTTTGCGCGAATTGCTGGAAACCGAGCGGGATTATGACCGCCAGCTGCGTGCCCAGATCAAGGAGATCCAGGGCGTCGTCAAGCAGGATACGGCAAAGGTGAAAGAGTATACCGCCCAGCTGAAGGAGCTTACCAGGAAGCTGGGGCAGCTGACCAAGAAGCTGGAGCAGCAGACCAAGAAGCTTGAGAAGCCTGCAAAAGGCAAGAAGCCTGCCGCGGACAACAGCCAGAGCATCAATGATCTGAAAAAGCAGATCCAGGCCGTCAAAGATGAGATCGCAGCCCTGAAGGCCAAGTATCAGCCCCTCGCAGACCAGGTCAAGAACAACAAGAACGGCCGCCGCTCACTTCAACCTCTGCGGCAGCTGCTGAAGTCCAAATACGAAGCGCTGAAACCTCTCGTGCGCGACGGCAAGGCGCTGAATGACGAGATCCGCCAACTGACGGTGCACAACCTGAAGGACGCCCTGAAGGCCAATGACACAGACAAGGCCACGCAGGTGATCGGGCAGATCCGCGCCAAGGTGGAGCTTCTGAAGGCCAACATCAACGCCCGCATCGCCATCCGTTTGGAGATGCGCGCAATCCTGGATAACTATAAAGCCGGGCTGGAAACGCCCGCAGCCAACTGAGCAGGCCACATCGCATTACGATAGCAACACCCCCTTCACCGGAAGGGGGTGTTGTTTTGAGGAAGATGCCGCCACAGCGGGGGATGGAGGGGTCAGAACTTATCCAGGATGTGGATGTTCTTCTTAACAAACAGCGCCGCGAGCTCCTCTGCCTTGCCGTTCACCGCTACATCGCTCCGAAGCCTCAACTGCTCAAAGGGCAGATATCCGGTCACCAACTGCGCCAGTGCGTGCTCCGAGCACTCCAGGTCTGCATTGCCGTCTTTCACGCGCCGCACGCGGCTCTCGCCGCTGTCCCACTCGATTTTGTAACTGCCGGAGTTCGCGGGGAGAAAGCTGTCTGTCAGGGCGATCTTGACCGCGCCTTTTCCGTCTGGCTTGGCCATCATCCGCAGCGCCTTCTGCGCGTTCACCACGCGGCACATGCCTTCATAGGCCGCTTCTGTCTTCACATCATAGGGGTTATGCCAGATCAGGCTGGCGTCCACATCCGGCGGCATTTCCCAGCAAATCGTTCTGAGATTGCTGCAGAACCCGCCAAGGAACCCCAACAGCCCCAGCAAGCCGTCATTTGACCGCCAACAGGCTTCCAGCACCCGCATCTCTGCGCGGTTCGGGTCGCCTTCGCCCACAAAGAGCACATAAGCAGCGGGCCGGCCGTCTTCACCAAACCACACATAGGATTGCCGCCGGGTTTTCATCGGATCCACTTCCAGCAAGCCATGCCAGCGCCAGCCCTCGCGGTCCACGCAAAGGTTGTAGCGTTGGGCAAAGTCGTTGTAGACCTCCACAATAGGGGTGGGGTCGGTGCCCCCCTCGCCGGGGAGGAATCGCTCTGCGTGGCCGGGCCTGCGCAATGCCCGAAGCGGCTCGGTGGGAGCAGTCACCTTGGTGACGCGGTTGCACACCTCGTAACCAAACTTCCTGTAATACTGGTAAGAGAATGGATACAGGAAGGAGAATACATCGCCGCGCTCATAAAGCTCGAGCAAGCTGTTGTGAATGAGCCAGCGCACGTTGCCGCCATGGCGGTGCTCCGGCCAGCTGGCCACGCCGCCCACGCCACCCATGCCCACGGCTGCGCCGTCAAACCAGCAGTCATAGGGGATCAGATCCAAACCGGCGACCATTTTGCCTTTTTCATCAAAGCAGCCGCGGCCGCTCTGCCTTGGGTCACCGCCGGCCATTTCCTTTTGATATTTCTCCCTGTCATAGGTGAAGAAAAAGGCCTGGGCTTGCATTTCCATCAATTCCAGGCGCTCACTGGCGCTGACCGGTCTGTATTCCATCTGTCACATCCCTCTCTTTTGTGGTCTATGGCATATTATACCACAACGAAGCCCTGCCGCCTCACAGGGTTGCCGACTCGGTTTACACACTACAACTCATGGTGTATTATGTCTTGGAGACATCATGTTCAGATCGATTTGAGACTCGTGGGTGAGCAAAATGAGTTGGGAGAATAAGAATATCGTTGTGACCGGCGCAACTTCCGGCATTGGCCTGGAGCTTGTCAAAGGCTTTTTATCCAAAGGATGCAAAGTGGTAGCCACAGGCAGAAAGATCAATAATGATTTGCTTGATCTGCCGGGCCTCTACCTGTTCCGGGGGGATCTCTCTACTCCCGAAAAAGTGGAAGACCTGTTTGCATTTGCTCTGCAAAAGCTTGGCACTATCGATGTTTTTGTTGCCAATGCCGGTTTTGCCTATTATGAAAAGCTGGCGGAAGCCGATTGGGAGCATATCTCATCCATCTTCGACATCAACTTTAAATCCGTAGTCTACAGCGCTCAAAAAATGAAGCAGCTCAATGACGGCAAGCCCTTTCACTTTGTGACTACGTCAAGCGGGATGGCCTTTCTTCCTTTACCCGGCTATGCCCTCTACAGCAGTACCAAAGCGGCCCTGAAGGGGTTTGCCGAAGCTTACCGCTGGGAGCTGGATAAGGGGCAATATTTCCAGGTGGTCTACCCCATTGCAACCAGAACCGGGTTCTTTCAGAATGCCGGAGGCAGCCCTGTGCCTTGGCCCTCTCAAGATGCCCGGGTCGTGGCGCAAAGTATTTTAAAGGGTATTCGGAAAAACCGCAGCAGCATTTATCCCTCCAAGTTGTTTTATTGCCTTACGCTGCTGAACAGGGTTTTTCCTTTCCTGTTTAGGCTTTATGCCTATGTGGAGTTCAAAAAGTTTGAGCAATGGTTGGCCAGTCAGAGCAAACAATCATAAGGAGGTTCTTATGGAGAGCATCTATCCGGCTCCCTGGACCTTGTCTGGGAAGGGCTACATTCTGCTTTATAGATTTACGAAGACCTTTGTGGAAGAAAACGCCAATTTACCGGAGTTTTTGAAAGGCTGTTTCGCCGGCGGCTTTGGAGCCCTGATGCTGGTGGATTACAGCACCTCTGACGCCGGTCCCTATGGCGAGTTGCTCTTCATCCCCGGCAAATTCAAGCATCAAGGCAAAAAGCTCAACACCATCAGCAAAATATATGTTTCCACCATGGCCAGTGTGGAGAATGGAAGGAGAAACTGGGGCATTCCCAAAGAGCGGGCGGACTTCACTTTCCAAAGCACAGGCCCTCACACTGAAAAAGTATCCATCTTCTCCGGAGAAAGCACGATAGCTGAGTTTACTCTGGAATCCGGCAAATTAGCTTTTCCGGTCAACACTAAGCTCTTTCCCTTCCCCTTGGTTCAATACCATGAAGGGAAGTATTATTATACCACCTTTCAGGGCAGAGGAACCGGTAAACTGGCCAAACTGAAAGGTGTCCGCATCAATCCCCAACTCTTCCCTGATGTAAGTGGCTTTCAGCCGGTTGCAGCCATGAAAGTGGAGCCCTTCAAAATTACCTTTCCGGTCGCAACCGTTGCATCGTCAGAGGATAGCTAAAACGATAAGGGCTCGCGCCGCCCATTATGCCGCTTCATTCACCTTTCTCCCCGCCGTGCCCGTGATGAACACCGCTGCCCCCGCCGCCGCAAGCAGCGCCATCGCGCCGTTGATGGCAAAGGCGGGGCTTGCGCCCAGCCAGTCGGTGAGCCAGCCGGTGAGGTAGGGGCCGGCGAAAATGCCGATGCCATATACTGCCTGATAGAAACCCATTGCAGTGGCCCGCTTTTCGTCGGGCATCCGAGACACGCACAGCGCCATCAGCGCCGGGAACGTGAGCGCGCTGCCCAAGCCTGTCAAAAACTGGCTTGCATACATCCACCCCATGCCGGTGGCCAAGGGCACCATCGCGCAGGACACCGCCTGCAGCGTAAAGCCCGTGGCGACCATCGGCCTGAACCCGATGCGCGGTGCGAGTTTTGTGGCCACAAAGGGAGCCAGCGCCGCCGTGGGCAGCATGAAGCACATTGTGAGCGCACTCAGCTCCAGATTGGTAGCCCGAAACGCCGAAGCCGCCATCGGCGCGAACACAAACCCCTTGCCGAAGTTGATCGCCTGGGCAAAGATTGCCAGCACCGATGCCACCACCAGTGTTTTTTCCTGAAGCGTGCCGCCCACCGCCCTGAGGCTGATGGGAGTTCTTTCCTTTCTGCTTTCCGCCGCGAAGCACGCAAGCACCAGGCCCACAATGGAAAGCGCCGCCGCCGCCAGAAATGTATAACGGTAACCGTAGGCCTGGGCCACCACGCCTCCGACCAGCATCGCAATCAGTTGGCCCATTGCGGTGGAGCCCTCCACAAAGCCCATCGAGTGCTGCCCGCCCTCAAAATAGCTGGAAAACAAAACAGAAATCTGCACATAGGCGCAGGCGGCCAGCCCAGCCATCAGCCTGCCGATCAGCAGCGCGCCGGGGGAGCGGTGGAAGAAGAACATCACAAGGGAGCTCAGGCCGCCCATGGCAATGCCCATGAGGATGAAGGGCTTGCGGCGGCTCAGTCTGTCTGACCAGATGCCAAGCGGCAGCCGCACCAGCATTTGCGTGACGCCATAGGAGCCGGCAATCAGCCCCACCATCGTGGCGGTGGCACCGATGTCATGCCGGATGTAGTCTGAAAACTGAGGCACATATACATACACAGTCGTCCAGAAGATGGCGTTTACAAAATACATCAGCACTTGCGGTTTTTTTGGCTTCATACTTGCCTCCCTGCGAATGGTTCATTTTTAGCACGAAACGGCTCGGATTGCAAGGCATTGGCCCGGCCGGTCTGATTGTGAACACTGATCTTTTGTGGTAAAATTGTCAGGCAAATCACAAAGGAGTGTGGATTTCACTTATGCCGCACAAAGCAGAAGCACAAACCCCAAACAACTATATTGAAGAAGCGATCAACGATGACATCGCCGCAGGCAAGGTGAAGTATCACATCCAGACCCGCTTTCCTCCGGAGCCCAACGGTTACCTCCACATCGGCCATTTGAAAGCCATGGTGGTGGACTTTGAGACCGCGCTCCGTTATGGCGGCGTATGCAGCCTGCGGTTTGATGACACCAACCCCGTGAAGGAAGACACCGAGTATGTGGAGGCGATCTTTGAAGACATCCACTGGCTCGGCTATGATTGGGAAGACCGGCTTTATTACGCCTCAGATTATTTTGACCGCAACTATGAAATCGCGCTGGACCTGATCAGGCGCGGCAAGGCCTATGTATGCCAGCTCACCGCCGAACAGATCCGCGAGCACCGCGGCACGCTCACCGAGCCCGGCCGCAACAGCCCCTGGCGCGACCGGCCTGTGGAAGAGAGCCTGCGGCTCTTTGAGGAGATGCGCGCCGGAAAGCACCCGGAAGGGTCTATGACGCTGCGGGCAAAAATCGACATGGCCTCGCCCAACATCAACATGCGCGACCCGGTGATGTATCGCATCCTCTTTGCCCACCACCACCGCACCGGCGACAAGTGGTGCATCTACCCGATGTATGACTTCTCCCACCCGGTGGACGACGCGTTGGAGGGCGTGACCCACTCGCTGTGCTCGCTGGAGTATGAGGACCATCGGCCGCTATACGACTGGGCCGTGCGGGAAGCCGGGTTTGAAAACCCGCCCCGCCAGATTGAGTTTGCACGCCTCAACATCACCAACACCGTGATGTCCAAGCGCTACCTGCGGCAGCTGGTGGAAACCGGCCTGGTATCCGGTTGGGATGACCCGCGGATGCCCACGCTGTGCGGCCTCAGGCGCAGGGGTTACACGCCCTCGGCGCTGAAGGATTTCATTGAACGGGCCGGTGTGGCCAAGGCCAACAGCACCGTGGATATCAAGCTGCTGGAGCACTGCATCCGCGAGGAACTGAATGAAACGGCCCCCCGCGTGATGGCCGTGCTGGACCCGGTTAAGGTCAGGCTGACCAACTGGCCCGCCGGCGTGGTGGAGGAGCTCGAGCTGGAAAACCACCCCGGCCACCCGGAGATGGGCACGCGCAAGCTGCCGTTTTCCGGCGAGCTTTACATCGAGCGGGAAGATTTTATGGAGAACCCGCCGAATAAGTTCTTCCGCCTGAAGCCCGGCGGAGAGGTGCGGCTGAAGGGTGCCTACATCATCCGCTGCGACGAGGTTGTGAAAGACAGCACCGGCGCGGTGACGGAGCTTCTGTGCTCCTATGACCCGGAGAGCCGCTCCGGCAGCGGTGAAGGCCGCAAGGTGAAGGGCACGCTGCATTGGGTGGACGCTTCCAATTGCATCCCTGCGCAGGTGCGGCTCTACGACGTGCTGTTCAACGACAAGGAGTCGGAGGATTTCTCCGAGCGCCTCAACAGCGACTCGGTGGTGGTGCTGGAAAACAGCCTGCTTGAGGGGAGCCTGGCCGGCGTGAAGGCAGGGGGCCGTTTCCAGTTTATGCGCCAGGGGTATTTCATCTGCGATCCGGAGAGCAAGCCCGGCGCATTTGTGTTCAACCGCACCGTGGGCTTGAAAGACAGCTGGGCCAAGGAAATGGGTAAGGCCACAACAGGAGGGAAAGAGTGAGCAATATGCAGACCAGAACCCGTTTCGCCCCCAGCCCCACCGGCTATATGCACATCGGCAACCTGCGCACGGCGCTGTTTGAATATTTGTTTGCCCGCAGCACCGGCGGCAAGTTTATCCTGCGGATTGAAGACACCGACGAGGCCCGCCAGGTGGAGGGCGCCGTGGATGTGATTTACAAATCCCTCGAGACTGTGGGCATCCACCACGATGAGGGCCCGGACGTGGGCGGCGATTACGGTCCCTATGTGCAAAGCCAGCGCAAGCAGCTCTACCGGCCCTATGCCGAGGAGCTGGTGGAAAAGGGCGGGGCTTACTACTGCTTCTGCACTCGCGAGCGTCTGGACAGCCTGCGCGCCGAGTATGAAGCCCGTGGCGACACATTCAAATATGACAAGCATTGCCTGCACCTGCCCAAAGAGGAAGTGCGGGCCCGGCTGGCCGCCGGCGAACCCCATGTGATCCGCCAGAACATGCCGGTGGAAGGTCGCGCCGATTTTGACGACCTGATCTTCGGGCATATCGAGGCCGACTACGCGGCGCTGGATGATATGGTGCTTCTCAAGTCCGACGGCATGCCCACCTATAACTTCGCCAACGTGGTGGATGACCACCTGATGGCCATCACCCATGTGCTGCGCGGCACTGAATATCTGTCGTCTACTCCGAAATACAACCATCTGTACCGCTCCTTTGGTTGGGAGATCCCGGCCTATATCCACCTGCCGCTGATTGAGATCATCTCCGGCGGTGTGCGGCGCAAGCTGTCCAAGCGCAAGGGCGACCCATCCTTTGAGGATCTGATGAACGCCGGTTACCTGAAAGACGCCATTGTGAACTACATCGCGCTGCTTGGCTGGAACCCCGGCACCACGCAGGAGATGTTTTCGCTGGAGGAGCTGATCGACGCGTTCAGCCTGGAGGGTTTGAGCAAGTCGCCGGCCATTTTCGACATTGAGAAGCTCCGGTGGTTCAACGCGGAATATGCCCGCAAGATGAGCCTTGAGGATTTCCATGCCGCCGTGCTGCCCTGGATCAAAGACGCCATTGATGTGAACCGGTTTGACACGAGGCGCATCGCGGAGCTCCTGCAACCCCGCACGGAGCTTTTCAGCGAGCTTGCCGCCAAGGTCATGTTCCTCATGGAGATGCCGGAGTTTGACACGGCGCTCTATGAGAACAAGAAGATGAAGACCAATGCCGATGTGGCCCGCCAGATGCTTGCGGCAGTCAAGCCGGTGCTGGAAGGGCTGGGGGAGTGGAGCGAGGCTTCGATCCACGGCGCGGTGATGGCGCTGATTGCAGAGCTTGGTGTGAAAAACGGCATGATGCTCTGGCCGCTGCGCATTGCCATCTCCGGGTGCGAGAGCACGCCGGGCGGAGCCTTTGAGATTGCCTATCTGCTGGGCAAGGAAGAGACGATGAAGCGGTTGGACAGGTCGATCCGGCAGCTTGGTTAAATTTTTCCTATCAGATTGATCCAATGAAAGCGGGCCTGTGAGGCCCGCTTTTTTCTATGTGCGGAGAGCGGAGGATGTCTGCCAGGATCGCCTCCGCTTCCATTGCTTCGGATATCGTTGAGATACCTGGCACGATTATCCCTTTCATTGCTGCAACAATATAATGAAACAGAATCTGAAAGGATGGTCTGCCATGGATTGTGAATCGATAGTCAAAAGGAAAGTATGTATGGACGCGAAAGTAACGTTGGATCAGGATGTTGATCTCGGGAGGGTGCGTTCCTTTTGCATGTCTGAACCGAAACTTGTGAGATATGGCGGAAATAACAGCGAGAGATGCTCATTCGTTGTGCGGCAGCTGGTTTGCGTGGAGATTCCGCTGAAATTCTCCGCCGCGGTGAAGGCAGAGCCAGCCGGTATCGCATGCGATATCCCCGGCCAATGCGGAAACACGCCTCCGTGCCGCAGAGAGCCAACGAGAGAACGTTATGTTACGGAGGATGATTTTATGGATGATGATGACGATGATGAACCCTGCCGCAAGCGTCATGACCGCACACAGTGGAGATATCCCGAATAGAGTACATTAGGAAATCCAAGAAGATTGAAAGGATGATTATTCTATGGCTTGTCCAAGAACAGTACACGAAATAGTGTGTGTGGATGCCCTCATCACGATCCGTCCGGAAGTGACAGTAGGCACGATTGTAACTTTCTGCGATGGTGACCCGATCATTGGTGGCTGCGAAGGAACCCTGCAACCCTTTTGCACATTCCGCGTAGGCCAGCCCATTTGCGTTCAGATCCCCTTGACCTTTAATGCGCTGGCTACTGCCGCCGCCAACGGGATCACATGCGGTGATCCCGAGACTGGAAACTGCCCTCAAGCTCCTACGGGCTGCAC
>JAEYYW010000134.1 GCA_023428265.1 Bacillota bacterium | reverse complement strand
CCTGTGGATACTGATCCGCCGGAGAAAAAAGCAGCAACAAGACGATTAACGCCAACAAAAATGGACGGGAACAGATATCAGGAGGAAAGAATGAAAAGAAAAATCACCGCAATTATAACCGCCGTATGCATGACGATTATAGCGGCGATGATCCCAGGCGGTGCAATGCCAACCGCCAGGGCGGCCGGAACCCAAAATTGGGCGGAGGTTGACCCGGCCGGGCTTTCGGACGCAACGCAAGCATCCTTGGCGTTTGATGCCGCGGGTACGCCGTATGTGGCATATCCGAATCGGAGCAACTCAAATAAAGCCACAGTGGTGAAGTATAACGGAAGCAATTGGGAGGCGGTCGGCACGGCCGGCTTTTCTGCGGGCGGAGTAAGTTCTATATCCTTGGTGTTTAATGACGTGGGTACGCCGTATGTGGCATATATGGATTGGAGCAACGACGATAAAGCCACGGTAATGAAGTATAACGGAAGCAGTTGGGAGACCGTGGGCGCGGCCGGCTTTTCTGCGGGTCAGATAGAGAATGTATCTCTGGCGTTTGATGACGCAGGTGTACCGTTTGTGGCATATCAGGATAAGGCATACTACAATGAAGCGGTGGTGATGAAGTATAACGGAAGCAGTTGGGAGACGGTCGGCACGCCTGGTTTTTCGTATGGTAAGGCACAGGATATATCCCTGGCGTTTGATGACGCAGGTACGCCGTATGTGGCATATAGGGATGCTTTTCCCACTTACGATACGTGGGTCACCTATAAACTCACCGTAATGAAGTTTAACGGAAGCTATTGGGAAGATGTCGGCACGACCGGGTTTTCGCCAAACTATGTAAAGTATATATCCCTGGCGTTTGATGCCGCGGGTACGCCGTATGTGGCATATAAGGATGACAACATCTATAATGCCACAGTGATAAAGTATAACGGAAGCAGCTGGGAGACGGTCGGCACGGCCGGGTTATCTGCGGGCGATGCATCTTATACATCCCTGGTGTTCAATGGCAATACGCCGTATGTGGCATATGTGGATGACGACAACGATAAAGCCATAGTGATGAAGTATAACGGAAGCTATTGGGAGACTGTCGGCACAGCCGGTTTTTCTGCGGGTAATGCATGGAATGTAGTGAGTGCATCCCTGGCGCTTGATGACGCGGGTGTACCGTTCGTGGCTTTGGGCAGTTATTGGCAGAAGCCGACGGTGATCAGACTGAACAACGCGCCGACAGATTTGGATTTGAACAACCAAAGCGTATCGGAAGAGCAGGCCATCGGGACGGTGGTGGGAACCCTTTCCTCGTCGGATCCGGATCGGTATGAAAGTTGTACATACAGCCTTGTATCCGGCCCGGGGGATGACGACAACGCTTCGTTCAGCATCGCGGGCGATCAATTAGCAACCGCAGCGGTGTTGGATTATGAAACCAAGAGCGTCTGCCGCATCCGTGTGCGCGTCACCGACGCCGGCGGACTGTATTATGACTATCGGTTTGCTATAAGCATACAAAACGAACAGGGCGACAGCAACGATAATGCGATCGTGGTGGATATGGGGCCGATCATCCCGAAGGGCGCGGTAGGCAGTGCATACAGCTTTACGCCCGCCGTCACCAAAGGCACATCGCCGTATACGTGGACGGCAGTGGGCCTGCCGGCAGGCTTAAGTATCGACAGCGCGACGGGCGAGATCAGCGGTATTCCTTCGGCTACGGGTGTCAGCGCGGTATCGGCAACCGTGACCGACAGCCGGGGCGCGGTGCTGACGGTCGGTTTTGATATCACCATCGGCTACGCCAACCTTTCCATCGACACGCCCAGCATATTAGCCGCTGTTATCGGCGAAAGCTATACGTGCGGCGTCAGCGCCAGCGGCGGCGACGGCAGCAACAGCTGGTATGCCAGCGGTCTGCCCAAGGGGCTTGGCATAGCGCGGGAAAGCGGCAGCATAACCGGCACGCCCGGCGAAACGGGCACATTCACTGTGGAGGTTAAGGTGTACGACGGTGAAGGCCGAAAAGCCGCAACGACGTATTCACTGGTGGTCAGCCCGCCTTCGGCCACAGGCAAGTACACGATCGTGCCGGACGCCGACAGCGCGTATACGGTGAGCACTGCAGACGGGTTTACAACGCTTACGATCAAGAAGGGCGTAAGGGGGTTTCGTTATTTGAACGTTGCGCTGCAGCCGGTGGTAACCCACGAGGGCGAAGAGACGGTGGTTTTTGTGCAGCAGCGCGCCGGGGTACAAATCGGGTACAGCTTTGTCAAGGCAGACTTTGACGCGGTTTCCAACGCGGGCGTCGGTTTCAACGTATCGCCCGGCGATACCATCCGGGTATACGTCGTGGATGCGCTTAGCAATTCGTCCGGAACCAACCCGGTGCTGCTTCAGTAAGCTGTTTTGCTTTTTATTATGTAAGCTGTGCGGTATGCCTGGCGTATCAATGCCCATGAAAGGAACCCCGGCCAAAAGGCCGGGGTTCCTTGTTCAGTTTGGATTGGTGAATTGCGGGGGCTTTGGCGAGCTGGGCGCGAAATATTGCCCGCCGGGCTTGGACAAGTCAAAATAGGTTTTTGAATCATTGGTCACGCCCCAGTCCTTGAGAGAGCCGGTGTCCTGAATGCGGTTGAAGGCCTCGCGGAACATCGTGTTGTGCGCTTCTTCGCGATTCAGAAGGAAGTCAATGGTATTGCGCACACCGGCGTCATTGATCTGGCGGTGCAGGTATTGATAAACCACCTTGGCCCGTTCCTCGGCGGCAATGTCTGACAGGATATCGGCAGCCAGATCGCCGGTTTCGTTGATGTAGGCCGCCGTCCAAAGATACCCGGATGCGTTGGTGAGCGCCGGTGTCAAGCCGGTGGACACATGGGCTTGCACGCTGCCCACTGTTGCCCCCGCCGCGTTGGGATCGTGCCCATTCAAAAGATTTACGGTTTGGGCGACCATCTCCATGTGGGAAAGCTCTTCTGTCGCCACATCCAGAAACAAATCCTTGATCTGCGGGTCGTTGACGCGGAAGCTCTGCGCCAGATACTGCATCGCTGCTTTCAACTCGCCATGGGGGCCGCCCAGCTGCTCCTGCATCAGAGCTGCGTAATTTGGGTTCGGACGATCTACCTTGACTTCCGAAAGCATCTGCTTTTCATGTCGAAACATTGGCAATTGCTCCTTTCTTTTCCTTATCGTTCGCGGAGAATCCTGGATTATACGGTATTCCCTCCCACAGGCTGGTTACAATTTCTGTGTGAGCCTGAGCAAGCAAGAGGATGGGGGCCGAATCAATGAACATGGACACCGGCAGGTCAGTCGGCCAAACATTGGAAAGACAAGACGGCATTGACAAGGCATCCGGCCGCGCCCGCTATGCTGCCGATGCCGATCGGGCCGGGTGCCTGCATGCGGCATTGTGCGTCTCCACCGAGGCCCACGCCAGAATCCTCTCCATCGACACATCTGCTGCAATGGCGGTGCCCGGCGTTCGTGCGGTGCTGACCGGGGCGGACTGCGATGTGCTGACCGGCTCGCAGATTCGGGATATGCCGGTGCTGGCCAGGGATGTGGTGCGATATTGCGGTGAACCGGTGGCGTTGGTGGTGGCCAATGAGCGCTGGCAGGCGCTGGCGGGCGTCGCAAAGGTGAAGGTGCATACCGCGCCGCTCCCCATTGTCAACGATGTGAACCAAGCAATGTCGCCCGATTCTGTGCGCATTCATCCGAATATCGCCGACTATAAGCACACGTCCGGCGCGGTGTTTTCCGAGCCGGGCACCAACATCGTCAGCCATTACAAGATCCGCAAGGGCGATATGGCCGCCGGCTGGCAGCAATGCGAGACGGTCGTGGAAGGGCATTTCACGATGCCCCAGGCCGCCCATGCCTATATGGAGAACCGGTGCGCCTCGGCGGAAATCAAAGGCAACGGCACGGTTGTGATTGAAACGGGTTCTCAGGCTCCATTTGCTTCCAGAGAGCTGCTTGCGGAATACTTCAACCTGGCTGACGGATCCATCGTCATCCAAACCTCGCTGGTGGGCGGCGCTTATGGCGGCAAAGTGGACCCTCATCCGGAGATGCTGGCATATCTGGCGTCCAAGGCTGTGGGCGGGCGGAAAGTTTCTTTGATTTTCACAAGGGAGCAGAGCTTTCGCTCCAGCGGGTGCAAGGTCGGTGCGGACTGCACGCTCAAGCTGGGGGCCGCCCGCGACGGCAAGCTGGTCGCGATGGAGGCGGTATACCGGGTGGATACCGGTGCTTATGCCGACTCGGGCCCCAGGGTGACCATCGCCATGACCCATAGCAGCGGCATGCCATATGCCATCGGGTATGTGTGCTGCGATGCATATTGTGTTTATACGAACCACATCTACGCCACTTCATTTCGGGGCTTCGGGCATGAGGTGCCGGTTTTTTGCATGGAGAGGATGATGGACAAGCTTGCGGCGGCGTTGGGGATGGATCCTGCGGAGCTGCGCCGCCGGAATCTGGCAAACCCGGGCGACACCACGCCCACGCAGGCATTGCTGACACGCAGCGATTTCGGAAACCCGCAAGCCTGCCTGGACAAGGCGCTGGAAAGTATCCGCTGGGGGGAAGGGCGCTGCATACCGATCGGCGGCGACAAATTCAGAGTGAAGGGAATTGCGTGTTTCAGCAAGACATCCAGCTCTCCCGCCGACGCGTCTGCCGCGGCCGTTATCACATTCACTTCCGATGGCTGCGTGAACCTCAGCTGCGGAGCCGTGGAATGCGGCCAAGGGGTCTATACCGCCATGCGGCAGCTGTTATCGGAGCGGCTGCGGATGGACCCCGGCAGGATATTCGTCAGAGACCTTGTGGACACGCGGTCATCACCCGGCCACTGGAAGACAGTTGCCAGCATGACCACCCATCTGGTGGGAAACGCCGTGCTGCAGGCAGCTGACGACGCGATCAGGCAGCTGAAGAGCATCGCCTCCGTTGTGCTTCGTTGCCGTGAGCAGGACCTTGAAGTGGGGGAGGAGCGTGTCTATCTGGTTCGCGATCCCTCCATCTTTGTGGCCGTCAAGACCATCGCGGAAGGGATCAAGCTGGAAAACGGCAATGGGTATGGCCAGCGTATTGTCGGCAGGGGGAGTTACATCATGCAGCACCTGACCGAGCCCGACAAGGAGACGGGCAGATGCCGGTCGGGCCCATACTGGACTTGCGGAGCGCAGGCGATCGAGATTGAGTATGACCGCAAGGAGTGCAGCTATCGCATTGTAAAGGCAGTTACGGCATTGGATGCGGGAAAGGTCTTGAACCCAGAGCTGGCCAGAGGGCAAGTCGCCGGGGCGATGAACATGGGCCTGAGCGTGGCAACCCGCGAGGAGTTTGTTTATAACGACAGGGCGCAGATGCAGCACTCCAGCCTGCGCACCTATAAGGTGGTTCATTTTGCGGAGAACGCCCAATACGATGTTCAGTTTATTGAAACACCCAATATCGAGGGGCCATACGGAGTCCGCGGCCTGGGAGAACACGGCATCCTTGGGATTGCGCCGGCGCTGGCAAACGCGATTTCGGTGGTCACCGGCTGCGAGGCGGACAGTCTGCCGCTCAAATTTGAGACCGCATGGAAGCTGCAGTCTGACAAATGAGCGGCAGGGCTGGTGCCACGCCCTCACTGCTGGGTTTCTGCATCACCCGGTTCTGGCAATACTGATGAGGGGGGGAGGGCTCCTGCATGATCCCGTTTCCGTTTGAATATATCGAGCCGGACACGCTGGAAGAAGCGGCAAGCGTGTATGCCGGGCTTTCTCAAAAGGGGTTGCGCCCGCTGTATTACGCGGGGGGCACCGAAATCATCACGATGGCCAGGGTGAACAGCCTGGCCTTTGACGCGTTGATTGACATCAAGCACATTCCGCAATGCAGGGGGTATGGTTACTCCGGTGAAAAGATCGTGTTCGGCGCAGCAGCAACGCTCAATGATGTTGCCCTTTCCGGCTTGTTCCCACTGCTTGAAAAAGCATGTGCCCGCGTGGCCGATCACACCGCTCAATGCAAAATCACGTTGGGAGGCAACGTGGCCGGCACAATCTTCTATCACGAAGCGGCGCTGCCGCTGCTGCTGGCGGACGCGACTGTGCTGCTTGCCAGCCCGGCCGGCACCCGGGAGGCCCCGCTGCGCTCCCTGTATCACCAGAAGCTGATTCTGCAGCCGGGCGAGATCATCGTGTGTTTCTCCATGGATCCGGCTGTTGCGTCACTGCCGTATGTCCATGCCAAGCACACACAGGGTGAAAAGATCGGCTATCCATTGTTTACGCTGGCCGCACTCCGCACGCCCGGCATTGTCCGCGCGGCCATCGCCGGCTATTATCCCTTTCCGGTGATGGTCACACTGCCACTGGCCCATTTGCCCATTGAACCGGCTGCGGCGGCAAGCTTATTGATGGGGCAAATGGCGGGCGAACCGATTTCTGACACGCTGGGTTCGGGCCAATACCGCCGCCAGATGCTGGAGAAAGCACTGCAGGCCATGCTCGAAGTGTTGGGGGGGTGATGCCACATGAGGCGGATTTCTGAAAAAACGGTCATCAACTTATCTGTGAATGGATATGGATACCATGTCGCTGCTTATCCGTTTCAGACACTTCTGGATATCCTGCGGGATGAGCTTGGTTTGACAGGCTGCAGACCAGGCTGCGAAAACGGGGATTGCGGCGCGTGCACGGTGCTGATGGACGGGTGGCCGATGAAATCCTGCCTGGTGCTTGCGGTGGAAGCGGTGGGCCGGGAGATCACGACGATCGAAGGCTTAGCGGGTTCGCCGCTGATCCCGTTGTTCGCGAGGCATTTCGCGATGCAATGCGGTTACTGCACACCGGGGTTTGTATTGGTCTGCCACTCCCTGCTCGCACACTATCCCAACCCTGACGACTATACGATTGACTCCTGGCTGCAATCCAACATCTGCCGTTGCACCAGCTATCAGGAGATCAGCGCTGCGCTGCACGAAGCAATCAACACCGGAATGGAGGGAAAGGCATGAGACCGAAGCAATGGTCGGCAGTCCTTTTTTGGGGTGGCCTGTGGGGGATATCGGAGGCGACGGTATCTTATCTGCTGCACCTGTTTGCCCCAGGCTATGGTTGGGTGCTGTATTATCCGCTGGCATATGCGTTTATGACCGGTGTTTTTCTGCAGAGCGGGAAAACATCCAGCATCCTGTGGGCGTCAGCCTTATCGGCAGCCATCAAGCTGATCAACCTCTTGATGACCCCTCGAATCGATTATGTAATCAATCCTGCGGCTGCCATCCTGCTCGAAGGGCTGGTGATGTTTTGCGCGATCAGGTTTGTGCCCTCCCAACAGAAGGCAATCAACCGTTTTCTGGTCATGCCTCTGGCAACCAGCCTTGCGTGGCGGTGCCTGTATCTGCTTTATCTTGCCGCTATGCCCGCCTGGATTCGGGAGGTTTCTGTGCTGGGTAAGGCCGGACCAATGCTGAATTTCCTGCTGTTGGAGACTGCGGTGAACTCAGCGGTGATTGCGTTTGGCGCGCTTGCGGTGCGCGTCACGGCATCCCTGCGCCGAAACAGCAGTGGTGATAAGAAAGCGCTGCCGGGCGGTGTGTTCGCCGCGATCTCGCTGGCCGTGCTGGCTTTGTCCGTCTTTCTGCAATGGGCCCTTTGAAGCCAGATCCGCAAACTCCAGGCACCGGGGTGTCCGGCGTGATTCTCGCCGCCGGCCAGTCCAGCCGCATGGGCCGCAACAAACTGCTGCTGCCGGTGGGCGGTATATCCATATTGGAGCATTGTGTGCGGGGGCTGGGGGCTGTGTGCAGCCAGACTGTCATCGTGCTCGGTGCAAGGGCCGGCCTGTTTGACGACTTCAGAAGGTGTCACCCGGAAATTGAGTTTGTCCTCAATCAGAATCTGGCTGACGGCATGTTGAGTTCAATCCGGGCCGGTTTGCGTGCGGTACGTGAGCCGAGGGTGTTGATCCTGCCGGGGGATTGCCCGTTTGTGTCTGAGGCTGCCTACGGGGCTGTGCTGGCAAGCGGATACGCCAGGGCGGTTCCGGTTTTTTGCGGCCTGCCCGGCCACCCCGTGCTGCTGGACAGAGAGGCCATTGATGCCCTGAATTCCGGCGATGGGTCCGTCTCCCTGCGGGATTTTCTCAGCAGCCACGGAGCCCAGACTGTTTTCGTGGAGGACAGCTCCATTTTGGTGGATATTGACGACGAGGTGGCCTATCGCGAGGCCTGTGAAGCATATGATCAGCATCATCACCGGGCCGGTGAATAGCGGGAAAACGACCCGATTACTCTCACAGTATCAAGCGTGCAAGCCCGATGCCGATGGGTTTGCCATCACCAAGGCATTTCACAACGGAATCTGGATCGGGCAGGACCTGCTGCACCTGGCCACCGGGAAATCCAGCCCGTTTTCTTACTTGCTGCCGCACCTGCCGCCCGGCGCGGCGGTGGCGGTGCAGGTGGGGCAATATGCGATCCTGAAGGATGGCTTGGCGGAAGCCTGGGCGATTGCCGGATCAGCAACGGAGCGCCGGGTGAAGACTGTCTTTGCCGATGAGTTCGGCCCGGTGGAGCTGCAGGGCATGGGGCTGTGGCCGGTGTTTGAGCGCCTGGCCCGTTATGCCGCCTCGGGGGACAGACGCCTTTGTATGGCCGTGCGGCAGACATGTCTGGATGGGTGCATTGGCAAGCTTGTTGACAAACCTTTTCACGCAGCGATATACTGTAAGCGGTTACATATTTTAGGCGCTGAGGGGTTCATGATTGAACATTTATGACATCGCTGAAAAAGCGGGAGTCTCCATCGCCACAGTTTCCCGGGTGATCAACCAGAATGGGCCGGTGAGCAAGAAGACAGCTGAAAAGGTGCGCCGGATCATTGAAGAAATGGGCTATAAGCCAAACATTTTTGCCCAAGGGCTCACTACCAACTCCATGAAGCTCATTGGTGTACTTACGACCAATCTTGTCGATTTATATTATTCCGCGGCAATATTCTCCATTGAGCAGAACGCCAGAAAGCATGGCTATGACATCCTGCTGTCCTGCAGCGGCGGCTCTGTTGACGACAAGAAGAACCACATCGGCCTGCTCCTTGAAAAGCGGGTGGATGGCATCATCCTGGTGGGGTCGGTCTTTCAAGAGGAGCGCGACAACAGCCACATCAACGAGGCAGCCCGATCCGTGCCGGTGGTGCTGCTGAACAGCTTCGTAGAGGGCAAAGGAGTCTACTCAGTGTTTTGCGATGACGCCGCGGGCGCCCGCTCCGCGGTGGAACATCTTGCCGCCGGTGGCCGGAGGCACATCGGCTATATTTATGATGCGGACACCTACAGCGGCCTGAACAAGCTGAGCGGCTATCGTGAGGCGATGCGTGTGGCGGGGCTTTCCGCATTGGAGCGGAAAGCGATGGCCGGCATCGCCGGCGGAGAGCAGGCCATGGAGGCGTTGCTGGCCCAAGGCGGGGTGGATGGCGTGGTCTGCGCGGAGGATGAGCTGGCGGTGGGCGCGATGAAAACCCTTGCCCGACGCGGGCTCGCGGTGCCGGGGGATGTGGCGGTGATCGGCTACAACAACTCGCTGCTTGCCCGCAGCGCCACGCCCGAACTGGCCAGTGTGGACGGCAAGGTCGGTTTCCTTGGCCAGTGCGCGCTGGAAACGGTGGTAAACGCCATTGAGACGGGAACGGCTGCCGAGAAGGCGGTCGTGACACCGGAGCTGATCGTCCGCAGAAGCGCGGAGCTGTGAGCAGGAGGTTATTGATGGATTCAGTCGAAAGGCTTGCGGTGGCAGCCAGAAGCGGCGCGGAGCTGCCCGGAGAGCTGGCGGGGTGCCGCGCGGTTCCCCAATCGGTGCATGAGACGGGCGGCGTCCTTGCTTTCATTGCCCGGTCTGCCGTGGAGCGGTTCCTTGTGGTGGCGGGGAGCGGTCTGCCTGCTGCAATGGAGGGTGTAAGGATCAACGCAGGGGAGCTGGATGCGCTGCGCTGCCCGCTGTCTCCGGCCAACGCCCGCGCCCTGATGGAGCTGTTCCCGTTTGTTGCGCCTTCGGCCAATCGCGATCGGCCCTTCTCAATGGGTCTGGGCGACCGGCTGGGGCTTGCCTCGCCCGGCCATCTGGAGGCAATTGCCGGCAAGGGGATCTTCCCGGTGCTGGCGCAGCAGTCGATGCGCGAGCTGAAGCTGACAGGCCGCAGCTATGAGCAAGTGGTGGCTGCAGCCGCCTTTGCCGTGTTTCAACAGGACTGGCGCGAGGGGTGGGGCGCCGACGGCGACCATCTGAAAACGGCGGAGGAGATCCGCACCGCGCTGGACTGCGGCTGCACGATGATCACGCTGGACTGCTCCGAGCAGATGGGCGGTCAGGCAGGGGAGCTTGAGGGCAGCCGCCTTGACAAGGCATATCAGGAGCTGCCCGAGCCGGTGCGGAGCCATTATGAAAAGAACTATCTGGGCCGGGCGTTCAGCGGCGGCCTGATCGGCCCCGGCGATGTGAAAGCGATCGCTCTGACATATGGCCGGGTCATTGAGCACGCGGCGGACATTTATCACAATGTGATCGCGCCGTGGGGTAAACCGGTTGATTTTGAGGTCTCCATTGACGAGACGGCAACCCCCACCACACCGGCGGCTCATTTTGTGGTTGCAAGCGAGCTGGCCGGGCGCGGCGTGGCGATGACCAGCATGGCTCCCCGTTTCATCGGCGAGTTTCAAAAGGGGATCGACTACATCGGTGATCCGTCTCTTTTTGAGCGTGATTTCATCGCCCATGCCCAAATCGCCCGGCAGTTCGGCTACCGGCTCAGCATCCACTCCGGAAGCGACAAATTTGCCGTGTTCGGTGCCATCGGGCGGCACACCGGGCTGCGCGTGCATGTGAAGACGGCCGGCACCAGCTGGCTGGAGGCGCTGCGCGTGGTGGCCCGAAAGGATGCCGCACTGTTTCGGGAAATGCTTGCCTTCGCCATGGAGACTCTGCCGCAGGCCAGAGCGTATTACCACATCAGTGCGGACCCTGCACGCGTCGCGCCGCCGGAAACCGTCGCGGACGCCGCGCTGGAGCAATATCTGGATCAGCCGGACGCCCGGCAGATACTGCACATCACCTATGGGCTTCTGCTGCAGGCACAGGCCGATGGCGGAGCCGACCGGTTCCGCGGCAGGCTCTTTGCGCTGCTGCACCGGCACGAGGCGGAGTATCGGGAAGCGTTGCGCGCCCACATTGGCCGGCACGCGGATGTGCTGATGGGGCAGGAACCAAACTGTGGATAAACGGGGTGAAACCATGAAAGCGGATTTCAACGTGAAGGGCAAAGTGTTTGCCATCACCGGCGCGGCCGGTGTGCTGTGCAGCGAGATGGCCCGGCAGCTCACGGAGCGTGGCGCTAAAATCGCCGTGATCAACCTCCATGCACACAAAGCCCAAAGCCTTGCCGACGAACTCAACGCCAATGGCGGCGACGCCGCCTGGTTTGCCTGCGATGTGACGGACAAAGCCAGTGTGGAGGCAGCCTGCGCCGCGGTGCTTGAACGGTTTGGGCGTGTGGATGTGCTGATCAACGGCGCCGGCGGCAACAAGGCGGAGGCCAATACCACGCCGGAGCGCTCGTTTTTTGACCTTCCCAAGGAAGCCATAGAGGGCGTGATGGATTTGAACCTGATGGGCACTGTGCTGCCCAGCCAGGTTTTTGGCCGCGTGATGGCCGGGCAGGGCAGCGGCAACATCATCAACATCTGCTCGATGGCCGGCATTCGGCCATTGTCCAATGTGATGGGCTACAGCGCGGCCAAAGCTGCCGTGGCCAATTTCACGCAGTGGCTTGCCGGTTGGTTTTGCCTCAACGTGTCCAAAAGCATCCGTGTGAACGCCATTGCACCGGGTTTTTTTCTGACCGAGCAGAACCGTGATCTGCTCATCGACCGGGCCACGGGCAAGCCCACGCCGCGCAGCGCCCACATTCTTTCCCAGACACCAATGGGCCGCTACGGCGATCCGTCGGAGCTTGTGGGCGCAGTGGTCTTCTTGGCCAGCGACGCGGCCAGCTTCATCACTGGGGCGGTGCTGCCCATAGACGGCGGGTTCTCCGCATATTCGATTTAAGGGGGCTTCTATGGAAAGCATCATGCTCAACGCCCCCGCGCAAGGTGAGATCGGCACGGAGCAGCTTGAGGAAGCGTTGGAAAAGGTGCTTGCGGGCAGGCGGCTGAAAAGGGTGCTGCTGGTGCCGCCGGACCTCACGCGCGTGCACTCCCGTGCCGGAGATATCACCGCCAGGCTTTATGCCCGGCTGCGCGGCTCCTGCCGTGTGGATATCCTGCCGGCGCTGGGCAGCCATGTGGCGATGACCCAGGAGGAACTCATCACCATGTTTGGGCCAGACATCCCCATGGAGGCCTATCTGGTGCATGACTGGCGCACCGGCTTAAGATCGATCGGCACAGTGCCGGGCGAGTTTGTGCGGGAGATTTCCGCCGGCAGGTTGGGTTATGACATTGAGGTGCAGGTCAACGCCAGGCTGTATGACGGTTACGACCTGATCCTCTCCATTGGCCAGGTGGTGCCCCACGAGGTCGCCGGCATGGCAAACCAGTCCAAAAACATCTTTGTGGGCGTCGGCGGCATTGAGATGGTGCACCGCACCCACTTCCTCGGCGCGGTCTGCGGCATGGAGCAGGCGTTGGGCAACGACCACGCACCGGTGCGGCAGGTGTTTGACTATGCCGCCAGCCGCTTTGCCCGAAGCCTTCCCATTGTGTATGTGATGACTGTGATCCGCCAGGAGCGTGGGGAGGACCGAATCAAGGGCCTTTTCATCGGCGACCGCCGCGATGCTTTCGAGGCGGCGGTGGAGCGCAGCCGCCAGGAGAACATCAACTGGCTGGGCAAGCCCCTTTCCACCTGCGTGTGCCACATGGAGCCGCAGGAGTTCCGCAGCTTCTGGCTGGCCAACAAATCGATTTACCGCACGCGCATGGCGATGAAGGATGGCGGCAGGCTCATCGTGCTTGCCCCCGGTGTGGACAAGTTTGGCGAGGATGCCGGGATGGACCGGCTGATCCGCAACTATGGCTACAAAGGCACCGATTACGTGCTGGACGCGGTGGCAGCCAACGACGACCTGGGCAGCAACCTTTCGGCGGCGGCGCATTTGATTCATGGTTCCTCTGAGGGACGGTTTGAGATTTATTACGCAGCGCCGAAGCTGAGCCGGCAGGAGATCGAAGCCGCGGGCTTCCGCTGGGCGGACTATGACCAGGTGCAGAAAGAATATGGCGCCCTTGCTGACGGGTTCAATATGGTAAACGGGGAGGAAGTGTATTCGATTTCCAACCCGGCGCTTGGGCTCTGGAGGGTGTAGCGCAGCCACTAGCCTTCGCCGCTATCGCGCCTTGGCAGTTCTTATCCTTTTTGATACTGTTTCAGCCAGCTTTGAAACCGATCCATCTCCAGCTCATGGGCTTTTGCGTCAGGCTCATGGCGCTTGCCTCGCGCCTCCGGGATTGCTGTGAGCGCCGGGATCATCCCCACGGCCTTGGCAGCCACATAGGCCGCGCCCAGCAGCGAGGCGTGCTTGCCGGTGTTTTCCTCCACCGGCAGGTTGAAAACATCGGCCGCCATCTGTGTCCAGAATGGAGACTGTGTGATGCCGCCGGAAATGCCGATCCGCTCCGGGGCGGCCCCGGCCACATCCACGAGAATCTCGTAGTTCTGATACAGGTTGAACAGGATGCCTTCCAGCACCGCCCGATAAAGCTCCCCGGTGCCCATGCCGCCCTGCAGGCAGGCAAAGCCGCCTTTACGCGTATCATCCCAGCCGGGGCATCGCTCCCCATACAGAAACGGCAGGAAATAGGGCGTGTTTTCCGGCTGCGCGGAGCAAGTCGCTGCCTCCAGCTCGGCAAGTTTCATCTTGCCGCCCAGCATTTGGTCTGCAAACCAGTTCACACAGTTGCCGGCCCCGGAAGTGGCGGCCCCGATGATGTGTTGCCCCTCCGCGCCGTAATAGCACCATGTAGATTGCTTCTCAGGGATCGCCGGCCCCTTGTGCGCCATCCGGAGCGCGCCGCTAGTGCCCACGGAAAGCGTCATCGCCGGGTTGCCGAGGCCGCCTGCGGCGATGTGGTTCAGCGCGCCGTCGGGCCCTGCCACGGTCACAGGCAGCCCTGCCGGCAAGGCCAGTGCCTTTGCGGCCGGATGGGAGAGGGGCAGGGCAAAGTGAGGCTCCGCCGGGCTGCCGAGCATGCCGCTTTCGATGCCTGCCAACCGGAGCAGATCCGGATCCCAGCCCAGCGTGTGGGCATTGAGGAACCCGGAGCCGGCAGCACAACTCAGTGAAACCGCCAGCTGGCCTGTAAACGCGTCAAACAAATACTCCGGCAGGTTGGAAACATGGCGGACGGCGCTTGTGTCTGCAGTTTCCCGCAGATGCATCCACTTGAAGATGTTGAAGGAGCTGTGCAGGGCGCACCCTGTGGCGTGATAAAAATCCGCCGCAAACGCCCTGTCTTTTCGGAGGCGCGCCACAGTGGGCGCCGGTGAAGTGTCCGCCCAGGTGAAGCCGGGGCCGATGGGCTCTTTTTCACCATCCAGAACCACCAGGCTGTGCCAGATGCTGGAGAGGCCGATGGCTTCCACCGATATGGAAGGGTGCCGGGCCAGCAGCGCCGCGCCGCAGGCAAGCACTGTTTCTGACAAGCGCCGTGGGTCAAATGTGATGCCGTCGCACACGCCGGCGGGATAGGGCAGCTGCTCCACGGCCAAAACGCCATGCTCCAGACTCCAGAGCATGGCCTTGGCGGAGGATGTGCTGGCTTCCAGCGCCAAAACCGGCATTGAGGGGCACCTCCGTTTCGATGTTGTGATCAGTCGGCGTTCAGAACCACTGGTGGTGGAAGTCACCTTCTTTGTCCACTCGCCGGAAAGTGTGCGCGCCGAAATAGTCCCGCTGGGCCTGGATGAGGTTGGCGGGGGAGAGCGCGTCGCGGTATCCGTCAAAATACATGAGCGCGCTGGAGAATGCCGGCACGGCGATGCCCGCGCGGGCGGCGGCGATCACAACTTCGCGCCAGTCCTGCTGATACTCCTGCACGACACTGCTGAAGTAGCCGTCCAGCAGCAGGTTTTCCAGATCGGGGTTGGCGTCATAGGCGTCTTTGATGCGGTGCAAAAAGCGCGCGCGGATGATGCAGCCGCCGCGGAAGATCATGGAGATCGCGCTATAGTCCAGCGTCCAGCCATATTCAGCGGCCGCGGCGCGCATCAATGCGAAGCCCTGGGCATATGCGCAGATCTTGGATGCATAGAGCGCCCTACGCACCGCCTCGATGAAAGCCGCACGGTCGCCCGAAAACTGCCGCGACGGGCCTGTGAACACGTTGCTGGCCTTCACACGCTCGGCTTTTCCTGCCGACATGCACCGGGCAAACACGGCCTCGGCGATGGTGGGGGCGGGCAGGCCCAGGTCCAGGCTCTCCTGGCTGGTCCATTTGCCGGTGCCCTTCTGGCCGGCGGCGTCCAGGATCACGTCCACCATGGGCAGGCCGGTCTCCGGATCCTTCTGCGGAAAGATGTTGCGGGTGATTTCGATCAGATAGCTGTCCAGCTCGCCGCCGTTCCAGTCTGTAAATGTGCGATGAAGCTCGTCCGCGCCCATGCCCAGCAGGTTTTTCAGCAGGTAGTAGGCCTCGGCGATCAGCTGCATGTCGGCATACTCGATGCCGTTGTGCACCATCTTCACATAGTGCCCCGCGCCATCGGTGCCGATATAGGTGCAGCAGGGGTCGCCTCCCACATGGGCGGAAATGGCCGTGAGCACAGGCTCCACCAGGCGGTAGGCATCCTCCTGGCCGCCGGGCATGATGGCCGGGCCGTGCCTTGCGCCCTCTTCACCGCCGGACACACCGGTGCCGATGAAGCGGAACCCTTCTGCTGCCAGCGCCTTGTTGCGGCGGATCGTGTCTTTGAAGAAGGAGTTGCCACCGTCTATCAGGATGTCACCGGCGTCCAGATATGGTTTCAGTTGGTTGATTGTGTCGTCCACTGCCTGGCCGGCTTTCACCATCAGCAGGATGCGGCGAGGGCGGGCAAGCATGGAGCAGAATTCCTCCAGAGAATAGGCGCCGCTGATTCCTATGTTTTCCGCTTCGGCGACAAGCTCCTCTGTCTTTTCACGGCTGCGATTGTATACCGCCACCGTGAAACCCTTTTCAGCCATGTTCAGTGCAAGGTTCTTCCCCATAACCGCCAGGCCGACCACTCCGATTTGGCATTGGCTCATGATATCCTCCAACTTTTGAATCGACACATTGCTGCATATTAGTGTAAGAGCTTACAATAACTTTCAATATAGCATAACCGGCAGCTTAGTTCAACGAGAAGTTGCGGCTGGGGTTCACGTATCCGCTTTCGGCCACCGATCGGTTGCAGAACCGGCTCTCCCGATCGCAATGGGCATAATGCCCATGATAGTTTTTTATGTTTTGGCATTTTGTACTAGATATGTTGATCTGCTTATGCATATCTGTTAGAATAGTGGCGCCGGCAGCAATTGATGGTGGTGCCGGTTTGCGGCGCCGCATGGTGCCCCACTCCGCCGAGAAAGGAATGTTGACTTGAACCGACGATCGCCGGGCAGTCAAAAAGACACGTCTCAGACCTTCCTGATCGGCTTCTCACCTTGATTGATAAATTTTTCACATTTTTATTTGGTTTTTTACGTGAAGGAGACATGCATGAAATCCGTAACATTTCGCGGCGGCGTGCATCCGCTGCAATCTGAGCACCATGGAAAGCCGCTCTCCGACAGCTGCGCCATCACCGTGATGCCCGCTCCGGACGTTTTGGTGATCCCGATGGCCCGTGTAACAGGCGCGCCCTGCACGCCTCTGGTCAAAAAGGGAGACATCGTCAGGATGGGTCAGCGCATCGGTGAGAGCCAGGCCTTTGTGAGCGCGCCGATCCACTCCAGCGTGTCGGGCACTGTGGTTGCGGTGGAACCCAGGCCGCACCCCACCGGGAAAAGCCATGTGATCTCTGTCGTGATCAAAAACGACCGTCTTGACACGCCCGATGAAGGCATCCACCCTTG
The DNA here is from genome assembly GCA_023428265.1 of Bacillota bacterium. Taxonomy (GTDB): domain Bacteria; phylum Bacillota; class Clostridia; order Christensenellales; family UMGS416; genus JAEYRA01. The sequence goes on along the minus strand of JAEYYW010000134.1, from coordinate 22,012 downwards.
TGAGGATGTGGAGAAGCTCACCGGTGCGGAGATCATCGGAATCATCCGCGACAAGGGCATTGTGGGAATGGGCGGGGCGACTTTCCCCACCCATGTGAAGCTCACGATCCCCAAGGGTAAGACGGTGGACACGCTGATCGCCAACGCCGCCGAGTGCGAGCCTTATCTCACCGCCGACGACAGGCTCTTGCAGGAGCGGGCCCTGTCTGTGGTGTCGGGCATCAAGCTGGCGCTTCGGGCTTTGGGCATTGAGCGGGCATTGATCGGTGTGGAGGGCAACAAACCACGCGCGATCAAAGCGCTGCGGGATGCCGCTGTGGGCACTGCCATTGAGGTCAAGCCCCTCCGGGTGAAATATCCGCAGGGCGGCGAGAAGCAGCTCATCTGGGCGCTGACCCGCCGCGAGGTGCCCTCCGGCGGCCTGCCGGCCGACGCCGGGTGCGTGGTGATCAACGTGGGCACGCTTTACGCGATCCACGAAGCCGTGGTTCTTGGAAAGCCGCTCATTGAGCGCGTGGTCACCGTGACAGGCGGCGGTGTGCGCAACCCGGCCAATCTTCTGGTGCGTATCGGAACCAGTTTCCACGCCTGCGTTGAGTTTTGCGGCGGCAAGACCGACGATGCGGCAAAAATCCTTTCGGGCGGCCCGATGATGGGCGTGGCGCAGTTCAGCGACGCTGTGCCGGTGATCGCGGGCACATCCGGGATCATCGTGCTTTCCGGTGAGGAGGCCCATGTGCCGCCGGCCACGGCCTGCATCCATTGCGGCCGTTGTTTCCGGGTTTGCCCGATTCGGCTGCAGCCCTATCTCATTTCCGACGCGGTGGACACCGGCGACACTGCCAGAGCCGCGCAGCTGCACACGATGGACTGCGTGGAGTGCGGTGCCTGCACCTACATCTGCCCGGCCCGCCGCCAGCTGCTGCAAAACATCCGTATCGGCAAAAACCGCATTCGCGGCGCCGCATTGAAGAAATAGATTGAACAGGCAGCGGCCGCCCAGGCGGCGCTGCAGGAGGTTTGTTTGGTATGAAACTGAACGTTTCCGCTTCCCCCCATATCCGGGCGCCCCAGAGCACGCGCCGGATCATGGGCGACGTGTTGCTGGCGCTGCTGCCGGCTGCGGCCGTGGGTGTTTACCGCTTCGGCTACAAGGCGCTGGCTGTGCTGGCGCTGTGCGCGGCCACAGCAGTGTTCACCGAGTGGCTGCTGCACAAGCTGATGAAGCGCGACATGACCATAGGCGATCTTTCCGCCGTGGTCACCGGCGTGCTTCTGGGCATGAACCTGCCTGCCAACGCGCCCTGGTGGCTGTGCGTGGTGGGCTCCGCGTTTGCCATCGGCGTGGTCAAGGTGCCCTTCGGTGGCATCGGCGGCAACATTGTGAACCCGGCGCTGGCGGCCAGGGCATTCCTGCTGGCCAGCTTCCCGGTGGCCATGACCGCGTGGTCAGCCCCTGTGAACTCTCTGGTTGCGACCGTGGCAGATACCGCCACCGGTGCAACTCCGCTGGCCCAGCTGGCGCAGGGGCAGGCCGGGTCTGACCCCGTGCAGGTGCTGGTGTCACTGCTGGTGGGCAACCGGAGCGGCAGCATCGGTGAGGTGAGCGCCATCGCGCTGCTGATCGGGTTTGCCTATCTGCTGATCCGCGGCGTGGTGAGCTGGCGCATCCCGGTGGTGTATCTCGCCACCGTGTTTGCCGGCGCGGCATTGGCCGGTGCGTTTGGCCATACCGCCTATGGGCCGCTTTGGAGCGGCGTGCTGCAGGCAGTTTCCGGCGGCCTGGTGCTGGGTGCTGTGTTTATGGCCACGGACTATACCACCTCGCCGGTTACACCATGGGGGCAGGTCATTTATGCCGCCGGCTGCGGCGTGCTGACCGTTGTGATCCGCTTCCTGGGGAGTTATCCGGAAGGTGTGAGCTACTCGATTCTGATCATGAACCTGTGCGTGCCGCTGATTGAGCGGTTCCTGCGGGTGCGTGTGTATGGGGAGGTGAAGGCTCGTGCGTGAGATCATCCGTTTGGGCGGCAGGCTGCTCATCATCGCTTTGGTTGCGGGCCTGGCGCTGGGCGCCACCTATGTGGTCACCAAAGAGCCCATTGAAGAGCAGACACGGCTTGCCGCAGAGCAGGCCAGGGCAAAGGTGCTGAGCGGCAACTTCACGAAGGACACCACGACGGCTCTGCCGCAGGGTGTGTTGGCGCTGTATGTGGACGCTGAGACCGGTGGGCGCGTGCTGGAGGTGGAAGCTTCCGGCTACAGCGGCGCGTTTGTGGTCACTGTGGGTGTGGATGGCGGCGGCGTGGTGCGCGGCGTGGTCGTGGGCGACAACGACGAGACGCCGGGCCTGGGCAAAAACGCCGAGAAGGAAAGCTTCACCGGCCAGTTTGCCGGCAAAGACGGCGATATCACCGTGAAGAAGGGCGGCGGCGCCACCGGCAACGAGGTGGACGCGCTCACCGGCGCCACAATCACCAGCAAGGCCGTGGCCGACGCTGTGAACCAGGCGCGCAACTTCGCGCTTTCGATTGAGGTGAAACAATGAAATCCTGGAAGACAATACTGACCGGCCTTTGGAAGGAGAACCCCACCTTCCGGCTGCTGCTGGGCATGTGCCCCACACTGGCCGTTTCCACCGCCGCCATCAACGGCGTGGGCATGGGCGTTGCCGCCACGGCGGTGCTGGTGTGCTCCAATGTGTTTGTGTCGCTGCTGCGCAACTTCATCCCCTCCAGGGTGCGCATCCCGGCTTATGTGGTGATCATCGCATCCTTCACCACGATTGTGCAGCTGGTGATGAAGGCTTTCGCGCCGGAGCTGGACAAGGCGTTGGGGCTCTACATCCCGCTGATCGTGGTGAACTGCATCATCCTGGGGCGGGCGGAGGCCTATGCGAGCTCCCACGGCCCATGGCTGAGCGCCATGGACGGCCTGGGCATGGGCATGGGTTTCACGCTGGCGCTCACAATCCTGGCAAGCATCCGCGAGCTTTTGGGTGCCGGCACGCTGTTTGGTGTGACGGTGCTTGGCCAGGCCTATACGCCGGTGGTCATCATGCTGCTGGCTCCCGGTGGTTTCCTGGCGCTGGGCTTGCTGCTCGGCCTGCTGAATCTGCTATCTTTGAAGAAGAAGGGGGTGCGCGTGCATGGCGATTTCAAGTCTTGCGCTGATTGCGGTGGGTGCAGCGCTTGTAAATAACTTCGTTCTGGTGCGCTTTCTGGGCATTTGCCCGTTTTTGGGCGTGTCGCAGAAGATCAAGTCTGCTGCCGGAATGGGCATGGCTGTCACGTTTGTGATGGCGATGGCCTCTCTGGTCACCTGGGTTGTGCAGCGCTATGTGCTGGACACGCTGAACATCGGCTTCATGCAGACGATTGCGTTCATCCTGGTGATCGCGGCGCTGGTGCAGTTTGTGGAGATGGTGCTGCAGAAGACAAACCAGTCGCTGTATCAGTCGTTGGGCGTCTATCTGCCGCTGATCACAACCAACTGCGCCGTGCTTGGCGTGGCAATCATCAACATTGAACAAAACTACACGCTTCTGGAAAGCGTAGTGAACGGCACATTCGGCGGCATCGGCTTCACGATTGCCATCGTGCTGATGGCCGGCATCCGCGAGCGGCTGGAAAACGCGCAGATTCCCCAATCGCTGAAGGGCTTTCCGATCACGTTGATCGCCGCGGGCCTGATGGCCATCGCGTTTATGGGCTTCAGCGGCCTGGGCAAATAAAGGAGGGCTCCTGTGGAAACGATTCTGATCAGCGCCGGTGCAATTGCCGCGCTGGGCTTGCTTTTCGGTGCGGCGCTGGCAATCGCCGGGAAATACTTCAGCGTGGAGCGTGACCCCAAAATTGATGAGGTGCGCGCGCTGCTACCCGGCGCCAACTGCGGCGCCTGCGGCCATCCCGGCTGCGACGGCCTTGCCGCCGCCATTGTGACGGAAGGCGCCGCAATCAACGCCTGCACCGTGAATTCTGTGGAAAACGCCGAAAAGATTGCCGCGCTCATGGGCGTGGACGCCGGCAGCCTCAAGCCGTTGGTTGCCCATGTGCAATGCCGTGGCACGCTGCACAACTCGCCGCTCAAGTTCAATTATGAGGGCTTGAACGATTGCGCCGCCGTGGCCGCGTTGGACGACGGGGTAAAAAACTGCCCGATGAGCTGCCTCGGGTTCGGCAACTGCGCCCGTGTGTGTCCGACTGACGCGATCCGCATCGTGGACGGCCTTAGTGTGATTGACCACAGCCTGTGCATCACCTGCGGCAAGTGCGTGGCCGAATGCCCCCGACACATCATCCGCCTGCTGCCGGCTGGCAGCGTGGTGCGCGTGGAGTGTTCCAACGTGTTCAAGGGCAAGCAGGTGCGCGATAACTGCCAGGTGGGCTGCATCGGTTGCGCCCTGTGCGAGAAGGCCTGTGAGTTCGGAGCCATCACGATGGTGGACGACCTGCCGGTCTTCGATTATGACAAATGCACCGGGTGTATGGCCTGTGTGGAAAAGTGCCCCAGGAAGATCATCTGGCGCGCTGCCGACCAGGATGGCAAGCCTCAAGTATAATCTGACACATACCTTTTGAGTCCATCTTGGCAAGCATGCAATGGAACCACAAAGCCCCGGGCCTGGTTCAAACAGGGCCCGGGGCTTTCTCATGCTTTAATTGCCTAATAAATGTGGCAGACCGTTTTCAGCGTGCGCACCAGTTCGCCGAGCCAGCGCTTGATTTCATCGGCATTGGGCTTTGCCTGACGGCGATATGCTGCAATCCGTGCTGTGGGGGGCACGTCCATCGGCACATGCTCGCCGCATTCCAGCAGGTTGGCGATGTATTCGCAGGCTTCCAGCAAGCCCTCTGTGTCGTTGCTGTGATCTCCGCTGAAGCTGATGCTGGCTTCGGAGAGGGCCCTTTCAGCCAGGCGGATTGCCCGTTGGGCATGCTTTTCCTGGTTGACGTTGGGATAGATCGCGCTTTCGCCGCGGTTGCGGTAGAAGCCCAGCAGCGCCGCTACGATGGAGGGGTCACGCACCGTGCCGTCTGGGTAAACCACGCCATGTACGCGGTTCCACACATCGCTGCCGATCATCAGCTCAAAGATGTACCAACCGAAATCATACTCCTCCAGGATTTCCAGCGTCATATCATAGGGGTTGGCGCGGCAGAGGCAGCAGGTTTCGTTGTTGACCACCGGCTTGCCATATTTTTCACCCAGCGCCTTGGCCATTTCGCAGACTTCCCTGAGGCGTTTGCGGGTGGGGGAGTAGTCGTGGAATATGATGATGTCCACCAGCTCCGCAGTTTTGCTTGCCTCGGTCTCATAGATGAATGTGTTGCCCAGGCCAATGGCATTCACCGGGTCCTTGCTCTTCACATAGCGGCAGAAATGGCGGATGAACTCCCACACCAGCTCCTGCCGGTAACGCAGCTGCTCCAGATCCGCTTCGCCATGGGCAATGTCTTCCCGAAGATAGGCTGGCTCCTCGGGGTAATAGGTGCCCTCATCGAGCCGGTAACCGGGCTCGTTGGAGATATCCCAGAACAACAGCCCCGGCTCCTGGCCGATGGCTTCATACAAATCATCGAAGTAGCGCTCGCCCAGCACCCAGCTGCTTTTGTCCAGCAGCGTTTTGGAGGGCTCCGGCGACCAGCCCCGTGCCAGGTCTTCGGGCAGAAACCGCATGCCGTGATAAATGATCGGGTTGGTGGAAATGCCGTGGGCCCAGGCGGTTTTCACGAAGTCCTTCACATTGGCAAGGAAACCTTCCCGGTCTTTCGCATAAGAGGAGTAGGTCAGGAAAACACGTGCGCTGTTGAGCTTCAACCGCTCGGCATAACCCATGTCTCGATCCACGATGTCATGGTCATACTCCTCCCAGAAGTTTGTGTCCGTCCACACATTGCTCTGTGTATAATTGAACCCGCGCACAAACTTATAGCTCTTCAATGGCTTCATGAACGCTCCTCCAGAAAATACTTTATGTGCTGCACACTATATTACTCCTCATAAATGTTTTGTAAAGTAATGGATTTAGTTTCTTGGTTGCCTTGGTCTTCCCAGGCAGTTGACATCACGAGCAAATGAACTTATATTGATCCCGGTATGCACAATTTGGGAGGAGTGAAGACCATGTCAAATTTCAACGACCTGTCCGCGCTTCTGGAATCCTTTGCCAAAAACGGCCCGTCGGGCTGCGCTTGCGGCATTGTCAAAGACGGCAAACTGCTCTATGAGGGTTACTTTGGCCTGGCAGACATTGAGAGCAACAGCCCTGTGACCAGTGATACCGTCTACAGGTTGTTTTCCATGACCAAGGTGATCATCTGCACGGCGGCGCTGATGCTGTTTGAGCGGGGCAAATTCCTGCTGGACGATCCGCTGTATGAATACTTCCCCGAGTATAAAAACATCAATCGCGTGCAGGTCAATGAAAACGGTAACATCTCCATCGTGCCTGCAAAGAACCCGATGCTCGTCAAGCACGCCTTTTCGATGGCGGTCGGCCTGCCCTATGCAATGGGGAAATCCTATACGGCGCAGGAAATGCTTCGGGTCCGCAATGAGTTGGTTGCCGCCCATGGCAAATATGACCTCCGCACCGAGATCAAGGCGATGGCGCAAGTGCCGATTGCGTTTGAGCCGGGCACGCAGTGGCTGTATGGGTATGGTCATGATCTTGTGGCCGGCCTGATTGAGGTGGCTTCCGGCATGACGGTGGGTGAGTTTCTGCAGAAGGAAATCTTTGACCCGCTGGGCATGACCAGCACCGGCTACCGGTATCGCGGCGACATTGAGCAGCGCATGATCACGCCTTATCAGCGCGGTGAAGACGGCAAACTGGTGAAGACAGTCGGCTTTTTGGATGACAACCACAAGCCGGACGCCATTTATGAGGCCGGCGGCGCCGGGCTTTATTCCACAGTGCGCGATTATTTGCGGTTTACCCAGATGATGGCCAATGGTGGCACGCTGGACGGCGAAAAGATCATCGGCCGCAAGACCATCGATCTGATGCGCCGCAACCAGCTGAATGAGGCCCAGATGAAGGACTTCACCAATCCCTACCTGGCCGGTTACGGCTATGGCCTGGGGGTGCGCACGATGATGGACCCGGCGGCGGGCAACAGCAACAGCTCCGTGGGTGAGTTCGGCTGGACCGGCGCTTTGGGCACCTGGACGGCGATTGATCCCAGTGAAAACCTGTCCATTGTTTATATGCACCAGATGATGCCCAACATGGAGCAGTATCATCACCATCGCGTCCGCTCCGTGGCATACGGGTGCCTGTGAGGGCACTGCCCGGGCTGCAAAACACGCACACAGCACAGGGGCTTTTGTCTGAGGTGATCAGGCAAAAGCCCTTTTTGGAATCCGCCTTGACATTGGTTCGCCGTAGGTATAATCTACTTAATTAGAACACTAACTAAATTAGATTGCTGGTTTCCGACACATTTGATTCTCCCCATGCAATACGGATTTGTGATCAAGGAGGGTTATCATGGCTACGCACGCGAATGTGGACAAGCTCCTGCAAAGCTTTGTGGACAGAGGGCTGCCGGGATGCGCGCTCAAGGTGGTTCAGCGGGGCAAAACGGTTTATGAGGGCTATGCTGGATATTCCGATGTGGACACCAAGGCGCCTGTGACTGATCGGTCGGTTTTCCGGCTGGCATCCATGTCAAAGCTCCCGCTGTATACCACGATGATGATGCTGTATGAACGCGGCAAATTTCTGATGAACGATCCTGTGTACAAATTTCTGCCCGAGTGGAGGGAATCCAGAAAGTTTGTTACCAACGCAAACGGCTCCGTCAGGGTTGTGCCCACCGATGGCCCCATCACAATCCGCGACGTCATGTCGATGAAGTGCGGGCTGCCTTATTGCAATTTCCCCGGCCACACCGACAACCTCACGCTCAAGAGCATGCAACAGCACATGCAGCCCCTGTGGGACAAGGGCCATTTCACCAACCGGGAGCAGGTTGCGGCGATGGCGCAGGCCACACTGGCCTTTGAGCCGGGCACTCACTGGCTCTATGGCTTTTCCAGTGAGATTGCCGCCACGGTGATTGAGGCAGTGTGCGACAAGCCAATCGATGATGTGTTTCAGGAGTTCCTGTTTGATCCTCTGGGGATGGATGACACCAGATCGCGCTTTTTCGGCGACATCCAGCAACGCATGGTCAGGCTGTATCAGAAGCAGCCGGACGGCAAGCTGGTGCCGGGCACAACGGTGTTTGACCAGAAGCACCTGCCGGGCCCCGAGCATGAGGCCGGATGGGCGAGGCTTTTCTCCACTGCCAATGATTTTTCAAAGCTGATGCAGATGCTTGCCAACGGCGGCCAATACAATGGCGTGCGGATCATGGGCAGCAAAACAATCGATCTGATGCGCGCCAACGGGCTGGATGAGACCCAGATGAGGGATTATGAAAGCCCCTATGAAATGGGTTACGGCTACGGTTATGGCGTGCGCACGCTGATCGACAAGCAGAAGGGCAACCATAACGGATCGCTGGGTGCCTTCGGATGGACCGGCGGCTTCGGCACCTGGTGCGAAGCCGATCCTGCGGAAGGCGTTTCGATCGTCTATATGCACAACATGATGCCCACCGAGGAGATGTATCACCACCACCGCGTGCGCAACGCGGCGTATGGCTGCATCAGGTGAGGAGGGAATGCCGGATGTCTGATTTCAAAGATCTGGACCAACTGCTGCAGAAGTTCGTGGACGACGGCCTGCCGGGCTGCTCGTGCGTCATCGCCCAAAAAGGCGAAATACTTTATGAGAATTACTTTGGATGGGCCGATGTGGAAAAGGGCGTGCCCCTGGCCCGCAGCAATGTGTTTCGCCAGGCGTCGCTTACCAAGATCGCCATGTACACTGTGGCGATGATGCTTTATGAGCAGGGCAGGTTCCTGATGACCGACCCGATCTATGAGTATTTCCCGGAGTGGCGCAACACCACAAAGGCTGTCCGCCGCGCAAACGGCGATGTGGCGGTTGTGCCGGTGGATCACCCCATCACGATCAAGAACATCATGAATATGACCTGCGGCCTGCCCTATGACATGATTTTGGGCGACGTGCCGGTGAGGCACCCCACCTCCGACAGTATGGCCGCCGCGATGAAGCCGCTGCGAGAGAAGGGTTATTTCACGCTGCGGGAGCAGATCAAGGCCATTTCCCAGGTGCCTCTGGCCTTTGAGCCCGGCACCCGCTGGCTTTATGGGTTTGCCAGCGAGCTCACCGCAGGGCTGCTGGAGGCGGTCTGCGGCAAACCGGCAGAGCTGGTCATCAAGGAAATGCTCTTTGAGCCGCTGGGGATGGAGAGCTCCGCCAACTTTGTTTTCGGCGACCTTGCCGAGCGGCTGGTGAAGAATTACTATCTGAAGCCTGGCAAGCAGCTGGGAGACAAAGACGCGCTCACGGTGCCTCCCGCTGTCATCGAAGCAAAGATGGTGGGCCCGCTGGGGTCGGTGGCAGGATTTTCCCGCGTGATCACCAATTGCTGGGACTATACAAAGCTCATGCAGATGCTGGCCAACGGCGGCGAATATGCCGGCGCCAGGATCATGGGCCGCAAGACAATCGACCTGATGCGCACCAACACGCTCACCGAGGAAATGATCCGCGAGGACTATTGGAATTCCTATCTGGCCGGCTATGGTTATGGCTACGGTGTGCGCACGATGTCGCACCCCTATTTGGGCAACCACAACGGCTCGCTGGGCGCCTTTGGCTGGACCGGCGGCTCCGGCACCTGGGCTGAGGCCGATCCCTCCGAAGGAGTTTCGATTGTCTACATGCACAACCTGCAGCCTAACCTGGAAGAATATCACCACCTGCGGCTGCGCGCAACGGCCTACGGCTGCCTGCGTTGAGGAGGATATGATGAGCAACTTTTCCAAACTGGACGCCTTGCTGAAAGAGTTTGCCGGGGCCAGCGTGCCAAGCTGCGCCTGCGCGGTGGCCCGCGATGGCGAGATCCTTTATGAGGGTTACTACGGATATGCCGATCTGGAAACAAAAAGGCCAGTCGGGCCGGGTTCCCTGTATCGCCAGGCTTCCATGACCAAACTGGTCACCTACACCATCCTGATGATGCTCCACGAGCGGGGCGCATTTCTGATGCACCAGCCCATCTCCGATTTCTTCCCGGAGTGGGCGCACAAGACCAAGTATGTGCGCAGCGCCAATGGCGATGTGGCCGTGGTGCCGCTGGAAAACCCCATCACGGTGAAAGATGCCATGATCATGACCTGTGGCATGCCCTACTGCTTCGGCCCGGCCCCGGAGGGCTGCACCGACCCCACCCTTCTGGCAATGAGCAAGGCGATGGAGCCGGTGTGGGCCAAAGGGCATTACCGCGTGCGGGATGCCATCCGCGCGATGGCGGACGTGCCCGTTGCGTTCGAACCGGGCACGCGCTGGATGTATGGCTTCGGCAGCGAGCTGGTGGGCGGTGTCGTGGAGGAGCTCACCGGCAAGCCGTTATACCAGGTGATGCGGGAGTTCATCTTTGAGCCGCTGGATATGGCCGATACGGACACGCTGTTTCGTGACGACCTGGAGGAGCGCCTGGTCACCGCCTATGCGGTCACTGCCCAGGGGTTTGAGAAAATGCCTGCAAGCATTGACAAAGGCCAGCGCCCTGGCGTGGAAAATGAGGAGGGCCGGCCCTCTCTGATGACCAACGTGCGAGACTTCACCAAGCTCATGCAGCTGTGGGCCTGCGGCGGTGTGTATCGCGGCAAGCGCCTGATCAGCGAGGGCTCGCTCAAACTGATGCGCACCAACTGCCTGACCGGCGAGGCGCTGCGCGATTTCCAGCGGGATGCCTACAACGCCGGCTATGGCTACGGCTATGGCGTGCGCACGCTGATGGATCGGTATGCCGGCGGGGCCAGCGGCTCCATCGGCTCCTTTGGCTGGACCGGCGGCTTCGGCACCTGGTGCGAGGCTGACCCGGTGGAGCATGTCTCCATCGTCTATATGCACAATATGATGCCAAACCACGAGATGGATCACCACCACCGCGTGCGGGCGGCGGCCTATGGCGGCCTGTGAGGAGAGAGCTTATGGAAGGATTCCGCATTCCGGAGAGCATGCGCGCGCAGGCTCAGGCAGTGGGTGAGGTCAGGCAGCTGCACTACCGGTCAAAGGTGTATAACCCTGACCTGCCGGAATATGGCCAGGAATACACCAAATCGGTGCGCGTTTATCTGCCCGCCGGTTATGATGCAAGCAAGACATACCCTGTGGTCTATGTGCTGCACGGCGGCGGGGGAGACGATTACCACGACTGGCTCAGTGAAAACGACCCCAACCCCACCTGGATCCTGGAGAATCTGGTGCAGGCCGGCGAGGCGCAGCCCTGCGTACTCGTGTTTCCCAACTGCCGATCCGACATCAACCAGGCCCATGGATACCTCAGATGGAACTCCGCCTACACCTTTGGGCCTGACTTGCGCAATGACCTGATCCCCTTCATCGAGAGCAACTTTTCGGTGAGCAGGCGGCGGGAGGGCCGTGCCCTCTGCGGGCTGTCATTGGGCGGCTTCCAGACGGCGCAGATCGGCATTGGAGAGCTGTATGACCTGTTTGGCTGGTATGGCGTGTTCAGCGCCTCGTTCAACGGCGGAAACGGCATGACCTTCTCCGTGGACAAAGCGCTGGAGATCATCCACAACAGCCCCTATGACCTTGGGCATCTCTATTTGCTCTGCGGCACATTGGATCCAGCCTGTTATGGCACATTCTCCCGCGATGTGGCGCTGCTGGCAGAAAAGATCCCCGGATCGGGAAAGATCATTGAGGGTGTGAACTACACCGCCGAAGAAGCCGTCGGCGGCAAACACGATTATGCTGTGTGGCAGTATGGCCTGTATCGCTTCCTGCAGCTGGCCTTCCATACATCCCGACCCTAAACCCGGCAGGAAGGAATCCTTTATAGAAAGGTTGGTTCCCGTGAAGAAAGAACTTCTTGAAAACCAGGCCCTTCGGGCCCAAATGTTGTTTTTTGACCCGCCGGAAAGGTGGGGGACATTCACGCGCCCGCCCAAGCCCCCGGTCCAGAAGGACGGCTCGAAACGGTCCCCCTTTTTCGGTGAGAAGCCGCCGGTGGAGATTGTGGATATTGAGCCGGCTGTGAAGGTGCTGGAAAACGGTGATGTGCGCTTCCGCTTCTTTGCGCCGGAAGCAAAGGCTGTGGAGGTTGCCGGCATCGGCGGAGGGTTCTCCAAAGAGCGGCGCCCCATGACAAAGTGTGATGACGGTTGGTGGACTGTCACTGTTTCCGGCATTCTGCCGGGCTTCCACTACCATGAGTACTTCGTGGACGGCAACCGCCTGGTGAACCCCGACGCCCAGTGTGGGTATGGCTGCTTCTATGGGATCAATTTCTTTGATCTGCCATCTGACGAGGATGAATTCTGGATGCTCAAGGATGTGCCCCATGGTGACGTGCGCATGGAGTATTACAAGTCCTCGGTCAATGGCCGCACAAAATGCGCCTGGGTCTATGCGCCGCCCGGATATGATGCGGAAACGGAGCAGTACCCTGTGCTGTATATCCAGCACGGTGTGGGGGAGAACGAGACCGGCTGGATCTGGCAGGGCCGCCTGAACCTGATTGCGGACAACCTGATTGCCGAAGGCAAGTGCGGCAAGATGATCATCGTGATGAACGCCGGTTATGCCTTCAAGCCCGGCGAAGACCCTGTGTTTTTCCCCGGCGATTTTGACAGCGAGCTTGTGAACGATTGCATTCCCTTCATAGACGGGAAATATCGCACGATGGCCGACAAGCGCCACCGCGCCATCGCCGGTTTGTCGCTGGGGTCGGCGCAGGCGTTCTTCTCTGCAATGAAGCACCGGGACCTTTTTGGCAGCGTCGGTGTGTTTTCCGGCGGCTTCCCGCTGAAGCGCGCCGAGTATGACTACACCGAATACTTCAATGACGCCGAAACCGTGAACAGAGACTTTGACCTGATCTTCGTGTCCGGCGGTGACGACGAGGGTTATCGGGAGCGCACGGAGCCCGTGCTGGAGGAGCTGAAGGCCAAGGGTGTCAGCATCACCGGCTATCACCGCCCCGGCTTTCATGTGTGGGATGTGTGGCGCTTCTCCGCATATGAGTTTTTACAGAAACTGTTTGGGCAGGAGGGCGCGTCATGCTGAGGAAAGAGATGCTCGATAATCAGGCGTTGGCTGCGCACGGTTTGTTCTTTGATGATGTGCACCGCAACCTGGTGCTGGCCACCGATAAGGATGGGCGGCCCGCCGGCAAATATGCGGTGATTCCCGAGGCCTGCAAGGTGCTGGAAAACGGCGATGTAGTGTTTTCCTACTTCGCGCCGAACGCAAGCTCGGTGCAGGTGGCCGGATTGGGCGGCGGGTTCTCCGACGAGCGGCGCGACCTGGAGAAGGGGGAGGACGGCTGGTGGCGCGGCACCGTGTCTGGCATTGACTCCGGGCTGCATTACCACAACTATTTTGTGGATGGCACCCGGGCGCTGAATCCCTACGCACCATACAGTTACGGCTGCAGTCGCGTGATCAACTTCTTCGAGCTGCCGGACAAGTATTCCGGCTTCTACCTGATGCGCGATGTGCCCCATGGCGTCGTGCGTATGGACTATTTCAAATCCGAGGTAACCGGTAAAGTGCGCAACTGCTGGGTGTATACACCGCCGGGTTATGAGACGGCGAAGGACAAGCGCTATCCGGTGCTGTATCTGCAGCATGGCGGCGGAGAATCGGAGACCGGCTGGATCTGGCAGGGGAAGATCAACCACATTGCCGATAACATGATTGCCGACGGGGCCTGTGAGGAGCTCATCATTGTGATGAACTGCGGCAACGCCCTGCCCTGCGACGGCAGCCCTGTGGATAACCCAATGCTGGGCGTGGCCGACGATGTGATCGCCAGAGACAGCGTGCCTTTCATCGACGGGAAATACCGCACGATTGCCGACCGGCACCATCGGGCGATCGCCGGCCTTTCGATGGGCGGGGGGCAGGCCCAGATGGCCGCCTTCAAATATCCGGAGGTGTTTGCCAACGCCGGCATCTTCAGCGCGCCGCTGGACACCCGGAGCGGCTACATGCAGAAGTACATCGCCGGCCCCGATGTTGTGAACCCCGAGTTCGACCTGCTCTTTGTGAGCTGGGGCGAATATGAGAACCTGGAGGACTACAACCGCTCCATCCTGCAGGAGTGGCGGGACATTGGCCTGACCAGCGTGATCCATACCACGCCCGGCTACCACGACTGGCCGGTCTGGCGCTGGTGCGCCCGCGAGTTCATCGCGCGGCTGTGGCACTGACGGATGGGCTGAAAGGGGAGGCTAGATGAAAAAGGGAATCTGTGACAACCAGGCGCTCAACTCCCATATGCTGTTTTTTGATCCGGTCAACCGTAAGGTTGCGCCGATGCCGCCATTCCCGACTGACGGCAAGCCCCCGCGGCTTCCGCCGGCCCCCAACACCACGTATCACGACGTGCCCGGTGTACGCACGCTGGAGGACGGCAGGGTGGAAGTGACCTTCTACGCGCCGGGGGCCCGCAGCGTGAGGATTGCCGGCCACGGCGGGTCCATGCCCGGGTCCTATGACATGGAGCCGGTGGAGGATGGCTACTGGAAGGCTGTGATCTCCGACCTGGGGCCGGGCTTTCATTACCATGACTACTACGTGGATGGCGTGAAAACCTTTCACCCGACGATTCCGTTCGGTTACGGCAGCCACGCTGTGGTAAACTATCTGGAGGTGCCGGATCCCAACGAGGATTTCTACTTGCTTCAGGATGTGCCGCACGGCACACTGCATATGGAGATTCTGAAGTCGGAGCTCTGCGGCAGATATCGCAACGCCTGGGTTTATACTCCGCCGGGCTATGAGTCAAGCGGCAAGCGCTACCCGGTGCTCTACATCCAGCACGGCGGCGGCGAAAACGAGACGGGGTGGATCTGGCAGGGCAAGATCAACTACATTGCCGACAACCTGCTGGCTGCCTCAGAGATGGAGGAAATGCTGATCGTCTGCTGCGCTGGTTACGCGCCAAAGCAGCTGGAGGACGGCACGTTTGTCACCGTGGATTATCCCGATGTGATGACCGGCGAGATCGTGCCCTTCATCGACGGCAAGTATCGCACCCTTGCTGACCGCGAGCACCGTGCCATCGCTGGGCTTTCCATGGGCGGAGGCCAGGCCAGGGCAATCGCGCACCAGCATCCGGAGGTGTTTGCCAGCCTTGGGCAGTTTTCCAGCGGCGCCGGTTTTGTGGTCAAGGGCGACCCTGCAGACGGGCAATATGATTACTCGGAGCTGTTTGCCACACCGGAGCACTACAACAGCGTCATGAAGCTCACCTTCATCTCCTGCGGCACCGAAGACCCGCGCCATGTCTATACAAGCGAGCAGGTGAGGGAGCTTGCCTTGCAGGGTTATCATGTGAGCTACCATCCATATCCCGGTCACCATGAGTGGGATGTGTGGCGCTTCTCCGCCCGCGATTTTCTGAAGGCGCTGTTTCGGTGAAGCATGGTCGCCCGGCACTGGGAAAATTCCGATACTTCGCCATCCTGTGATCATCGGGGATGATCGTATGGCCAACTGCGCTTCTGAAGCGCACGCTTAATGTGGGATTTCGGCGGCTCCGGCCGCCATAACCAATCAAATCATGGAGGAAGAGTATGGGCAAAAAAGCAACGGTTACGCTCCATCCCGCTTTTAAGATCGGCGACATTTCGCCCCGATTGTACGGCGCGTTTCTGGAGCCGATCGGATCCATGGTCAACGGCAGCATGTATAACCCCAAGCACCCCACCGCTGATGACAAGGGCTTCCGGCGGGACTTCATCGACGCGCTGAAGGGCACGGGCCTGCCGGCGGTGCGCCTGCCCGGCGGCAACTTTGTGTCCGGCTGGGACTGGAAAGACTCCATCGGGCCCAAGGAGAAGCGCAAAACGCACCTGGACCTGGCGTGGTTCCAGTATATCCCCAACGACGTGGGCCATGATGAATATCTGCAATGGGCGGAGCGCGTGGGCTTCGAGCCGATGTACACGGTCAATCTGGGCACCGGCAACATCAACGACGCGATCAGCAACGTGGAATACACCAACCACAAGGGCGGCACCCACTGGTCCAACCTGCGCCGTGAGTATGGCCATGAAGACCCATATGGCGTCAAGATCTGGTATCTGGGCAATGAGATGGACGGCCCCTGGCAGATCGCTTCCTGGGAGAAGAACCCCAAAGGCTACGGCGTGCTGGCCCATGAGGCGTCCAAAGCGATGAAATGGGTGGATCCCACCATTGAAACCGTGGCGTGCGTGTCATCCTCGCCATTCCTGCACACCTATCCCCAGTGGGACCTGGAAGTGCTGCAGGAATGCTATGAGACGGTGGACTACATTTCGCTGCACCATTACCACACGGCACCCACCGGTGACCTGGGTGCGTTCCTTGGCGGCTCGGCGATGTTTGAGGACTATATCCGCACCGAGATTGCGCTCTGCGACTTCGTGCAGACCAAGCTGCGCGCTCCCAGGCAGATGATGCTCTCCTTTGACGAATACGGCAGCATGATGCGGCCGGCCAAGGGCATTCATTACGGCAAGGGCGGCAACCTGAACTTCTCCAGCTTCAATCTCTTCAAGCCCGACGCCACTTATGTGCTCCATGACCCCAATGATTGGTCCAACCGCAGGATGTATCCCAGGGGCGGTGAGATCATCAGCGCCGTCGCCCATGCGTCCACGATCCTCACGCTGCTGCGTTATGCCGACAGGGTCAAGATCGGCTGCATGACCGGCGGCCTCGGCGCGCTGGCCGCGACCGACCGCGATCATGTGTGGCGTTCTGCCACCTATTATCCCTACAGCCAGCTGATCCAGTATGGGCGCGGCGTGTCGATGCGCACCTCGGTGGATTGCGACACCTATGACATCCCCGGTTATGCCGTGGATGATTTCCACCAGTATGACACGCACGAGGGCGTGCCCTATATCGAGTCCGCCGCGGCATTTGACGAAGCCAACGGCGAGCTCAATGTGTTTGTGATCAACCGCAACTGGGAGCAGGACACGTCGCTCGATCTGGATGTGAGCGGCTTTGCCGGCTACGGATTCGTGGAGCAGATCGAGCTTTTCTCCGACGATCTGGAAGCAGCCAACTCCTATGAGAACCCCGACGCCATCAAGCCCGTCATCTCTGCCGCAGCCAAGTTTGAAAACGGCAAGGTGTCCACGGTGGCAAAGAGGCTTTCGTGGAACGTGTTCCGGTTCAAAAAACTGTAATTGGCCAAACGCACAAACAAGAGGAGCCGCCGGTTATCCGGCGGCTCTGTTTGTTTGTGGCAGGCTTGCTTAAGGGAGGGTGAAGAGGATCATTTGTCGAGGCGAAATCCTTACCCTCCCTTAGCCGATACGACTGTATCGGCGACTAGGGGGGGGATGTCGCTCGCAAGCGACAGGGGGGATATTCTGCTGGTCAATCAGGGTTTGCCTGGATCTTGAACGCATACGCAAAATCACAGGGCCTGGCGCCCTCCTGCTGCAATCCCTCCGGAAGATCAATCACAAGGCCGTTTGCATCGAAGCGCCACATCAGCGGCTCGTCGTGCCCCAGCATCGTGATCTCGGTGCCTTCCCTGGGCCGCAGTGTTTGAATTCTCAGCGATTGGCCCGGCCACTGCGTGCTGATGGCGTAGGTGGTTTGCCCGTCCTTTGTGCGCGTGAAGAAAAGGCTATCCCCTTCCTTGTATAGGGTGCCGGGCCGGGGCCTTGTGGCATAGATCGCTTCGCCGTTCACCTTGAGCCACCGGCCTGCTTCCTCCAGGTCGCGGATGGCGTTCGGGTGCCACTGACCGTTCGGGTCCGGACCGATGCCCACCATGAAGTTGCCGCCCTTGGCCACAATGTCCACCAGATTGTGGACGATCCAGCGGCCGCCCTTGTAGAAGCTGCCGTCCGGGTCGTAGGAGAAGGACTTGCCCAGCGGATAAATCACCATCCAGGGCATGTCGGTGTTGGCTTTGGCACCGGGGAAAAAGCCCTCCGGTGTGTAATAGTCGCCATAATTGCCGACGCCCCTGGCGCGGAACATGCAGTCCGGCTGGAGCTTGCGGGCCATTTTGATCGTTTCCTTGAAGTCGCTCCACACATCGGGACCAAACCAGTTGTCCAGGCAGACCATGTCAATCTTGCCGTAGTTGGTCAGGATCTCCGCAAGCTGCTGCCGGTGCCGGGCGACCATGCGCCGCTTTTCCTCATCGGTGAGGGCGGGGGCCATCACCGGCGGCGTCGGGCCATAAAACTGCGGGATGTCGTTCAGCTCCTGCTGCGTGATCATCTTCTCCGACTCCGGAACGGTCAGCGGGTGGTATCCATAGGGCCTGAAGTCCGCGTCATACCAGTCGGGGTTGGAAAAGTAAAGGTCGATGCGGATGCCGTGCTTCCTGGCTGCGTCGCAGATCTCCCGCACGATGTCCCGCCCGTAGGGGGATTCCATCACGCTGTAGGCGCAATCGCAATCCTCAATGGCGGGGCCGCCGGCTGCGTCCCATTTCACGCGGCGCTTCACCCTGGTTTTTGTGTCAAACAGCGAGAAACCCTCGTGGTGCTTTGTGGTGAACGCCATGCATTTCATGCCGACGGACTCAAACAGCGCCATCCAGGCATCGGCGTCAAACCCCTGGGGGTTGAACTGGCTGCTCAGATCCACATACTCCTGCCGCTTTTTGTAATCCATCTTCAAAAACGGCCAGGATTCGCCCGGCAGGCTCCACATGGAATACAGGCCCCAATGGATCCGGATGCCGTATTTCATGTCTTTGAATGCTTCAAAGGCTTGCTCGGAGGCGTGAGAATAGTCTTCGTCGGGAGTTTGCTCCACGTAATCCTTCACCATTCTGTAATAGAAGTCGGTTTCGGGCAATGTGACATTTCGTGCTTCGCGCATGCGGTTCTCCTTCCAGACAAACGCATGGGCCCCCTGTGCGCGGCTGTCAGCCGCACCATGAGGCCCATGCGTGGTTCTCTCAACTTGCTGTGATTCGGATCAAATCCTGATGACCGCCTTGATGATATTATCCTTGTCTGCGATGCTGCGTTCCATGGCGTTCTGCAGGTCGTCCAGCTCAAAGATATCAGACACGATGCCCTTCAGATTGAGCCTGCCGCTGGCAACGGCCTCGATTGCCATCGGGTAAATGTGGCGATAACGGAACACCATGCGGATCGTGAGCTCCTTGTCCATCGCCATGCCCATGGGCAGCGTGAGTTCACCGGTCTTTGTGTAGCCCACCATCACAATGGTGGCGCCCTTTTTGCACATCTGGATGGCCTGCCGGGCTGCCTTTTCATTGCCGGAGCACTCAATCACCAGATCGGCCCCATGGCCGCCTGTCAGCTTTTCCAGTGCCTGCACGGCGTCCTCAGCGGCGCCGTTGATCACGGCGGTCGCGCCCAACTCCAGCGCCTTTTCCAGGCGGCTGTTCACCACGTCCACCACATAGACAGTGGACACGCCTTCGGCTTTCAGCGCCATCATCGACATCAAGCCGATGCAGCCGGCGCCGAACACCACGGCGGTCTGCCCGGCGTGGGCTCCGCCCTGGTTTGCGGCGTGGAAACCCACAGCCAGCGGCTCAATCAGCGCGCCTTCCATTGTGCTCACATTGTCGGGCAGCTTGAAGCAAAGAGCCGCCTCATGGGCCACATACTCCTGATAGACGCCATCCACCGGCGGGGTGGCAAAGAAAATCACATCCGGGCACAGGTTGTAGCGCCCGGTGCGGCAGAACTCGCATTTTCCACAGGTTTTGCCGGGCTCCAGCGCCACGCGGTCACCAGGCTTCAGGTGCTTGACCTCCGAACCCACGGAAACCACCGTGCCGCCGGCCTCGTGCCCAAGCACAAAGGGCGGCTCCACAATGAAGTTGCCGATCCTGCCGTGTTCGAAATAGTGCATGTCGCTGCCGCAGATGCCCACATACTCCAGTTTGACTAGCGCCTCGTCGGGCTTGGGGGTGGGAATCTCCCGCTCCTCAAAGACGATCTTTCCGATCGCCTCCATAACTGCCACTTTCATTTTTGCCATTTGCCAACACTCCTTCCCGCCCATTACTATATACATTTCCACCGGGGAGTTCAAGTGTGATTGCCGGATTTTTGCGTTGGTTTGCCACTGCCGGGGCATTATGCTATGATATCGCCAAACAACTGTCTCGGGGTGTTCGGATGAACGATGCAGCTATGATCAAGCGCAATGTGGATGCGGTGATGGAGCGGATTGAAAAGGCAGCGCAACGGAGCGGAAGGCCCGCTGATGCCATCACCTTGATTGCCGTGAGCAAGACGGTGGATTCCGGCATTGTCAGCCTTGCCTATGAAGCCGGTGTGCGGCATTTCGGCGAGAACCGCGCCCAGGAGCTGGCCCTGAAGCGCTCCCAGCTTGATTTGGATTGCACCTGGCATTTCATCGGCCACCTGCAGAGCAACAAGGCCCGCGACGCACTGGCATACGCCCACCTAATCCACTCGGTGGATAGCGTTTCTCTGGGCAAAGAGATTGACCGTCGGGCCCTTGCGGCCGGGGTGAAGGCTCGTGTCCTTGCGCAGGTCAACATCTCCAATGAGGACTCCAAATCGGGCATCGACGTGGCTGATGCCGAGCGGTTTGTGGTGGAGCTTTCAGCGTTTCCAAACCTTGAGATCCTTGGTCTGATGACGATCGCGGCCCCTGCCGCAGATCCGGAGGATGTGCGGCCCCAATTCCGCGCGATGAAACAGGCATTTGACCGCATTGCCGGCATCAACCACAATCCCAATGTGCGCATGGAGCACCTTTCAATGGGGATGAGCCATGACTTTGAGGTTGCCATTGAGGAGGGTGCCACGATGGTGCGTGTGGGCACCGCAATCTTTGGCTCCCGGCCCCCGATCGTGCGCTGACCGGGCAGATAAAAGTATATTTCCTTGAAACCTCCGGATACTACTGGAAGAAAAACAGGCCGGAGGTTTTATGATGGCGATTATAGGGAATCCGTTCGTTGCAAATGTGCCCAAACAGATGACTGCCGATGAGCTGCTGCAGGCTCTCCGTGTGGATATTGCCGGTGAACTGGAAGCGATCATCGGCTACGAGGCACACGCCTCGGCGACGACAGACCAGAAGGCGGTAAAAGTGCTCCGCCACATCGCCGATGAAGAGCGCCAGCATGTGGGCGAGCTTCATCAGCTGCTCGCGATGCTGAGCCCCAGAGATGCCGAATGGATTGATAAAGGCAAGGCTGCCATCCAGATGCAGCAGGCCAGCAATTTCTCAAGCCCGATGGCTTGATGGTGATTGTGGAGTTCAGTTTTTTGGTGTGCAGGTGATGCATTCCTGTGTGATGTTCGAGAATGGAACTGATCATAGAGCAACAAAAGAGATGGAGAGAAAAAAAGGAGCCCGGTTTTCAGGCCGGGCAGGAGTAAGGAGGATTGTAATGAAAAAGCACTGCTGCCGTCTCAATGATGGCCTCATCTCTGACTGCAGTTAGAGTATAATCAATACTTGTGAATAATTTGTGAATGCACTGTTAACATACTGTTAGAGTTTTTTTACAGAGTTTCCTGACAAAATCATCACAAAAGGACTGTTGTTCCCAGCATCAATTGGCACAACACAGTAGAAGCAAATAAGAGTGCTATGAATCTAAGCTCTCAATGACTGTACAGTATCCAAAAACCGGCTGATTGTCAAGAGAAATGCTCAAATTGTCCGATCTACATACGCAGGCAACGGATGCCATCGCCAAATGCTGCCCATGAAGCAGGATGAGGCATTGGCTGTTTTGCCGCTGCTTGAGAACTGAGGTATACTCGGTTCTCAAACAGGAGGTAACAAAATGATCGAGATCCGGATCGAGGACAAGCCTTCCTTTGCCGTACTTGGCAAGAAAACCTGGATTGGCGGCGAAGGGAACGAGCAGTTCGGACAATTCTGGGCACAGTGTAACCG
>JAEYYW010000113.1 GCA_023428265.1 Bacillota bacterium | reverse complement strand
GAAAAAGGCGGCTACAACCATTTCATGCTCAAGGAGATCCACGAGGAGCCCAAGGCGCTGCGCGACACGCTGTCGCCCCGCATGAAAGAGGGCGGCATGATCGACCTGGCCGAAACAGGCCTTGCCGACGATGTGGTGAAAGCGCTGCGGCGCGTTGTGATCGTGGCCTGCGGCACGGCATACCACGCCGGTGTGGTGGGCAAGTATGCCTTTGAGCGGCTGCTGGGCTTGCCTGTGGAGGTGGACATGGCCTCCGAGTTCCGTTACCGCGACCCCACAATCCAGAAGGGAGAGCTGTTCATCGCGATCAGCCAGTCCGGCGAAACCGCCGATACGTTGGCCGCGATGCGGCTGGCGAAGGATCGCGGCGCCTATGTGCTGGCGATCACCAACGTGGTGGGCAGCACCGTGAGCCGCGAGGCCGGCGCCGTGATGTATACCTGGGCCGGCCCGGAGATCGCCGTGGCCTCCACCAAGGCCTATACCACGCAGCTTCTGTGCCTGTATATGCTGATGATGGAAATGGGCCGTGTGCGCGGCAGCCTGGGCAAGGAGGAGTATCAAAAGTTCTCCGCTGCCCTCAGGAAGCTGCCCGAGCAGGCGCAGGAGGTGATCGCCCATGAAGAGGCGATCGCCCACAGCGCCCATCTGCATTATGCGATGACCGACACCTACTTCCTGGGCCGCAATCTGGATTACGCCGTGGCGATGGAGGGGTCGCTGAAGCTCAAGGAAATCAGCTACATCCACTCCGAGGCCTTCCCGGCCGGCGAGCTCAAACACGGCCCCATCGCGCTCATTGAGCAAGACACGCTGGTGATCGCGCTGGCCACCCAGCCGCCGCTCTTTGAAAAGCTGGCCAGCAACCTCAAGGAGGTGAAGGCCCGCGGGGCCCGTGTGCTGTCCATCTGCCCGGAGGAGGCAGACCTCATCCGCGAGCTTTCCGATGAGGTGATCCTGCTGCCGAAGACCGAGGATGTGTTCATGCCGGTGCTGGCGGTGATCCCCACGCAGCTGTTTGCGTATTATTGCTCGGTGGAGCGTGGGTTTGATGTGGATAAGCCGAGGAATTTGGCAAAGTCGGTAACGGTGGAGTAACCTAATACTTGTATCTATGCCCGTCATCTTCGTGATGGCGGGCATATTATTGCTTCCAGCAATATCTTCCAATATAATAGCATTATGTGAGGTGCTGTTATGGTGAAGAATGTATTTCGTATCGCCTGTGGTGTGCTCGCCGCGCTGGGTGTTCTCTTTTTTATCTACATTCTCATCATAACACGAGGCTTAAGTTTCTTTGCATGGGAAAGCAGGTTTCTGGATCTCTTTTTGGTTACTTCCTTCCTCATCACAGTGCTGTCGCTTAGTTGCCTGGTACATAGTTTTCGTAAGGATGAAATTTGGTTGTCTCGCAAAATCAGTCTGGCAGTGGCTACTGTCTTGATGATTGCGCAAGCAGTAGTCTTCATTCTGTTTTTGCCCAAACACTCAGTGAATGTGTCTGGCCATAGATTGATGGCTGATCCGCGAATTGCTAAAGTGGATTATTACGGCAATATGGCGTTTGAGCTAAAGAATAATCCGTTTGAGATTTGCGGGTATATATTTCATTATGTTGATACCAATAAGAAGACGGGATATGCATATTACGATCCTGTTGCATGCCGATATTGGTTTCATGAGACGATTGTATTGCCATTGGATACAGAGTTATTTCACTCCTATACGATGTTTGAATACATGTCGCCAAGACCGGGAGTTGCGATTTGCGATCTGCGTTTTGCTGATACATATGTGCGGGAAAATTACCTTGAGAAAATAGGAATCATCGAACGCCACGGGGAGGATGAGTTGACCGAATTTCTCAATATTACCCAAGAGGCAGACCTGTACGCTGATTTAACCCGCATCGCAGTTACCTATTTGGCTCATTACCAGATTGCCAAGGCGGATGCGATGCCAGCAGCGGACGATATCACGATCTCGTTTGAACTATATGGACTCGAAATCGCAAAATACCAAAAAGGTAATCTTGAATTAGTAGTACGGGTAGTACAAAGATAAAAAAATTGTGATGCTAGAATCATGAAAAATCGCATTCCTGCACACACTATCAGAAACAAAAAGAGTTGACCCGACATGCCAATCCCCCCTCCCCGCAAAAAGCAACCCCACGCCCCTTCGGCCCTGGCCGGCTCCTTGCTTTCCTCCAACCTGACAAATATGACCGGCGCTGATCAGCCTCCTCCTGCTTCGCCGGAACCCTCGCAGCAGGCGTACCGCGATCTGTTCGACCACAATTGACGGCCGGCCTGGCCTCCGCATCCAAATTTGGGCATCTTTCTATGACCGCTGGTTGCAGCTTTCTTAGCCAATTTTAAGAATCACCATCGGGATGCGCCTGTCAAAAACAGTCATCTTGTGTTACAATACTTTTGCGGACAGAATAATCATTGCCGCCAACATCGGAGGTTCACTATGGCCGATCAGGAAAAGGGCACCAACACCGCGCAGGGGGCTGAAACTCCGGCGCAGCAGACGCCTGAGCAGAAGCCGGCACCCCGTATAGCCAGGACGCTCAACAACAATGTGAAGGAAGAAATCATTGTCAAGCGTAAAAAGGTGCTGGACATGATTCTGTATGTGGTCTTTCTGCTCTCTGCCATTGTGTTCGGGCTGGTTGGCGCGGTCTCTCTGATGCAGGTCGTTTCACCAAACGGCTTCAATCTGGTCGCGTTGGGCGGGCTCGTGGTCTTTGGCGGCGGTGCAGCGCTGATGTGGTTCGGCAAGGATTACCTCCGGGTGGAGTATGAATACTCCTTCACCAACGGCATTGTGGACATCTCCCAGGTGCTCAACAACCGCCGCCGCAAGGAGCTTATCACGATTAAAACCCGCGAGGTGGAGCTGGTAGCGCCCATTGATGACCCCAGGCTTTATAACATTGAGAAGCGCCAGGGCATCAAGAAGGTCAAGGCGGTGCTGAATGCCGACAGCCGGATCTATTTCGCCGTTTTCCGTAAAAACGAGCAGCAATATCTGGTTTACTTCGAGCCCAGCGAGGAGTTCGTGCGCTATATGCGCATGTATAACGACCGCAACGTTGTGATCTGAGATGCCGGCCAGCAGCTGCTATCTGGACAACAGCGCAACCACAAGGCCTTTTGACGAGGTCATCGCCGCGGTGGCCCACTCCATGGCCGATGGGTGGCACAACCCTTCGGCAGCATATCCGCTGGGTTTGACGGTGGAAGATGAGATCAGCCGGGCCCGCGCCCTGATCGGAAAGGCGCTTGGCGGCGGGAGGCTTGTGTTCACCTCCGGCGGCACCGAGGCGGACAATCTTGCGATATTCGGCGCGGCCACAAGCAAGCGGTCGCGCTTTGTTACGTCGGCGGTGGAGCACCCGGCGGTGCTGGCCGCTTTTGAAGAACTGAGAGCCCGGGGGCAGGATGTGATTGTGCTGCCGGTGGACGGCAGCGGTCTAGTGCCCATGGAGGCTTTGGCTGACGCGGTGAATGAGAACACCGCGCTGGTCAGTGTGATGCATGTGAACAACGAAACCGGCGCGATCCATGACATTGAGCGGTTCGCGGCGGTGATACGGAGCCAAAGCCCCGGCGCTGTGTTTCATTCCGACGGTGTGCAGGCGTTTCTCAAGGTGCCGGCGCAGCCGGCGAAATGGGGTGTGGGGCTTTATTCCGTCAGTGCCCACAAGGTGCACGGCCCCAAGGGCGTGGGCGCGCTGCTCATCGGCGACGCTGTGAGGCTGCAGCCCCATCTGCATGGCGGCGGTCAGGAGCAGGGTATGCGGTCCGGCACGGAAAACACCCATGGGATTCTGGGCTTTGCCAAGGCTGTGGAGGTTTATTCCCAGGGCCTGGAGCAGCGCCGGGCAGCCATGATGCAGTGCAAGCTTGCGTTGGCCGAAGGCCTGCTGGCCATCGATGGCGCCGCGGTAAACGGGCCCGCGCCAGAAGACGGCGCTCCGCACATCCTCAATGTGTCGTTTGAGGGCGTGACCGGAGAGGTGCTGCTGCGGGCTCTGGCCGAGCAGGGCGTTTTTGTGAGCACCGGTTCGGCCTGCGGGGCCCGGCAGCGCAAGCCCAGCACCACGCTCAAGGCCATGGGCCTGAGTGACGCAAGGGTGGGCAGCGCCATCCGGTTCAGCCTTTCCACAATGAACACAATGGAGGACATTGCCCGCGCCGCAGAGGCTGTTTCAGCCCAGGTCAAGCGGCTGCGGCTGTTTAAGAGGAGATAATATGCCCAACGTGCTTCTGGTGCGCTATGCCGAAATCCATTTGAAGGGCCAGAACAGGCCTTTTTTTGAAAAGCTGCTGGTCCAAAATGTGATGAAGGCGGCGAAAGCCGTGTGCCCCTGCGGCATCATCCGCGACCGGGGCCGGTTCATCCTGGTGGATTATGACGAATCAAAAGGTGAAGAGCTGCTTGCCGCCGTGGTCCGCGTGTTCGGCGTGCACTCGGCCAGCCCCGCCGTTGTCTGCGAGCCTGTGATGGAGCCGATTGTGCAGACAGCTCTTGCGCTGGTCAAGCATGAGCGACCCGAAGGGGGCAGCTTCAAGGTGGACGCTCGCCGGGCAGACAAGAGCTTCCCGCTGGAATCTCCGGAGCTGGCCCGCCAGCTGGGCGGCATGGTGCTGCGGGCCAACCCCGCCATCACCGTGGATGTGCACAACCCCGCCTGGCGGCTGTATGTGGAAGTGCGCGACCGGGCCTATCTTTACACCCGCTTTGTGGATGGCCCCGGCGGCATGCCGGTGGGCACCGGCGGGAAAGTGGCGTTGCTACTGTCCGGCGGCATTGACAGCCCGGTGGCCGGCTACATGCTTGCACGGCGCGGCGTGCAGCTGGAGGCCGTTTATTTCGACAGCCCGCCCCACACCAGCGAGCGCGCCCGCCGCAAGGTGGTGGATCTTTGTGAAACGCTTTCCGGCTTCTGCGGGCCCATCCGGCTACACGTGGTGCGCTTCACCGAAATCCAGGAGACCATCTATACGCAGTGCAACCCCGAATACCTCACGATCCTGATGCGCCGGTTCATGATGCGCATTGCCAACCACATCGCAGAGCAATGCGGCTGCGAAGCCATGGCCACCGGTGAAAACCTGGGCCAGGTGGCCAGCCAGACCATCCAGAGCATCGCCGCCACCAACGCCGT
>JAEYYW010000105.1 GCA_023428265.1 Bacillota bacterium | reverse complement strand
GACGGCTGTCCATACACCGTCCGCTCCGCCGCCCGCACCGCGAGCCATCTGCCGAACTCCTCCATGGAAAAGCCGGTGCTCCTGCGGATTTCCCGCAGATACTTGCCGGCAAACCGCCTGGCAAAAGCCCTGACAAACCAGTGCTTAAGCGCGTTTTCTCCGGGGATACGCGGCTTGTCAGCCAGAAGCGCGTAGGTGTGGGCAATATCGGAAACATAGTGCCCCTTGGCTGCCCCAAACCAGTCGATGATATAGTGCTTGCCGCCTTCGGTCAGGATGTTGCCAGGATGAAAATCCCCGTGCATCAGCCGGTCACCTGTCGGTAGTTCTGCCAGCTGGCTGCGCACAAAGCGACGGTCCTGCTCATCAAGCAATGGGCTCTGATCAATCAGGTAATTTACCCGGTCTTTGATCTCCATCAAGCCAACGACGGCGGGTTGTTTCAACACATCATGGTGAAGCCGTGCAAAGTCACGGGCAAACGAGGCCGCGCCCAGCGGCTTTTGCATCATCAGCTGAAGCATCGACGGCCCCTTTAGCCGCTGCATCACCAACCCCGGCAAGCCGTTGACGGTGACATACTCATACACAGCAGGCACCCCGACCCCGCGGTCCGAAAGCAATGCCATGATAGCCTGCTCGGCCTTCAATGCCTTCTCGTCATTTGCGTTGCGGAGCATGCGGAGGACTTTGTGCTCATCCACCTCATAGATATCGGCTTGCCCGCCCCGGGCCAGCAATCTCATGTGCCCCGGCTGATACGCCATGTTTCGCTCCTGATGAACGGCTGCACGTTACGCTCTCATCGTTCTGCATATTACTATAATCCCTCCATCTCTCTTTTTCAACAACTACCGCCCATCTTCGCCGGCCCCCTGTTGTTGACCGGCCGGAGCATTGTGTTATAATATGGAATCACTTACGCCGGGGACGGCGTTTTGGAGGAACAAATGCCAAGAACGCTGATCGTGGCAGAAAAACCGTCGGTGGGCACCGATATCGCAAGGGTGCTGGGCTGCCGGGACAGAAAAAAAGGTTACATCGAAGGCGAAGGATATATCATCACATGGGCCATCGGCCACCTGGTCACCCTTTGCTCGCCGGAGGAAATGGACGAAGCTCTGAAAAACTGGAGCTTTGACACGCTGCCCATCCTGCCCCAGGAAATGAAGCTGAAGGTGGTGGGCCGCACCCGTGAGCAGTTTGGCACGGTGAAGCGCCTGATGAACCTGCCGGAAGTGAGCGACATCGTGTGCGCGACCGACTCGGGCCGCGAGGGCGAGCTGATTTTCCGTTATATCTATCATATGGCCGGGTGCGACAAGCCCTTCCAGCGGCTGTGGATCAGCTCCATGACCGATGAGGCCATCCGCGAGGGGTTTGCGAGCCTCAAGCCGGGCAGCGAATACGACAATCTTTATCAATCGGCCCGCTGCAGGGCGGAAGCCGACTGGCTGGTGGGCATGAACGGCAGCCGTGGCTACACGCTGCAGTATGACCGGCTGCTCTCCGTGGGCCGCGTGCAATCGCCCACGCTGGCCATCATGGTCAAGCGCGAGCGGGAGATCCAGAATTTCGTGCCGGAGCAGTATCAGGAGCTCTGGGCCACCTTCAACGGCTTTAAGGGCCGGTGGTTTGACGAATCCGGCGAAGACCGGCCCAGCCGCATACCAAAGGAAAAGCAGGAGTGGGCGCAGAAGTTTGCCGAAGAGCTGAAGGGCAAGCCCTATGCCGTGGAATCCATCGAGAAGGAGCAGAAGAGCTTCAAGCCGCCGCAGCTGTATGACCTGACAGAGCTGCAGCGAGACGCCAACCGCACTTTTGGCTGGCCTGCCTCCAAAACGCTGGAAGTGGCGCAGGCGCTGTATGAAAAGCGCAAGCTCATCACCTATCCCCGCACCGACAGCCGGTATCTGAGCCGCGACCTTTACAAAACGCTGAAGAGCAGGCTGGCAAAGCTAGATCTGCCGCAATGGGAAGAGCATGTGAAGGTTGCGCTCACAAGCGAGCGCAACCTGTTTGGCCGCGTGATCAACGACGCCCATGTGTCTGACCACCACGCGATCATCCCCACCGGCAAGGAGCTCGGAAAAATTCAGCTGGATGATGATGAGGCCAAACTCTTTGACCGCATCGCCCGGCGCTTCATCGCCATTTTCTTCCCCGATCAGGAAGTGGAGTTTCTCACAGTGACCACCAGGGCCGAAGGCCAGCCCTTCTTAACCAAGGGCAAAAATGTGCTCGTGCCCGGCTGGCAGGCGGTGTATGAAACAACCGGGGCCGCCGCAGAGACGGATGCTCCCAAGAAAAAGAGCCGCGCCAAGACCAGGGAAGAGGAATATACAGACCTGCCCGCGCTGGCCCAGGGCGACAGCGGGAAAGTGAAGGCTGCAAAGATCGAAGAAAAGCAGACCACGCCGCCCTCGCGCTACACGGAAGCATCACTGCTCTCCGCGATGGAAAATGCCGGCCGGCTCATTGAAGACGAAGAGCTCAAAGAGCAGATGAGAGACAGCGGCCTTGGCACGCCGGCCACACGGGCAGCCATCATCGAGCGGCTCATTTATGTGCGCTATGTGCGGCGCACAGGCCGCCTGCTGGCCCCCACACCCAAGGGCATCGCGCTAGTGGAGGTGCTGCTGGGCGAGCTGGCAAGCCCCGAGATGACCGGCCGCTGGGAAAAGGAACTGGCCGAGATCGGCCGCGGTGAAAGGGACCCGCAGGATTTCATGGAGGAAATCCGGCAGTTTGTGAGAAAAATCGTGGCCGCCTCCAAAACCAAGGTGGAGAGCGCCAGCTTCCCGGAGGAAAAGCGCAAGGCCCCCGCCGGGCCCAAGGAGCCCGTCGGCAACTGCCCGGTGTGCAACAGCTATCTGTATGAAAACTCCAAGACCTTCTATTGCAGCCGCTGGCGGGCCGGGTGCAAGTTCAGCATCTGGAAAGACGCGGCCAGCAAAACCGGCGGGCCGGAGATTGATGTGAACCTGGCCAAGAAGCTGCTGGAAGGCAAGCCGCTGGTGGGCCACACCGGCACGCTGCAGCTTGTGAAGAAGGCCCCCTGGGTGGAGTGGCTGCCCCACGGCGGCGCGGCGCCTGCGGCAAAGGCCCTGGATGAAGCGGCAGCCGCCGCAGAACCGGAGCCGAAGGCGAAGGCTCGCAAGCCAGCCGCCAAAAAGACGGCAACCACCGCCAAGAAGGCAACTACTACCAAAAAGGCATCCACTGCCAAAAAGAAGACAGGCGGCGAAGGCAAATGAGGCTTGATAAACTGTTGAGCTTCTGCGGCTTCGGCAGCCGCAACGAGGTGCGCAAGCTGATGCGCCAGGGTCAGGTGACGGTGGACGGTGCGGAAGTGCGCGACCAGGCCACACAGGTGAACCCGGAAACGCAGCGCGTTGAGGTGAACGGCGAGGCGGTGCTTTACCGCGAACATGTCTACATCATGCTCAACAAGCCGGAGGGCGTGATCTCCGCCACCGGCGACCGCTGGCACGACACCGTGCTGGACCTGTTGGAGGGGGCTTATGCCGAGCGGGAGCTTTTCCCCGCCGGGCGGCTGGACCGCGACACCACAGGCCTGATGCTGCTCACCGACGACGGCGTGCTGGCCCATGACCTGCTGGCGCCGAAAAAGCATGTGGAAAAGGTGTATGAGGCGGATCTGGACATCGCTGCCGATTCTGCCGACGTGGAAGCCTTTGCTGCGGGCATTGACCTGGGTGATTTCACCAGCAAGCCAGCGCGGCTCACGATCCTGGAGGGCAACCGGGCCGAGGTGGCGCTCACCGAGGGGAAGTTTCACCAGGTCAAGCGCATGTTTGAGGCACGGGGCAAAATCGTGGTGAAGCTGCACCGCAAGAGCATGGGGCCCCTTGTGCTGGATGAGGGCTTGCAGCCAGGAGACTGGCGGGAGCTGACGGAAGAGGAAGTCAATTTGTTGAGAAACCGATAACGCACTGTGTTTCCTTTGATCATGAGGGAAGTTGAGGGCCGCTTAGGCGGCCCTTTTGCTTTACTCCTCCTCCTGGCTTTCCAGATACTCCCGGAACTTCTCCGCGATCTTGCGGTTGCCCATGAAGAACTGGCACATCTTGCGCATGTTTTCCGCCGTGGCGGCGTCAATATTATGCTCGATCAATTCCGTCTGCGTGAGCACATCCTGGCCGCCGGAGAGGAACTTTAAAAAGTCCTCAATGGCGGCGTGGCGGGCCAGCAGGTATTCCCCGACCGTTTTGCCGGTTTCGGTGAGGCGGACAAGGCCGTAACGCTCATATTTCAGCATGCCGAGCTTCCCCAGCCGCTGCACCATCTTGGACGCGGAGGAGGCCTTCACATTGAGCAGCTCCGCCAATGAATGGATGCGGAGGTAGCCGTCTTCCCCGCTGTGGCGGCAGATCATCTCCAGATAATCCTCCATTGCCGGCGACAGCATCCTGGTCTGCTGCTCCAGAAGCTGGTAGCCGCGCACCGTGTGGAATTCCCGGTCGTTCGCCATCGTTTTCACACCTTCTGATTTTGCCTGTAACATATCTCTATTCCGACGGGCGCCGGTTTAGTAACGGATATCCGCAGCAAAGCGTGTAAACGTGACTGGAATTACGGATTTGAGGCGGCACAGATGGTAATTATAAGCCATAACAGACTGAGAGGGTGACCGCAATGTTCCAACGCAACAAGCTGCCCGCCAACCCAAACCGCGGGCTGAATTATAAAGAAAAGGCACTGAAAGAAATTTACCTGGCCGGCGGCTGCTTCTGGGGCGTGGAGGCCTTCATGGCCCGCGTGCCCGGCGTGGCGGACGCAGTGTCCGGCTATGCCAACGGCAACACCGACAACCCCACCTATGAAGACGTGTGCAGCAGAGGCACGGGCCATGCCGAGACGGTGCATGTGCGCTATGACCCCTCCATCATCGGCCTGGACCACCTGCTCCGGTCATTCTTCCGGATCATCAACCCCACCACGCTCAATTGCCAGGGCAATGACGTGGGCACCCAATACCGCAGCGGCGTTTATTACACCGACGAAGCGGACAAGCCTGTGATCGAGGCCGTGCTCAGCGAGGTGGGGCAGAGATATGAAAAACCGGTGGTGACGGAGGTTCTTCCCCTGAGGAATTTCAAGAAGGCCGAGGAATACCACCAGGATTATCTGGAAAAGAACCCCGGCGGCTACTGCCATGTGGACTTCAGCCTGCTGGCTGACTTGAATGGGAAGTGATCCGATGAAATACAAAAAGCCATCTGACGAAGAACTGAAGAAGCTGCTGACCAAGCTGCAATATGAAGTGACCCAGCAGGCGGCCACCGAGCCGCCCTTCCGCAACGAATATTATGCCAACGACGAACCGGGCATCTATGTGGACATCACCACCGGCGAGCCGCTCTTTACGTCGCTGGACAAGTTCCAATCCGGCTGCGGCTGGCCCGCCTTTGCCAAGCCCATTGAAGATACGCTGGTGCGCGAGATTGAAGACCGGACTTTCGGCATGCGGCGCACCGAAGTGCGCAGCCGTGCCGGCGATGCCCACCTCGGGCATGTGTTTGAGGATGGGCCGCAAGAGAGCGGCGGGTTGCGCTACTGCATTAACAGCGCGGCGCTCCGGTTTATTCCGGTTGAAGATCTGGAGAAAGAGGGATATGGGGAGTATCGGGGGCTGTTTGCCTGAACAGCCCCCCATCAAGATATGCAGCATTGACGAATTGATTGCGGGGATATCCTGATATTGCTTGCTACATCTTCGTCCTGGCCTTGAAAATGGCGGCATAAAGGTAACCAAACACCACAGCAGCCACAACGCCTCCGGCGGTGGCCGACGCCCCGCCGGTGAAGGCTCCGATCAGGCCCTTCTCCTGCACTGCTTCATAGGTGCCTTTGTATAGCGCATAACCAAACCCTGTGAGCGGCACCGTGGCCCCAGCCCCGGCAAACTCCACCAGAGGGCCATAGACGCCAATGGCGGAGAGCACCACACCGGAAGTGACATAGAGCACCAGAATGCGGGCCGGCGTGATGCCGGTGCGGTCAATCAGGATCTGGCCGATCACGCAAAGCAGGCCGCCCACGACAAAGGCCTTCACAAACATCCAGAACATCGTCACTCCACCTCGATGGACACAGCATGCGCCACGCCGGGGATGCTCTCCCCCTGCTGGCTGCTGGTGGGGCTCAGCAAGGCGCCGGTGGCCACCAGCAAAATGCGCTTGATCTCGCCATAATCCATCCGTTTCAAATAGTAGCCATTCAGAAAGGACGCCGCGCAGCCGCAGCCGGAGGCACCGCAATGGGCGTCCTGCGTGTCATCAAACATTTCAGAGCCGCAGTCACGGTAGCGGGAGCCCAGCACATAACCCCGCTGCTGCAAAAACTCCTCAGTGAGCTGCTTGCCAAGCTTGCCCATGTCTCCGGTGATGATGTAATCATAAAAATCCGGCTCCACACCATATTCATCCAGATGGGTGGCAATGGTATCTGCCGCTGCGGGAGCCATCGCGGCACCCATGTTGTTGGCGTCGGTAATGCCATAATCGATCACCTTGCCCACGGTGAAGCCCCGCACCGCGGCCCCCTGGCCCTGGCTTGCCAGCACCGTGGCGCCGGCAGCGGTGACGGTGCGCTGGGCTGTGGGCGTCCGCTGGCTGCCCAGCTCCAGCGGGAAGCGGTATTGCCGCTCGGCGGTGGAAAAGTGGCTGCCGGACAGGCAAAGCACCTTAACGGCACACTGGGCCGCTATGGCAAGCGACCCGACGATCAGCGATTCGGCCATTGTGGAGCAGGCGCCGTAAATGCCCAGAAAGGGCACGGCAAGGCCCCGGGCAGAAAAGCTGGAGCTGATGATTTGATCCAGCAAGTCACCGGCGCACATCAAATCCAACTCCTCGGGCTTCACATGGGCGGAGGCCAGCGCATGATCCGCCGTTGTGGAAAACAGCAGCAGCTCCGCCTTTTCAAAGGTTTTTTCACCCATGGTGTCGTCTTTCAGAATGTTGTCAAACCATTTTGCCATGGGGCCCTGGCCTTCCTTGGGGCCCACGGTGGCGCTGTGCCCGATGATCCACGCGGGCCGGAGCAGTTTCTTTGTGCGCGTCATTGGCCGACCCCCATCAGCTTCAGGATGAAAAGTATGATGCCGATCACGACGGAAACAGAATAGCCGTTCACCAGCACAGGGCCGGCCAGCGCAAACAGCTTTGCGCCGGTGCCCAGGATGTAACCCTCAGACTTGAACTCCATGGCCGGCGAGGCGACCGAATTGGCAAAGCCGGTAATCGGCACGATGGAGCCCGCCCCGGCAAACTTGCCGATGCGGTCATACAAGCCCACGCCGGTCAGCGTGGAGCCGAAAAACACCATCACAATGGCGTTGAACGCGGAGAGGCTGTCTGGCGGGAGCTTCAGCAGCTCCTTGCCCACTGCTGCGACGGCCTGGCCGATCACGCAGATGAGCCCGCCCACCAAAAAGGCTTTCAGACAGTTGGCCCCGAGTTTGCTCTTCGGGGCCAACTGTTGCACATGGTCCTGATAGGCTTTCGCCTGCTGTTTGGTCGGTTTATTGTTCATGCGGCCGGCCCTCGGTCATATGCCGCCGCGCTGACAAACACGGCGTTTTCAGGCCCCGACTGCTTGATCTCGGTCATGAATTGGCTGATCAGAAAGGCAGCCAGGCTGAAAAAAGCGAAGAACGCGACCACGATCACGATGATGGCTGTTCTTGTCTTTATGGCCATTTTTCTCACTCCTTTCAATCGTATTATGATCGTATCCGGTATTTTCATCCGATCAAAAGGCGGAAAGAGAAGAGGTTTTTGGAATTAAAGATGTGAGCGGCAGGGACATAAAAGCGGACAATGGAAATATTTGTTTGCGACATATGCGCTAAAATGTTAGTATATGAATATCATCATAAGCAGGAGCGCTCTATGAAATGCAGGAAATGCGGTGAAGAAAACTTCGGCGAGGGGGCGCACTGCACCAAATGCGGCGCAAGCCTGCAGGTCATCAGCAAGCAGATGATTGCTTTATCCGCAGGTGCGGGCGTGCTGCTGCTTGCGGCGCTGGTGGTCTTCCTCATCGTGCCTGCAATCCAATACCCCTATCAGAGAAGCGAAGAATGCATACGCACCGGCAGCTATGCCGAAGCCGAGGAACTCTATCAGGAGCACTTTGTCATTGACGACAGGCAGACGAGGAAGCTCCTCGGCCTTGCGCAAGACCGCATTGCACAACTTGAAGACGAATACAGAGCGAGCAGCAAGAGCTTTGACGCAGCCACTGAGGAGCTCAACAACATGCAGGTGTTGAGCTTTGCCCGGGATGAGGTGCTGGGCGCGAAGAAGAAGCTCTGCTCCAACCACCTGGAGCGGGTCAAGGAGGGCTTTGCGGCCTCCCCCTATGAGTATGCCGCGGCGATGGCGGAGGCCGGCAAGATTGAGGCGATGGCAGTGCTGCCGCCGGAGACGGTCGCGCAGGCGCGCACGGCACTCAGTCTGGGTTATCTGGCGGCGATACAAAGCGGGTATGAAACGAGAAAACTGGATTATGAAACCGCTCTGGAGATGCTGGGAGAAGTCACTGGTAAGGAAGTTGATCAACAAAAAGAGACTGTTTCCATTCGTCTGAAAGCATTGAAGGCATCCAGAGACGCATTCCAACTGGCAAAAGACTACTTCAGCGAAGGCAAACTGAAAGACGGGCTTGCCAAGTTAAAAATGGTCATTGATTCTGATGATGAGTATGTGGTAGCGCAATCGCTTTATTATGAGAAGCTGAATGAATTAAAAAAACAAGTCCTGTCAGAAGCAGATGGTTTTGCAAAGAAGAAAAACTACGAAACATGTATTACTGTTTTGAACAGCCTGCTTAAGACATACTTTGATAACAAAGACAAGGAAATCTCAGACGCGATTGCCAAATACACAAAGCTGAACAATGCGAAGATCGCCGCGGAAAAAGCAAAGAAGAAAGCCGATGCGAAGAAGAACCAACAGGTGGTTGTGGTGAGCGCCCGCTCGAGAGCCGGCTTTATCAACCAATACATCGAGGTCGTGATCAAAAACAACTCCAAGAAGACGATCAAACGATATGAGGTAACCTGGTTTTGCTATGATGCAAAAGGTGAGTTTACCTTCGATAGCTCAGGGTATGCAGAAAGAAAAGTGCGCCCCGGAAGCACCTTTGGCCGCGGATACGGATGGGAAACATGGGAATTTGATAACAAGTATATGAAGAAAGTGATTGCCTGTGTTACCTTTGTGGAGTACACCGACGGCACAGTATGGAACAATCCATATTATGACTACTGGTATAAGGATTACTACGATAAACCGCTGCGCTGACACTCACCCCGACATCAACCCGCGCATCTTGCTCAAAATCTTGCCCTCCAGCCTCGATATCTGCACCTGCGACACGCCGATGGCCTCGGCGATCTCGCTCTGGGTCTTCTCCTGGAAGTAGCGCATCACGATGATCTGCCGCTCCCGGGGCTCCAGCGTGGACAGCAGTTCCTTGATGAGGATGCGGTCAATCTGGCTGTCCGGGTGGCTTTCTTCGTCGGGCACGCGGTCAATGGTCTTGATCGGGTTTTCAGCACCGGGGTTCAGCTCCTCGTCAATGCTGCCGATGGGGTTCATCGCTTCCAGAATGTAGGAAATGTCTTCCGCAGCGATGCCGGCTTCGCTGGCAATTTCGCTGGCGGTGGGCTCCCGCTGCAGCCGCTCGCTCAGCCGCTCCTGCACCGCAAGCAGCAGCCGGGCCTTTTCCTTGATGGAGCGACTGATCTTCATGGGCCCGTCGTCACGTAAAAAGCGGCGGATCTCGCCCATGATCATCGGCACGGCATAGGTGGAAAAGCACACGTTGTAGCTCAGGTCAAAGTTTTTAACCGCCTTCACAAAGCCCACGCAGCCGATCTGGAAGATGTCTTCATAATCGGCGCCGCGGTCGCGGAAGCGCTTGGCCACACTGTGCACCAACGCCATGTTTTCCCGTATGAGCTGTTCCTCAGCCTCGGTGTCGCCGGCACGGGCGCGCTTGATGAGCTCGATCGTGTCGCGGAGCACAGGGCTGGTGGCCGGCGCCTGGTTCATTTCAGTTGCCCAGCCCGGCGGCGGGCCTTTCGTCCCGCCCGGCAGCCTCGTGGCTCTGGGCGGATTCGGCCTGCAGCGGCGCAAGCCTCTTGCGCATGGTCACCGTGGTGCCATGGCCCACGGCGGACTTCACTTCCAACGCGTCCATGAATGTCTGCATCACCGTGAAGCCCATGCCGGACCGCTCCATCTCCGGTCGGGAGGTGAAGAACGGCTGCATCGCCTCAGCGTTGTTTGCAATGCCCCGCCCGGTGTCGGTGATTTCCACCAGCAGCTCGCCGTCGGTCACCTCTGCGGCGATCACAACCACGCCACCGGGGCTGTTTTCATAGCCGTGCACGATGGCGTTGGTCACCGCCTCCGACACGGCGGTTTTCACATCTGAAATCTCCTCCAGTGTGGGGTTCAGCCGCGTCATAAACGCACCCACAGCCACCCTGGCAAAGCTCTCGTTCTCCGACATTGCCGGAATTTCCAGCCGCATGTAATTTTTTCCCCTCATCATTCGTCCCTCCTCCGGCCTACTCCCGCTCCACAACCGAATAGATCCCCGCAAGCTTGAGGATCCTGTCCATCTTGTCTGAAAGGCCCCGCACAGCCATGCTGCCACCGGCCTCCTTCACCTTTTTGTAGCGGCCCAGCACCACGCCGATGCCGGAGCTGTCCATAAACGTGAGCCGCGACATGTCCAGCACGACCCTTCTGGCCGGCTTGCGGTTCAATGCCCTGTCCAGCGTTTCGCGCACATCGGCCGCGGCATGATGATCCAGCTCGCCGGCCAGCCATGCCACCAGCACGCCTTCCTTTTCCTCCACCCTCACCGTCAAAGGAATCCCTCCTTCCCCAAAGGCTACTCAGTATTCCATGGGGGCCCGGCGTTGCCCTGCATCGAAAGATGGGTGCTTTTGGCGCAACGTGCGGTTCGGCAAAAGCAGTCAAATTTCGTCACTGGCCGCACAGAGGGCGGCACTGCCGGGGCCCTTATACATACAAGTATTGACAGGTGTGGGGAGGTGTATACATAAGGGTTATCTAGAGCACAAAAAAGAAACCCTCTTCAACATCAATGTGAAGAGGGCTAAAGATTGGATGCAGTTACTTAGGCTTACCAGCTCCGTTTTTTGTCGGATCTATAGGCATATACACTTGGCCAGGTTTCGGTGTAGGAGGTAGTATCTTACCTTGAATAGAAGTCCTCTCCTGACCAGTATTGCCCCCTCGGGGCCCAATGATAATATACTGAGCAGATATTGGAGACCTTTCACCTGGTTTATACGTTTTCATAGAAAACTCCTTTCTTATTTCTCCCCTCAGCGATGAAAAACCCAAGAAATCTTCCATCGCATGAAGAGATACAAGTGTTCGTCTTATCCTACGAGCAAATCATCTTTGACATAAAACGCCCAGGCCTTATAGCCGTACTCAGCGGCAACCATTCGTTTCTTGGTCCAGCGATTGATGTAGGATTTACAAAAAACAAGTCTGGTTTTTCCGACTGATGGCGAGTTAAGGAAACCTATCACATATTCCTCCGGTCATCAGACACGGAGTTGCAATTCCATAGAAGCATGATATAATGAGCTTGCGAGACGTCATTATCTTGGTATCATGATTCTGAGAAATCGGGTCATGACCAAACCCACTCAACCCCGCGCCGGACAAAATGCAGTCCGGTGCTTTTTTATATAAACACATATCGCTCTCCCATCTACTCTTTATGGAATGCTTTCCATTGAGTTCGGGCAGCGTCTGTTGTGACCTTGCATCGGGAGGCAATCTCATCGACAGAACAGCTTCTTGCGAGATGGTACGGCATAAGCAATTCACCTGCAAAAGCATTTGCTTGCCATTCAGGATCCTTATATGCTGGAACACTAACGCTTGGATCAATTCGGGCAAGGGTAGGTGCGTCATGCTCAAGCAAAACATGGCCTATCTCATGAGCTATTGTAAATCGGTCTCTGCCATGACCACTTATTGCGCCAGTGTATACATCCTCCCTAATCCTGATAATCCGATTACACGGGTCTGTATCCGCATGGTTCTCCGGCATGCATAGCGGATGAATAACTCTAAGGTCGTAATCCCAGACAACGCAAAATACCAACTCGAAGAATTCAACGATCGGAAACTCCCACTCATGTTGCATTCCAAATCGTGCCCTCAGACGGAAGGCTAGGTCGCGCAAGCTGTTTCTACTCTTAGGTAAAGCCATATACTTCTGACCACTCATGTTTAGTCATCACTTCCTTTCTTTAGCAGTTTAATAAAAGCTTCCAACTGACAGTCATCCAATGAATCAAACTTCCTAGCAAGCAATATAGCGGCTTCTCGATGCGTTTGGCTCTTTTGGCTTAAATCAAACTTCACCTCCTTTATAGATCTTTGTGCAGCCGTCTCAATCTCTCTTGCCTCACTTAGTGTGAGTTTGTATACATGAATCACCTTCTTTATAAAACCGTCTGGAATGTTTCTCTCGCTAGACTCAATTGCAGATAAATATGAAGGAGAGATTGAAAGTTTGTCAGCCATGTCTTTAAGCAGCTCGCCCTTATCTATTCTCATTTTTCTCAATACTTTACCCAATTCGGTGAGCATGGTGATGCCTCCTTTCATTTGTAAGTTAATCTTACCACACATTCAAAAATTTGGCAACACAAATTTTGTGTTGCCAAATCTCAACATACATAATGATGTGGTTCACCCTAAGAAACACTACAGCATCTAGTAAATGGTCAAAAGTAGAAAATGATTGATCCTAAGCATCTAGCTAGACAAAAACATGCTTTGCAATAACTATCTACTTCCCCCCAAACTCCCTCCCAAACATACTATCCTCCCCCATCAGGCTCTCCACCGAGTCATACCCCAGCCTCCTCAAAAACTCAAAGGTGTAGGGGTTGTCCACCGGTGTGGCATAGCTTGCCTTCCCGCCATAATCATTCACATGCTGCCTGCCCAGCTCCCGGTCAATCATCGCCTTGGGCCCGCCCACGCAGCCGCCGATGCAGCCCATGCCCTCCAGGAAGTTGGCGTCAATGTCTCCGGCCTGCACCCGCTCCAGGAGCGCCTTGCAGCCCTTCACGCCTTCGGCCTGCGTGGCCCTCAGCGGGATGTTACGGTGGCCCTTCAATTTCACGAGCGTGCTTTCCACGGCCCGGCTCACGCCGCCGGTGCGGGCATAGATGCGCCCGGCGGTGCTGGAATGGTCACGCTCCTCATCAGGCAGCGCCGCCACGTCGATCTTCATAATGTTGAGGATCTCCTCCACCTCCTGGAACGTGAGCACCACATCCACGGCGTCGGCAACATCCGGCTCGCGGGCCTCGGCTTTTTTTGCCAGGCACGGGCCGATAAACACGGTCTTGGCCTCCGGGTGAAGCTTCTTGATGGCCCGGCCGCAGGCCACCATCGGCGAAACCGACGGCGGGATGTGGCTGGCCAGCGTGCTATAGACCCGGCGGATCATCGCCACCCAAATCGGGCAGCAGCAACTGGTGAGCAGGAAGTCCTTCTCATCCTTGATGAGCCGGTCAAACTCCAACGCTTCCTTGAGGGTGAGGATATCGGCAAAGAGCGCCACCTCCACCATGCCCTGGAAGCCCATCTTTTTGAATGCGT
Organism: Bacillota bacterium; assembly: GCA_023428265.1. Lineage (GTDB taxonomy): Bacteria > Bacillota > Clostridia > Christensenellales > UMGS416 > JAEYRA01. Next base: position 11,536 of record JAEYYW010000105.1, on the reverse strand, counting down.
GGCGCAGCTTGCCCACGGTCACCTCTTCGGAAAACTGGCCGATGAAAGCCGGCGCGATCATCGCATAGACAGGCACGCGGCCCTCCCGCAATGTCTCAAAGATCGGCAGCAGATCATGACGCTCCTGGAACTTGCCCTCCACGCAGCTTTCGATGCAGTCGGCACAGCCCACGCAGTCTTGGGTGGAGATGATGATCTTGCCCTGCTCGTCGCGCTTGATGGCGGAAAACAGGCAGCTCAGCTGGCAGTTTGTGGGGTTTTCGGAGTCGCAGTCGCAATCGCCGGGTAGCTTTACCACCGGCGCCTCATTCTCCGGATGCAGCAATTGCTCCAGACCGGCCTCTGCGGCCTCGGGGCTGTTTTGCAGCTCCCGCACGGTCTGCTCCAGATGGTTTTCGGCGGCGGCCTTGATCAGTTCGTGATAGAGCTTGTTATACTGATCCATGAGTCTCCTCTTTCCGGCAGGTTTCGCATACTGCGCGGGAATATCGTATCATAACCATAGCTTGCAGGCAAACAGGGCGGGCAACTTTTTTGCATAGCATCGGCAAAACCCACCCATGTTACACCCATGAACGATAAGGAAAACACAACACGGCAAGCACCAAATGAGGCCGGCGGCAACAACGCAGCAGGCAAAGCGGCGCTTTTTCAAGAAATGGAGCGTCACCTGCTGGAAGACGACGCGCCGTCGGCGTGGCTGAACCGCGCCCGCAGAGACGGGCGGCTGGAGGAGCATCCCTTTTCGATGCTGCTGAAGCTCCGCGCCACGCCGCAGTCTCCGAAGCACCACCCGGAAGGGTCGGTGTGGAACCACACAATGCTGGTGGTGGACGAAGCCGCAAAGCGCAGGACGGAGAGCCGCGACGCCAGGACATTCCTCTGGGCGGCGCTGCTGCACGACGTGGGCAAGGCGCCCACCACCAAAATGCGCAAAGGCAAGCTCACAAGCTATGACCATGACAAGGTGGGCGCGGCTCTGGCACGGGAGTTCTTGCGGGAATGCACCGGCGACGAGGCGTTCATTGAGCGGGTATGCAGCCTGATCCTTTATCACATGCAGGTGCTCTACGTGGAAAAAGGGATGCCGCAGGCTGATCTGGAGGGTTTGCGCAGCCATACCGACGCCGACGAACTGGCGCTGCTGGTGCTCTGCGACCGGTTGGGCCGGGGCGGCAAGGATGAGAAGAAAGAAGGGCAGACCCTGCAGTCCTTTCTGGCGACAGTGAAAAAATGAACTTCCAATATCACGAGAGCGTCTCCACGCGGTACTTTCCATTTTCGGGGTTTGCCCCCAAACATTACCATTGCTGATGTTATTGCGCATTACCTTGCATAAAGATATGCTGATTTGGTGCGCACCAGGTTTGAAAGAAACGGAGCTGGCAAATAATCCTTGCCGGCGGCGCTTCCCCACGGGGAACATCCGGGGTTCTGCGCGCGTCTAAAAAATCGCACCCAATCAGATCGGAGACCCATAAAATGAACAGGAACAAACTCACCCGCGCGCTGGCCGCGCCGTTGATTCTGGCGATGCTCGCAGGCTGCTCTGCGCTGGCCGAGCCAAGGCACAGCGCAGGCGCGGAAGCCACCGCCACGCAAACGGCTTCGCCCTCTCCAACCGCCAGCCCGTCACCCTCACCGTCTCCCACCGCCACACCCACGCCCACGCCAACCCCCTCTCCCACGCCCACGCCGGACCCTTGGGCGGAGCACTTCACAACCGGCGGCGCGTGGGTCACCGTGGCCAATCAGGACAAGGGGCCCTGGGACTATCGTGACGAAACGCTAAGCGTGCACATTGAGCTGAAGAAGCTGGGCAAGACGCCCTACTTCTTTGCGGAAATCTATTCACGGGGGCCGCTTCCCTTCGGCGGTTTCGCATATCAAGACACCAACGGGAAAAAGAAGGCGCTGCCCTATCTGATTGCGCGGCAAAACGACGCCGTGCTGGGCATCACCGGCGACTATGTGACCCACTCCGGCAACCCCAAGGGTGTGATGATCCGGGGCGGCAAGGTGTATCATGACAAAAAGAAGGCCCCCACGATGGCTGTGATGCCCGACGGGGAGCTCCGGGTGTATGAGCCGGGCGAGGTGACCGCCCAGCAGTTGCTGGACATGGGCGTGAAGGATTCCTTTGCGTTCGGGCCGATCCTCGTGAAGGATGGCAAGGTGCACAAATCAGTGGCCACACACCGCCTGCGCAACCACAACTGGCGGGCCAGCATCGGCATGGTGGAAAAGGGCCACTACATCATCATCGTGAACCATGTGGGTGTGAGCCTCAACCAGCTGGCAAAGCTGTATGTGGATAACGGCTGCCAGGTGGCCTACAATCTGGACGGGGGCCACTCCTCCACGATTGTGTTTCTGGGCGAGCAGCTCTACAAGCAGGCGCCCGGTGAGGACAACGGCGAGCAGCGGTCATTGCCGGACCTGCTGATGATTGGCGTGAACCCCGCCGTGCCAGACCCAAGCGCTCCGGTCTATTGCAACGGATTGGGCTACAACAAGAAAAACAAGCCGGAACCGACCGACGGGCCGTTGAACTAAAATCCCCCTGTCGCCTTGATCGCACGGCGGCATCCCCCTCAATGAGAGGGGGCAAGCCATTCCCGCTCCCAGTGTCAGACCGGTGCCGACTCCCGCTTCTTCTGGCGGACAAACTCAATGATGCTGTTGGCGGCTTCCGCACCCTGGCCCACGGCGGTGGAGATCTGCTTGAAGCCCCCGCAGCAATCGCCGGCGGCATATATGCCTTCCAGGTTGGTGCGCTGGCGGCTGTCCACCACAAGGGAGCCATCCAGTGTCTCCACACCGAGCTTGGTCGCGAAATCAACGCTGGATGCGGCGCCCAGCGCGATAAACAGGCCGTCCAGGGGCTGGGCGCCCTCCGCCGTCACGATTTCAGAAAGCGTGTCGGCGCCGTTCAGCCTCACCACCGGGCTTGTGTCCACCCGGAACGGGCTGACCCTGTCGCGATACTCGCCGGTGAAGGAAGGCTCCCTGCCGTTGGTATAGATTGTGATGTCATTGGTGAAATGCAAAAGCTCCAGCGCCTCGTGCACGGCGAAGTTGCCGCTGCCGAGCACTCCCACCTTTTTCCCTTTATAGAAAAAACCGTCGCAGGTGGTGCAAAAGCTCACGCCGCGCCCTTCCAGCTCCTTAGCGCCAGGCACCGAAAGCCGTTTGGGCGCCTTGCCCGTGGCGATCAGCAGGGCCGGAGCCTCATACTCGCCGGACTGGGTGCGCACCACATATCCGTCGCCAAAATCCACGGAGGTCACCTCATCGTCCAGCAGCACGGCGCCAAACCTTGCAGCCTGCTCATGGCCTGCCCCCAGAAGCTGTTTGCCGCTCACCGGCTGCCCGAAACCGAAATAATTCTCAATGACATCGGCTTTTTCCAGCGAGCCGCCATCCTTGCCCAACACCAGCGTTTTCAGATTGGCTCTGGCTGTGTATACCGCGGCCGACAACCCGGCCGGCCCTTTTCCAATCACAATTACATCATAACGTTGCATCAAAATCACCCGGCTTCCTGCGCGGCAGAGCCGCGTTTGCGTTTATTATAACAGAACATGCAAAAACGTTGGTGACCGCACGCACACCAGTTTTTGCCACAAGACGGCAAACAATGCCGGTATTGCCCGAATTGCCGCAGCCACTCAAATGCCGGTGATCAGGCTGACCAGCAACGCCACATTGAGGCCTGCAACCACAAGCCCTGCAGCCCAGAGGAGCACCTTTTCCACCCCGGTGTTGGCGTGCTTTCCCATCAGCTTTTTGCTGGACGTGAGGGTAATCTGCGAGAAGATCGTGATGGGAAGCTGGATGCTCAAAAACATTTGGGAATAGATTAAACCTTTCAGCGGGTCGGATATCAGCAATATCGCCGCCGCTGCTGCCAGTATCGTGATCAGCACACCGGTGCGGGAGTGGCTGTCTTTGATGCTGTAGGGCTCGGAGAAAATACCGGCAAAGATGCTGCCGCCTGCCATGCCGGCCGTGATGCTGCTGGAAAGCCCGGAGAAGAGCAGCGCCAGCGCAAACACCACGGAGGCCGCGCCGCCAAGCAGCGGCTTGAGCAGCACCTGCGCCTGCCCAAGCTCGGTGACGGCACTGCCGCTTCCAAAAAACGTGGTGGCCGCCATCAGGATCATCGCGCTGTTGATCGCCCAGCCCACACCCATGGAAAAGAGCGTGTCGGCAAACTCATACTTCAGCTGCCTTTGGATCACCTTTTCATCCTGCAAGTTCCATTGACGGCTCTGGATCACCTCAGAGTGCAGAAACAGGTTGTGCGGCATCACCACCGCGCCCAGCACGCTCATAATCAGGGGCAGCGACCCCTTCGGCACCGATGGCGTGACCCAGCCGTGGGCGGCAGCGGGCCAGTCGATGTGCACCAGTGTGAGCTCATACAGAAACGAAAACCCGATCACCGACACAAAGCCGATGATCACATGCTCGATCCGCCGGTAGGAGTTGGTGAAGAGCATGAACAGCACAAAAGCCATCACGATCACCACGCCCGCCGCAAGCGGCAGGCCGAAGAGCATGTTGAGCGCGATTGCGCCGCCCAGCAGCTCGGCCAGCGCCGTGGAAACCGACGCGGCCATCGCGCTGCCCAGCACGGTGTTGCGCACCCAGGGCCGCATGATCTCTGTGGCGGCCTCCGAAAGGCATTTGCCCGTCACGATGCCCAGATGGGCGGCGTTATGCTGCAGGAGGATCAGCATCAGCGTGGAAAGCGTCACCATCCACAGCAGGCTGTAGCCATGGCTTGCGCCGGCCGCGATGTTGCTGGCCCAATTTCCCGGGTCGATGAAACCCACCGTAACCAGCAGGCCCGGGCCGATATACTTGAAGAACTCCAGAGCGGCCGGGCCGGGGTTGTGCTTGCCTTTGAAGAGTTGGAGTCTCATTGGTTTTCTTCCGGACAAGTTTTATTCTGATGATACTGCATCCCCTGGCGGTTTTCAACACGAATCCGTGCGCCTTCAGGATGCCGGGGCGGCGATTGCCTTCACAAACTGCTCGCCATAAGCCACAAAGTCCTGCTCCGCCCCGGCATCGGGCACCCAAAGAGTCCGGATGCCGTCGTTTACGATCCCGAACCCGGCATGGGCCAGCTGATCGGTAATTTGCTTGACAGCCTCACCGCTCCAGCCATAGCTGCCAAAGGCCGCCGCCTTCTTCCCCTTGAACTTCAGCCCGCGAACCATCTCCAGCAGCCCGCCGATGGAATTCAGATAACCATTGTTGATTGTGGGGGATCCCACCAGGATGGCCTTGGATTTGAAGATTTCGGTGATGATGTCGTTTTTGTCTTCCTTGGCCGAGTTGTAGAGCTTCACTGTGACATCGGGATCGGCGCTGCGGATGCCCCGGATGATGGACTCCGCCAGCTTGCGCGTGGAATCCCACATGCTGTCATAGACCAGCGTGATCTGGTTTTCCTGGTAATTATCAGCCCATTTCAAATATTGCGTCACAATCTGGGTGGGGTCATCCCGCCAGATCACGCCGTGGCTCGGGCAGATCATGCTCACGGGCAGGCCGAAGCCAAGCACTTCATTGATTTTACGCGTGACCAGGGGGCTGAAGGGAGTGAGGATGTTGGCGTAATATTTGATCGCCTCGTGAGAAAGCTCCGCCTGATCCACCCGGTCATTGTAAAGGGATTCCGAAGCGTAATGCTGGCCAAAGGCGTCGTTGCTGAACAGGATGCTTTCCCCGGTCAGATAAGTAAACATGGAGTCCGGCCAGTGCAGCATCGGCGCCTCCACAAACACGAGCTTGCTCTCCCCAAGGTCCAGTGTGTCTCCTGTCTTCACAGGGACAAAATTCCAGTCCTCATGATAATGGCCTTTCAGGGATTTAATCCCGTTGGCCGTGCAATAGACCGGGGTGCCCGGGATCTCCCGGAGCAGCTCTGCCAGGGCGCCGCTGTGGTCGATCTCCGCATGATTGGCTACGATATAGTCGATTTTGTCAAGGTCGATCTCCTGCCTGAGGTTGCGCACAAACTCATTGTCAAACGGCTGCCACACCGTGTCAATGAGCACAGTCTTCCGGTCACGAACCAAATATGAGTTGTAGGAGGAGCCTTTGTGCGTGGAATACTCGTCCCCGTGAAATTTGGTCAGCGCCCAGTCCACCTTGCCCACCCAGGTTACTTTTTCTGTCAGTTGCTTACCCATTGATCACACCTCAACTTCCTTATTGTGGCGATTGGTAACCAATGCCTTCACAGGTATCATATTGCAACGATGCTACAAAATCGGTAACCTTTGCTACAAGACAAAATAAAAAAAGAAAAACCTCCGGGTTTCGCCGGAGGTTTTTTTGCCGTGATTGGGCCCACGCCCTTAATATGCCTTGTTCTGCTGCTGCGTCTGTTGCTGCTGCGCCTGTTGCTGCTGGCCGCCCTGCTGCCCGCTGCCGCTCATGCTGTTGATGATCTGAGGGATCTTGTCTATCATCTGGTTCATGCTGCCTTTGGCCGAGATCGGTGCAAGCATCACATTCTCCTTGTCAATCACGATCACGGCGTCGGTGCAAAGCTTGGCGCCCACACCCACTGCGTCGCCAAACATGTTGCCGCTCTTGCCGGCGGCGTTGTTGGCATTGGCCCTGCTCTGAGAGTCTCCGCCGCCATAACCCAGTGTGACGGAGATGACCGGAAGAAACGTCTTGTCTCCCTGCACCACCGGCTTGCCAATCAGTCCGTCATCCTGAGCGAAGCTTTTCATATTGTTGAAAAGCGTGTCCACATATTGGGTCAACCCCTGACCCTGCCCGAATTCATGTTCCATGTTGCGCTCCTTTCAAGGCTTGTCCTTTAGGTAGTTTAGAATAGTCTTCCCGACTTTGAGGCGGGCATGTGCGACAAAATCAAGCTGCGCCGTGCCGGGGAAAAATACCGGTTCCAGGGCAAAGCTGTCAACCGGAAGCATCCGGGCCGCCGCGCCGGCCGCCGCACAAGCCATCGCCGTGAGATAAGGGTCGGAAAACCGAAAGCGCGTCTCCACTGTGATCCGGCTGATTGCCAAAGACCGGGCCATGCGCATCATGCTGATTTTCTTGCGGGCCCGCTTCCTTCTTTTGACTGGAATCTGCAAAAAATCCCAGCGAAACAATGCGATGTGAAGTATGGGCGATCCCCCCTGCACGCGGAGAAAAATGTCAAACGCGGGGGGAAGAAACAGCATATGGGCCTCGAGGTTATCTCCATACAGGCATGCACGCACAGACACCCGGCATCCGCGCCAAAAATCATAGATCACCAAAACCCCGATCAGCAAAACAATGATCACTACGGCTTTCATGCATTCTCCCGCCATGTGAAAGTTAAGGTTAGCATGCGCCGCCGCCGGCAAACCATGCGCAAGCGGCAACTGCAGCGCTTTGCCAAACAAACAACCTGACATGTTTCAGTGACGGCTGGGCATGCTAAATTCCGACGAAAACCAACAACCGGAGGTTTCCCTTGGCAAAGCCCAAGCCTGACGGCAAGCCAATCAGCAAGTTGCGCAGCAGGATCCAGAAGGCGCTGAAGATCGCAGCGGCCGTGTTCCTGCTCCTGATGGCGGTGGGCATCATCTGGTTCATCACGCTGATCAACAAGACCAACTGGAAAGACTTCGATCCGTCCAAGCTGGAAAACCAGGCGCAGACGCTGATTTTCTACGACAAGGACGGAAACGTGGCGGGCGGGCTGTATGGCGGCCAAAACCGCACCAACATCCCGCTGTCTGAGGTGCCCAAGCAGGTGCAGGAGGCCTTCATCTCCGCCGAAGACGTCCGCTTTTACAGCCACCGCGGCGTGGACATCAAGCGCATTCTGGGCGCGGCATGGACCGACATCACCAAGGGCAAGACACAGGGCGGCAGCACCATCAGCCAGCAGCTGATCAAAAACACCCATCTGACCAACGAGAAAACGCTGACGCGAAAGCTGCAGGAAGCCCGCCTGGCGATACAATTGGAGCAGGTGTATTCCAAAGACGAGATCCTTGAGATGTATCTGAACACCGTCTATTTCGGCAACGGCGCCTACGGCATTGAGGCCGCGTCGCAGAGCTACTTCAGCAAGCCCGCATCGAAGCTGACACTGGCGGAAGGCGCGCTGCTGGCCGGCGTGCTGAAAGGGCCGGGCATTTATGCGCCCCACCTGAACATGGATAAGTCGGTGCAGCGCAGAAACCTGATTCTGGGCTTGATGCACAACTATGGCTTCATCTCCGAAAAGGAAATGGAGGACGCCAAGGCCGAGGAAGTGCATTTGAAGCTGCAGTCGAAAACCAACCCCAACTATGGTTTCTACATCGACGCGGCAGAAAACGAAGCGGCGGAGCTCACCGGCATTGCCAGGGAGGATCTGATTTCCGGCGGCTACCACATCTACACCACAATGGACGCCGCGCTGCAAATAAAGTGCGACGAACTGATGGGGGATGCCGACCTTTTCCCCGCTAACGCGAAAGACGGCACAGAAGTGCAGGGCGCGCTGGTGGTGCTGGACGCGAAAACAGGGGCGGCAAGGGCCGTGGTGGGTGGCAGGGAGTACACCGCCAGGCAGGGCCTGAACCGCGCAACCTCCTCCTTGCGCCAGCCCGGCTCGGCGATCAAGCCGGTGCTTGTCTACGGCCCGGCGATCGACCGGTTCGGCTACAACCCCGCCACGATGATCGAAGACGCGCCGGTGGATTTCAACGGCTACAAGCCGGTGAACGCCGGGGGCAAATACAGCGGCTGGGTCACGCTGCGGCAGGCAGTGGTGCGCAGCATCAACATACCGGCGGTGCGGGTGCTCAACAACATCGGCATTTCCTCCGCAAAGGATTTCGCGGGCAGTGCCGGCATTTCCTTTGACCCGGAAGACAACAGCCTGGCAATCGGTCTGGGCGGGTTCACCAGAGGTGTGGCGCCCATTACGCTCGCCTCCGCCTATACGGCCTTCGCCAATGGGGGCAACGCCTCCAAAGCCAGTTTCGTGCAAAAGATTGTGGACTCAGACGGCATTGTGATTTATGAAAACCCATACCCCACAAAGGTTGTGATGAGCGACGCCACGGCCTTTATCATGACCGACATCCTGCACAACGCGGCAGTGAGCGGCACGGCCAAGCTTCTGAACTTCAACAAGATCCCGCTGGCCGCAAAAACCGGCACCGTGGCGTGGGACTCCGGCAACAAGGATGTGTGGCTGGCCAGCTACAACCCCGATTACGTGGTGGTCTGCTGGATGGGGTTTGACCGCACCGACAAGGACCATTACCTCTCCACCGGCACGATCGGCGGCACCAACCCGGCGCAGATGTGCAAGGAAGTCTATACATATCTTTACAGCAATACCGCCGCGCCGAAGTTTCGCATGCCAGAAAGCGTGACATTGCTGGCGCTGGACAGGCTCGCGCTGGAGCAAACCGGCCGAATCCTGCTGGCCTCACCGCTGACGCCGGAAGAGCAAAAGCTATATGAATACTTCCCAAAGACACAGGCTCCCACAGAAGTCTCACAGTATTGGCAAACACCAGTCACACCCACAGGCTTCAATGTGGTCTTATCGGAACGGGGATACCCTCTGCTCTCGTTTTTGATGGTGCAGGACTTCGCCCGCTATGACGTCTACCGCATCAATGAGTATGGCAGGACGGAAAAGATAACGGAAATCAAGGGCGCCGCCGGCTCCATCGCGACTTATGAGGACGCCTCCGTGCTGCCGGGCACCTACAGCTATTACGTGAGCCCGGTGCATCCGGACCTCAACGTGGCCGGCAACCCGACCAACGCCGTCAGCGTGACGGTGACGGCGACCAACCAGCCGACGGGGCAGCCTGGCTCCCCTTGGGGCGGCATCTTCGACGGACTGTTCCCGCCGAGAAACACCGAAACACCACCCACCGCCCAGCCGGTGCCGGAGGCGACGGCAGGGGTGCGCTAAAGAGCAGGCCTGAAAAGCTCCAACCACATCATATCCCCATTGTGATATACTGATAAGAAAAAAAGAGGTCCGTATGCGCAAGATTGCATTGGCGGGCGGTATGCTTCTGGATGGCACCGGCGCCGCGCCTTACGCAGGCACTTTGATTCTTTCTGCTGGAAAAATCGAATCCATTGCAACTGACAACCCAAACGTTGAAGCCATTGATATCACCGGCTGCACTGTGCTGCCCGGTTTCGTGCATGCCCACGCCCACCCGGGCTTTAAGCAACTGGCCGGGCAGGACTTGCCCGATTATGAGCTCCCCTGGCTGGAAGCCTGCCTGGCAGCCGGTGTCACCACCGTGCGCGATATGGGCGCGCTCAGCGGCAGCAGCCTGGATGCCGTGCTGCAGCGGCGGGATGCATTGAACGCCGCAGGTAACACCCCCCGAATTGCTTCCCCGGGCAAGTTTCTTTCAGCCCCCGGCGGCTATGGCGGCATTTCGCCGATCGCCATCACCTCGGAGCGGGAAGCACGCCAAGCCGTGCGGCACGCCCACCACGCCGGCGTCGATTTCATCAAGACCTCGCTGGAGCTGGGATACAGCCCGGACACAGCGCTGCCCACGCTCACGCCGGAGCTGCTCCGGGCAATCTGTGAGGAAGCGCGAAGCCTGGGACTACAAGTGGCCGCACACCTTTCACAAAGCGGGCCGCTGCGCACATTGGTGGAAGCAGGCATTACAAACGCCGAACACGCCCCCTATGACCGGATGGACGACGAATTGATTGCGCTCATGATCGAGCGGAGCGTGATGCTCACACCCACTTTGACGATGTACCGGATGTTTCAGGAAAAATTTGGCGCGCCGTTTCTGGCCACCGCCATGGAAAACACACAGCGCTTTGCGGCGGCCGGCGGGAGGATTGCCGTGGGTGACGACTATCTGGAGCCGGAGGAGCCGTGGTACAAGCCAGGCCTGCCGTTCGGTGAGCTGGAGCTGCTCCGGCAGGCCGGGTTATCGCCCCTGCAGCTGATCACGGCGTTGACCAAAAATGGCGCTGCCGCCTGCGGACTGGCGTCAGTCACCGGCACGCTGGAGCCGGGCAAAGCCGCCGATGTGGTCGTGGTGCGCGGCGACCCGCTGGAAGACCTGAACGCACTGAAGGATGTGCGGATGGTGATCAACAGAGGAACGGTGATTACGCAAGCTTGAACGCGGGCCGGGGCAAAGCCCGGCCCAAACCGAGAACAAGGTTAATTGCAAAGCTACAGTCAGTACAAAGATAACACGAGCAGGAACGGATTTGACGCGGGCCGGGACAGAGCCCGGCCCCTACACAAAGTCGGTTGCACAGCCACGGTCAGCACAGAAGCAACACGAGCCGGGACGGATTTGATGCGGGCCGGTACAGAGCCCGGCCCCTACCGAGAAATCGGTCCGTACAGAGACAACAAAAGCAGAGATTGACGCGGGCCGGTACAGAGCCCGGCCCCTACACAAAGTCGGTTGCACAGCCACGGTCAGCACAGAAGCAACACGAGCCGGGACGGATTTGATGCGGGCCGGTACAGAGCCCGGCCCCTACCGAGAAATCG
>JAEYYW010000027.1 GCA_023428265.1 Bacillota bacterium | reverse complement strand
GCGCCCGCCTGCTCGGTGATGTTGCGGGCCATTGTGTCGTAGGACTGGATCAGGTGGCCGATTTCATCGCGCCTCCTGGCATACTTACGAGGTGGCAGGCCGGTGAAATCCCCCAGGCTGGCCTTCTCCAGCAGATTGGCCACAATGCCCATGGGCCTTGTGATCGAGCGCATGATGAAGAAGATCAGCAGATTGATGAGGGCAAGAATGATCACGCCCGCAATCGCAAGCTTTGCCGTCAGCTGGCGGAGCGGGGCATAAAGCTCCGTCTGAGGCATGCTGATGACAAGGATCCATCCGGTCTCCCCAATCCTGACACTGTATGCGTCGTTCAGGCCATTCTCATCCTCATACAGTGCCATTGCGAAATCCCCGGCCAGCAGCGTCGTGGCTGAAGCCGCGAGGCTTTTGTTCGGATCATCCGCCAGCTTTTTACTCATCACCTTCGCCGCATCGGCATCGGCCAGATATAAGCCCGCGCTGTCCATCAGGAAAACTCTGCCGGTTTCTCCCACTTTGATGCCGGTGATCAGGTTCTGCATGCTGGTCAGGTCAATGTTCGCCGTGATGACGCCTTTGAAATCACCGTCCCGGTCATAAAACGGTGCCGTGCAGGTGGCCATCGTCTTGTTCAGCACAGGGTCCACAAAGGGCGGTGACCACACATAATCCCGATCGGTGGTCTTGCCGGTCTTGAACCAGTCTCTGTTTGGATAATCATATTCCTCAGTGCTGTATTCGTCCGTATAGATCAGGTCGTCTCCGTCGCGATGAACATATGGTCCGAAATATGTGATATTGCTGTCATAGCGGTGCGGCTCATACCATACGCCACTGCCGAGAGCGTCGGGGTTGGCACTCACCTGGCCTTTTAGCAAGGCTTCAAACTGAGGCTTATCCATAGCGCCGCCGATGGCTTCAATGCTGCGCGCAAGAGACACGGCGCTGCTGCTGTTTTGTCGAAGCTGCTTCTCAATCGTCATGCTGAGCGCGCTCATCTGCTGCTCAACCCGATTGTGGATCTCATTGTTGATGATATTGTACGCAGCCTGATAACCAAGCAATGAGATTAGTACAAGCGACACAAGGACAGCCGGAACGATCATCATCAAAGCCCGGCGGTTGATCGATTTGCGCTTTTTCCCCATGAATCTTCTCCCCTCTTTCCTCATCCCTGTGTATATACCCCCAAAATGTGAAGACAAAAATGGTTTCTCACGCAAATGCGTGGTTTCTGCTGGATTTCGTCATATCCGATAATTCAGTCTGGTGGAAACTATGCAAGTTGTGTGGGTGGATTCAAACGTGAGTGCGATGAACAAAAAAACCACCGTCATGCAACGGTGGTGCGGATAGCAACCTTATTGATCACATTGTCTTGCGCATTCTTTTCAGCGCCGCCTTTTCCAGCCTCGAAACCTGCGCCTGGGAAATCCCGATTTCCTCGGCAACCTCCATTTGGGTGCGACCCTGATAAAACCGCATATAGAGTATCTTCTTTTCCCGGTCACCCAGTCTTTGCACGGCCTGCTTGACCGAAAGATCCTCTAGCCACGTTTCGTCCAGGCTCTTCTCGTCCTTGACCTGATCCATCACATAGATGGCGTCGCCGCCGTCATTATAGATGGGCTCAAACAGCGACACCGGGTCCTGAATGCTTTCCAGGGCAAGCACCACTTCCTCACGGGCAATCCCCATGTCTTCAGCGATTTCACCCACAGTGGGCTCCCGCATCAGCTTTTCCACCAGCCTGTCACGGCTCTGCAGCGCCCGGTATGCGGCGTCTCGCAGGGAGCGGCTGATCCGCACGGAGTTGTTGTCTCTGAGATAGCGACGAATTTCGCCGATGATCATTGGCACGGCGTATGTGGAAAAGCGCACATTTTGCGAAACGTCAAAATTATCTATGGCCTTGATCAGGCCGATGCACCCCACCTGAAACAAATCATCTGCCTGCTCGCCCCGGTTGCTGAAGCGCTGAATCACGCTCAAAACCAGCCTCAGGTTTCCACGGATAAATTCCTCGCGCGCCGGTCTGTCTCCGGCATGTATCCTTGGCAACATTTCCATCATCTTCGCATTGGATAAAACGGGCAACGAAGACGTATCTACGCCGCAAATCTCCACCTTGTAACCTGGCATACCCAACCTCCTCCCACAAAAGGCTTCCACAGATAGGTTTGCCTTGACAGGGAGGATTTATACCGCGCGCCCAGTTTTTAAGCGTTACTTTGCTATATGGTATGTTAATAACAAAGACTGCCCCTTTTACAGGAATCTATGCGCTCCCAGCAATGATAAAAGCTAGATTAGTTACCCTCTTAGCAGTTTTTATGGGGTTGCCTATGTAGCTGCGGGCAATACCGCTGACCATGCAGCTGCCCGCTGTGTTGGTTATTCGTGCGTGCGCTCCTCCAGAGGCAGCAGCGGCTCATTGATCTGGGTGGCGAACTCAAACTGGTGATCATGAGAGTCACTCACGGAAGTGGAACCCTCCACAGGGTGGATGTGCTTTTTGTTCTCTCCCTTTCCAGCCATGCCAACAGGGATCGCGAGACCGGTCAGCTTGCAAGCCACATGGAAATGACCAAAATAATCGGTCCTGGTCCAGACCTTATGCACGTGACCGCCGGGAACTGAAATTGCTTCACCGGTCACACCGGCGAAACGGTGATTGTGCCTGTCCAGCCCTTTTTCAAACAGCTTTGTGCTGCCCCAATATTCATGTACATGCTTCTGCCCATGACTCCGATGCGAATGGCTTGGGGAATCTTCCTCTTCCTCATCCTCTTCCTCTTCATCCCTCGGTCCCATCCGGATTTCGATCTCTTGCTCCTCGCTCTGATCCCCACGGCGGGCCTCGCGGTCATCTTGCCATTGGTCCTCGTCCTCAAACCGCACTTCGAATTCATAAGGCTCGCCCTGCGGCCTGCGGTGCCTCTTTTCTTCACGGCGGCCGTCACCGGCAGCCCTGTGCGGTGTATCATCGGGTGCTTCCACGTCACAGGAACCGTCACCACAGTGATCATCGGCTCTTCTGCTGCGTTTGTTCTTCTGGCATTCATCATACCAGTCACAATAACACCAATAGGTATAGCAGAACTTCCTGTTCGGGTTGTTTTTGGGCTCAAAAGACATGATAGTGCCTCCTTCCAAACATGACCGTAGCCAATGGTACATCATATGAAAAGAGCATCTGTTGGGTGAGGGTGGCACCACCGGATCCTGTATCTCTTCAGGGATCCCATATGGTTCATTGCACGATATCCTTTCGCATATCCGTTGGTATGCTCATATCATGTACTACATGGCAGTTCAAAAGCATGAAAGGAGCATATCGCATGCCAAGACCAGAGTATTATGAGCAAGCCAGAAACGATTGCGGCAGAGACCACCGCGAGTGCGAGCGACGCCGTGTTTGCGATGAAAACCGCCGGTGCGATGACTATGAGGATTCCGATAAGCGGAGAAGACGCTGTGACGACGATTGGCGAGACGACCAATGCGGCCCCTGCATCGATTGGTGCAAGTGCCCGCCACCCTGGTGGTTCTGGCCAAGAGAGGACAACAAACGTGACGAACACAATGAGGAGAAGCGGCGCGACGAGGCGGAACTGTCTGCCTTTGCCTATCTCTTCTCCCTGACAGCCACCGCGCTTGTTGTGGCACCTAACACCGACGTGGTGCTAAACAGCAACGGGCCGACCCGAAACATCACCCACACGCTGAACACGCCCCAGGTCATGATTCAAAAGTCCGGCGTGTATCAGGTGTATTACGGAGTGAACGCCATCGCCGGCGCCGGAGGCTTTATTTCTTTGGCGGTGAACGGCACCGTGGATGCCTCCACGACGATCCCCATTGCGACTGTGCCGTCGGAGACATCCGGCAAAGTGACCCTGAATCTGAGGAGGGGCGACATCCTCACGCTGCGCAACTCCTCTGTTGTCACACCGATCACACTTGCCGTGGCACCCGCCGTTGGCGCCCAACTCACGCTGGAGCGGATTGGCGATCTCAATTGCAGATGCGAAGAGGAATGACCGCACCAAAACCGGACATCTGCCGCCTTGCTGCCCGCCTTCGGCGGGCAGCTGCTTTTTCTCCCGCACATTATCTCCCGGCATATA
This sequence comes from Bacillota bacterium, assembly GCA_023428265.1. Taxonomy (GTDB): domain Bacteria; phylum Bacillota; class Clostridia; order Christensenellales; family UMGS416; genus JAEYRA01. Next base: position 3,535 of record JAEYYW010000027.1, on the reverse strand, counting down.
CTCCACCACGGCCTCCAAATATATCCGTGAGGAACGCCTTTTGGATTGCCCTCATATGATGTGAGTGAGCGTGGGCTCAAATCACAGTAAAGGAGAATCATCATGGCATACTATCGCCGCATCGAAAGCAACGGCCGCAACGATGGTTACAACCCCCGCGAGGACAAGAGGGGCTGGGACGAGGAAAAGGATTGGGACGACGAGAGAGAAATGGACGACGAGTATGATTACGACGGGCGGGACAAGTGCAAGAAGAAGAAGCCCTGCTTCGTTGAAGAGAAGAAATGCAAGTTTGAGTTCCCTCTCAAGGTGATCGTCAAGGTGGTCCCGATCGAAGAGCACCACCGCGACATGAAGCGCTACGACTGATCCTGCCGGCAAAGCACTCATCACGGATGAGTGCTCCTACATAGGATGGAGGCAGGTAGCTCTGTATCAGGCCATTTTGGACATTTCCCGCTTCAATCTGGAGATAATCCGCTTTTCGAGCCTGGAGATATAGGATTGGGAGATTCCCAGGATCACCGCAACCTCCTTCTGCGTGCGCCGGGCATGCCCGGACAATCCAAAGCGCATCTGCATGATGTTGCGTTCGCGGGAGTTCAGCCGCTGCATGGCCATGCGCAGCAGTTGCATGTCAACATCTTCCTCGATGCTGGAATAAACAAGGTCGGAATCGGTACCAAGGATATCAGACAGCAGCAGCTCGTTGCCGTCCCAGTCGGTGTTCAGCGGTTCGTCAAAGCTCACCTCGCTGCGGGCACGGGCACTGCGCCGCAAATGCATCAGGATTTCATTTTCAATGCAGCGGGAGGCATAAGTGGCCAGTTTGATCTTCTTGACCGGGTCAAAGGTGTTCACCGCCTTGATCAGCCCGATCGTGCCGATGGAGATCAGATCTTCCAACCCCACGCCGGTGTTGTCGAACTTCCGGGCGATATAGACGACCAGCCGCAGGTTGCGTTCAATGAGCATTGTCCGCACGCTTTCGTCACCGTCGCGAAGCCTGCGCAGATATTCGCTCTCCTCCCGTGGCTTCAGCGGCGGCGGCAGCGGCTGGCTGCCCTCAATGTAATAAACGCCCTGCAGCCTTGCAACCAAACGGAAAACTACTGCCCTCAACCATTCGGTGAATCTGGCCATGCCCCTACCTCCCAAGTCGTTCTGCTATTCCACTGCCGCCGGCGGCAAAAGCGCCTCCACCCCACCGGCAAACGCGCTGCCGCTTGCCGCAAGATACATATCGCCGGCGTTGCGCCATCGGCCCCGCAGCAGCACCTCCACATGCTCCGCCGGCACAGCCCGCACCGTGGTCACGCCTTGGCCCGCTGTGCCAAACGGCACCTCCACCGCATCGCTGCCGCTGATCCGTGGGCCCAGCTTCCTGTCCAGCAGCATCACCGGCAGGCCGGATAGGGGCTCCCGCAGCAAATTGCCGGTGTCCAGCAAGCCGTCCAGCTCCAGGCGCTTTCCGCCGACCCACACCCGCACCGCCAACCGCTGGCCGATACCTCCCCGCCTGCGCATCGCCGACGTAGAAAACGCCACCATCGCACCGGCTCCAAACAGCGCAAGCAGCAAAGCGTTGTGGCTGAGACGAACCGTGCCGGCCGGAGACCCGGTGTCCAGCAGAACTTCTGCTGCAAGAGCCACGCCGCCGCCCACCGCGGTCACGCCAACGATGGACGCCCAGCCCTTGAGCAACGTGAGCCAACCCTTCAGCCGCCAGGCGACGAGTGCCATCAAAACAGATAGCAGCGCTTTGGGAAGAACACCCTCCAGAACCCTGCAGAATGGCAGCAGCGCCGCCGCCGCATAAAGCCCCCCCAGCGCCGCCGCGCCCAGGTATCTCGGCAGCCTTGCCCGCTGGCCGGATAAGCGGCCGGCGATGGTGAGCACCAGCAAATCCATCACCGCATTGACTGCGAACACAGGCTCCAGATACACCCTGCCCATCACCGGAAACCTCTACCCTATCAATATGTGGACTCATTCTAATATATCAACAGTTTGGAAAATGTTGGATTGCGCACCATACAACGGTTGTCTTATGACAAATTCAGGGGGTTTTTATCTCGCTCATCCAACCGGCAAAACTGACCGTATTGGGTCAGAATAATTTCTTCGGTTGATTGGTTCCATTCGACTAAAAAATAAGCTAATATAAGGTGTGTCATCATCTATTCCGTTATTTGAGAGGAGACGCTCCATGATCGAGGTAAGGGAGCTCGAAAGGTCGCGCCGGAATATCAGCGCGTTTATCCATTTTGCATGGCAGATTTACCGGAATGACCCCAACTTTGTGCCACCACTGATTGCAGACCAGCGAAAGGCGCTGATGGGGATCAACAACGCCTTGTTTGACAACGGCGAGCAGGCCTTCCTGATGGCCTGGCGCGACGGGAAGCCCGTGGCCAGGGTGCTGGTGGGCACCAACGAGCAGCTCAACCGGGTGAAGGAATACAAACAAGGGTATCTCTCTCTGTTTGAGTGCGTGGACGACCAGGCTGTTGCAGACAAGCTGCTGGACACCGCCGCCAAATGGCTCAAAGACAGGGGCATGGACCGGGTGGTCGGCCCGGAAAACTATACCTATGACGACTTTGGCAAGGGGTTGCTGGTGCAGGGCTTTGACGGCCCGCCGGTGCTGTTCGGCACCTACAACCCACCCTATTATGACAAGCTTTTCACCGGCTGGGGCCTGCAAAGGCAACAGGACCATTATGCCTTTTACATCAGCCTGAATGATTTTCACCCGGAGAGATACCAGAAAATCTGCGATCACGCCATGGAGCGGTTCGGGTTCCATGTGGATCGGCTGGACCTGGACCATCATTTCGAGCGCGAGGTGAAAGACATTACCTATGTGCTCTCCACCGGCATGCCGGAGCTGCTGGACCAGCTGGCGCCGCCGACGGAGGACGACATCCGCGCGGAAGCAAAGATGCTCAAATCCATGGCCGATCAGGAGTTGATTTATCTGGCCCGCGCCGGTGACCGCGCCATCGGCTTTGTGATGGCGATGCCGGACTACAATCAGATCATCCGCCGCATGAACGGCCGCACAGTGTCACCGGCGGCACTGGGCATATTGAAGGAGCGCCTGCGAGCGAAAGGCTTTCCGGTGGCCGGCGCCGTTGTGGACGGCTTGAGGCTCATCGTGATGTTTGTGGTGCCCGATTTCCAGAACAAGGCCGTCACCGGCGCGATGGCGCTGCGGGTGTATCAGGCTGCCGCACGAAAGAAGTATCAGTGGGCGGAAATTTCCACAATTGACGAGCGCAACATCTATTCGGTAAACAGCGCAGTGAAATCCGGAGCCAGGATCTATCGCGTCTATAGAACCTATGAGAAGAACATTTAACATTACAGACAATCAGCCAAGGCGCAAAGGCTCCCGCAAGGGAGCCTTTTGAACACCCGCCCCCTCCTGAGAATATGAATGTAACGGATCATTTGGCCACTTTGAATCAGGAGGTTATCCGCATGAGACCATATCCACCGGCTCCCAATGGCTACATGCCGGGCTACATAC
>JAEYYW010000011.1 GCA_023428265.1 Bacillota bacterium | reverse complement strand
CTCCAGGTGCGCGGTGTCTTCATGGTGATTGATGTACACATAGTGCTTTCCGTCTTCTGTGTGCAGAAACCCTTCACCATACAGAAAGCCGGACATGTTATATATATCACGCATGGCGCCGCAGCTTTGGCATATGCAAACAGTCTTGATCACTGTGATGCTGATATCATTCACTTGCGAGAGGCACCCCTTCCTCTTCAACACCTGCCGGATCAAATCCTCTTTTTCCTGCCCATTCAGCCTATCCCAGTTCTCATGGGTGACCACAGGAAACCTGACTGTTACGATCTCATCCGGCCCCGGATCGCGCTTGAGTTGATCAGAGCCACATGCAATGCATGCGATCTTGTAGTTCTCCGTATCCAGGTTTACACCGTTCACCGGGTCACAGGCAGCACCAAACACCTTGCTAAAACACTTTGATAGGTAATTCTTATCAGCGTCTTTTCCTAGAATTTTGACTAGTATTTGATCGACCTCTTCGCTGGCAGAATCGTAAAAATGGTTGATGTAGGAGTAATATTTACCATCCGCTGTATGAAACAAGCCAATTCCATAGAGAAATCCTGATGTATAGTAAACATCGCGCTTTGCACCACAATTCTGGCAAGTAAATACTGCTCTGTCTACGGTGAAATCAATTTCTTTCATCGCGCGCGCCACCTCCTCATCAGTCTCTTACTCTGCACCTTTCTAGCTCCTGTAGGGCTGACAATCTTGGGCTTTTACCAAGCTACTGTTTTCCTCAAATCCCACTTATTGCTAAATATATCATAGAGTGATAATAATGACGAGCACCAACATGATGCTCGCCATCGATTTGCATATCATCCTTTCAGAGTGATGAATATGCCACAATACCTAACTCCCCTTCCCCCAATGCTCTGGGGGAAGGGGTTGGGGGATGAGGGTTTAGTTCATGGGAGCGGGAGGTGAGGGTTTATGCTATGGGAGAAGGGGTTGGTGAAGGCACGGGGATGGCGCTTCCCCTCCCACTTGAAGGGGGAGGGGCAAGGAGAGAGGGTTCCTCCGCCTTCTTCTTCCGCATCATCGCCAGCACCTCGTCCTTGCGGTCAAAGTCCATCATCATCAGCGCCATTTCGCCGTCGATCATGCCGGCCTGCAGCAGCTGCATCGCCTGGTCATTGTTCCAGGCGGTCCGATAACCGGCGGTCTTCTCCGCGTGGATGTTCAGGTCAAAGTCAATGAGCCTGCGGCCCTTGGCGGTGAGGAAGTCTTCGCGGGAGATTTCCTTCAGCACCTTTTTTCCCTCGAAGGCCAGCACAAACTGCCGCTTCTCCGTGTAGTGCTCGGCCATCAGGTGCAGCGCCAGGCGGAATGCCTCCTCGCAGCAGCTGTAGAGCATGTCGATGCGCTTGCGGCTCCGCTTGCCCGCCGCCTCCTGCAGCGCCTTGATCGCCGCTGCCGCCGTCACGCCGCCGGTCACGTCCCCGCGGGAAAAGTCGTTTTGCCCGCTTTCCTCCTTCATTTGCATCGCTTTCCGGTTGGAATATTCCATCTGCCCATCGGCAAAAGGCGCCTTGTCAAACCAGCGCACGGCGTTCTGCGAGATGTCGCGGCCGCGGATGATGTCGTTGCGCCAGTTGCGCAGCGCGTCCAGGTCAATGCCGGCATTGTCGGCCACCAGCAGCTTGCTGCGGGCAGACACAAACAGGTTTTTCAGCACCATCTGGTCCGAAAGGTCAATGAACCACTGTGTCTGCTTGAAGCGGTCCACCACGCCCAGGCCGTAAAGCGACCCCTCAACGCGGTCATAGGGCACCACCACAAAGGGATACTTGCCGTGGGCATAGGCGCTGCGCATTTTGCCGGAGCGGTCCTTGCCGCAGCGTGCCACCACCGCGCCGCCGGCCACCTTGCACCAGAAAACGCGCCACTGCCTGCCGGAGGAATCGGCGCCGTCGCGGTCAGGCTCCGGCTCCCGCCACCAGAAGTCATACACCAGCGTCAGCTCTCCGGCCCGGGTGCCACCGAAGGCTTCCTCCGGCCCCCAGGCACCGGCCCCGCTGATCTGCGCGGCGCGCTTGGGGTAAAGGGCCCGCACCGCGTCGGCCCGCTCAAACTTGAACTTAATCACAGCCTGGCTGTCGTTCAGGTCAGACACCACAGGGTCAAACAGAAAGTTGCGGATGCTCCATCGCTGGATGTTCACATCACCCAGCCCGCCGTAGAGGCCCTTGTCCCAAAACACTTCCAGCACGTCGGCGCCCTGCTGCGCGAGGCCCGCCGTCATGTCATGCCAGGTGCGCTGGAAACCGGCGCGCTTCAGCATCCCCTTGAAGAGGGCGGACACATTTTCCGCGCGGCCGGCGTCGTCCGGCGTCTGCGCCTCAATGGCAGCACCCGGAAAGGCGTCCACAAGGTCTGCGTGAATGTTGTCCACGGTGCTCCACAGCACCGGCGTGTGGGGCCGGGGCTCGCCGGGGTCCTGCTCCTGGGTAAGATCCCAGTGGGCGCCGCGGTAATAGGCGTCGTTGTGGCGGAAGCGCTCAAAGTGGGGGCGGGCGGCGTTCCAATATTCGCCGAAGATCCGCTCGCACTCGGCGGCCAGAGTCTTGTCGTCGGCCTGGCTCAGGCGCATCCATTGTGTCTGGTCACAGGTGCCGTTGGGCTTCACATACAGCATGGGTGTTTCTCCTTTTCCAATGTGAAAATGAGCGGTGAAGGGAGCAATGTGCACGATCACTTTACAGGAGCGGGCGGAAAAAAATCAAGGCTTGTTTCGCGCAAAAAATAACCCCGCCCGGCAGTTTCGCCGGGCGGGGTTCCAGTCCATATCGAGGAGATTAATTAAAACACAATACTTTTTTGTGAACCAATGATCAGTCGGCCACTCTTTTGATCACGATGGACGCGCCGCTGTCGCTCAGTTCAAGCAATCCGGCAGAATAATTGCGCAAAGACAGCGTGTAGTTATCCTCCAGCCGCAGCAGGACGGTCTTGGAATACGTCGAGAGCTGATTTTCAGGCAGGGTTATGCAAAGCGGCATGAAATGCGCGTCATCTGCTTCATACGTACACAAACCGACCAATGCACTCTTATTGACCCAACTTGTGCCGACGGTAAAAGTCACCTCATAAAGCCCGCCATAACCTTCCTGGATGAAAAAATAATTTTTTCCGTAGAGGGAGTTATAACCAACGCCGCTGCGCATGCCATCGGGCACATAAAACGGTATGTTCTTGCTGTAGCCCTCCCAGTTATTTACGTTGTAGCCATACGTATATGCCGATATGG
>JAEYYW010000152.1 GCA_023428265.1 Bacillota bacterium | reverse complement strand
CGGAATGCTGTTGGGCAGCTGCCACAATCCCTTGGGAGTGATATCGATCGCGTGCACAGGGTTCACCTCTTGAGGCTGTTTGCCACGGCCAGTGTGATTTGCGTAATGACCAGTCCTGCAGCCGATGCCAACAGCGCCGATTCGGAGATCAGAAACATCCCAAACAGCAGCGCCAGGCTTAGTATAAGCAGCTGCGCAATATACAGAACGCTGAGGGCCGGCCGGTTCCAGAAGGAAAACATCTTCCTGGACAGCAGGAACTGGGCGACACTGAATACCACCCCTGCAACAAAGGCAATCGTTGTTTGCATTGCATACCAGCACTACAATATATTGTATGATTGTACCACTATCATACAAAAAATCAAGCTGGTTTTAGTTGCCCAAATACACAAACCCTAAACGGATTTTTTGTCAATAGTTGTAAATATTTCTACCATGTACGTAATATGAAAAATGGGCCGTGTTCGTTTGTGCATTCTATCGCATGTTCCCAAAGAAACTCTCATTATTTTGTAGTTGACAGCCTGGAGAACACACGGTATAGTATCTCCTAATATAAATCTATTAGGAAAACAAAGGAGTGATGCTGATGCCCGGCAAAGTCTTGCGCGAAGGCCTGACATTTGACGATGTCCTTCTCGTGCCGTGCAGGTCAGAGGTGCTGCCCAACGAGGTGGATCTGAAGAGCAGGCTGACCAAACAGCTGGTGTTGAACATACCGATCATGAGCGCGGCGATGGACACCGTGACAGAGTCGCGGATGGCGATCGCAATGGCCAGGGAGGGCGGCCTGGGGCTCATTCACAAGAACATGTCGATTGAGGAGCAAGCCTCCCACGTTGACAAAGTCAAGCGATCCGAGCACGGCGTGATCACAGATCCCTTCTTTCTCTCCCCGGAACACAAGGTTTCCGATGCAAACGAACTGATGGCTCGTTACAAGATTTCCGGAGTGCCGATCACCAAGGATGGACTTCTCGTTGGCATATTGACGAATCGGGATCTCCGTTTTGAGACAGATTATAGCAAACAGATCCACGAAGTGATGACAAGCAAAAACCTGGTTACCGCGCCGGTGGGCACCTCGATGGAGGAAGCCAAGCGAATCCTCGCTGCGCATCGGATCGAGAAGCTGCCCATAGTGGACGACCACGGCATGCTCAAGGGCTTGATCACAATTAAGGATATTGAAAAGGCGATCCAGTATCCCAACTCCGCCAAGGACATCAACGGCAGGTTGTTGGCCGGCGCAGCCGTGGGCGCCACGGGCGACGTGCTGGAGCGTGTGGCCGCGCTGGTGGCCGCCAAAGTGGACGTGGTGGCCGTCGACACCGCCCATGGGCACTCATTGGGCGTGCTGAAAACTGTTGAGAAGATCAAGGCCGCCTATCCTTCCCTTGCCGTGATTGCCGGCAATGTGGCAACCGCGGAAGCCACGGAGGACCTGTTTGCCGCCGGGGCGGACATTGTGAAGGTGGGCATCGGCCCTGGATCCATCTGCACAACCCGCGTGGTGGCTGGCATCGGCGTGCCGCAGATCACAGCCATCATGGATTGCGCCGAAGTGGCTGCCAAACATGGCAAGGCCATTATTGGAGACGGCGGCATCAAGTATTCCGGTGACATCACAAAAGCCATTGCGGCCGGCGCCGCATGCGTCATGCTGGGCTCATTGCTGGCCGGCACCGACGAAAGCCCCGGCGAGACGGAGATCTTCCAGGGCCGCAAGTTCAAAGTGTATCGCGGCATGGGTTCATTGGCCGCCATGGCAAAGGGCAGCAAGGATCGTTACTTCCAGGAAGGCGCTACCAAACTGGTGCCGGAGGGCGTGGAAGGCCGCGTGCCTTATAAAGGCTCCGCGTCCGATAGCGTTTATCAGCTGGTGGGCGGCCTTCGGTCCGGCATGGGTTATTGCGGCGCGGCAACCATAGAGTCTTTGCAGAAGAACGCCAATTTCATGAAAATCACCGGCGCAGGCCTCAAGGAAAGCCACCCGCACGACATTTACATCACCAAAGAAGCTCCCAACTATTCCACCCAGGTGTAAGCAATGCCAGACCGGATTGATTCCTTCCCGCCCATTGTGGATGAGCATAGCAAGGTTTTGGTGCTGGGCACGATGCCCGGCGCCGAATCTTTGCGGCAGCAGCGATACTATGCTTTTGAGCGGAATCATTTCTGGTCGGTCCTTTTTGCGCTGTATGATCAGGAGAAACCGGATGATTACAAAGCCCGCGTCCGGTTTCTCCGCCAAAAGCGGATTGCGTTGTGGGATGTGCTGGAATCCTGCGTGAGACCCGGCAGCGCGGACGCCGACATCAGGCATCCGGAGCCAAACCGCATTGTGGAGCTGCTGGATGATCACCCGGGAATCAGAGCCGTTTTTCTGAATGGAAAAGGCGCGCAAAAACTGTTTCGAAGATTGATTTTGCCCAGGCTCAACCGCGGTGTTTTGGTTTCGACCCTTCCCTCCACCAGCCCTGCCTATGCGATCCCGTTTGAAAAAAAGCTTGAGGGATGGAAGCCGTTATTGGAATTCCTTTCCAGCCAAACGGATTCTGACAGTTCTTGCAGCGTATAAATCGGGCCTGCAACATCAAACTATGAGCGAAGGGACCGATGACGGGGTCGAAGTGCGAGGTATACGGTATCAGACAATCTGTCGAAAATTCCGCCGCAGCGATCCAGAGCCATTCCCCTTTTACGATAGAGCCGCGCATCAAATGCGCGGCTCTTGTGCGTTCCGCACCACAGCAGGCGCCGCCGCCGGAATGTTTTCTGTTTCCAAACAGCAAAATTTGTATATAATGAAGATGTTGTTTGGAGGTATCGTTGTGCGAAAGCTGCCAGTCGTGACATCTTTACTGTTGCTTTTTCTGTTGATCGCAGGGTGCGGTGCCATGCCAGGCACCTCTGATCTGCTCAAGCGCTGCGGTGCGGACGGTGAGTCCCTCGGCAAAGTTCAGGTGGAGTTCCGATATCTGAAAGAGAGTAAGGGTTCCAACTATCAGTTTATCAGTTTGACCGGCAACACCGGGTTGCTGGAGCAACTGTCACAGGCCATTTGCGCATGCAAACCGTCCGAACCGCCGTCTGCCGCACAGTTCAGCCCCGAGCTGATGGCGGATTGTGAGATCCTGATCACGGCGGAGGACGGCTTGACCCATTCCTTTTATTACGTGGAGCAGAGCAAACATTTGATCTATACCCAGATTACCAAAGGCAAGGATCGGGACTCACTCCGATATCTGTATTATTCAGATGGCGGCGCCTTGGGTGATTTGATCAAAGCCCAGCGGCAAAATGCGTCGCTGAAGCAGGACAATACGGTCAAGCCATTCCGGAGCATGGAGGAACTGATTGCCTCCATTGATGCGGATGAGTTGGCGGAGCAAGGCACTGAGCTGGGTTTTGAGTTCTATACCGACGCGGTGCCACCGGATTCCGGCACAGCCTGCAACGCCTATACATTCAAAACATATCCCCCACTGCCCAATGACAGGATCCTGATCACCGTTTATGGCAAGAGCAAGACCGGCGAGCAGCAGAAGCTGTCCGTGATTGGCATGGAGGCAAACAGCACTTATACCAAAATCATCGTGCAGGAGCCTGACGAAGCGCTGGATTCGGTGGATACCGACGGTGACAACTCTCCGGAGTCGTATGCGATCCTGTTTCAAAAGAGTGCGATTGATCTGAAAAAATGGCTTGTGTTTGTGGATGGTGACGGAAATATACTGGATGTGATCATCCCGGAAGACATTGAGGGCATCGAGGAAGTGATCGATACTCCGGTTACACCCATTGACAACCCAGAAGAGGGCTCAGACGCCGGATCGGGAGACAGCGAAGACTCTGAACCCTCAGGAGACTGAGCGCCACCAGGCCCGCACCGCGCCGGCAAGATAAAGCGACCCTGCAACCACCACTGCCATATCACTTCTCAAAGCCTGCTGCATCGCGGCCTGCCAGTCTGGGCAGGCACAGGCAGGTGTGCCATTGCTCTCAAACAACGCTGCCATCTCCCCCACCTCTGTTTGCTGCCTGCCGTGTGACGGCGGCATCGTGACGATCGCCCTGGCCGCAAACCGCGCAAACTGCCGCACCATCGCCGCAACGTCTTTATCGGCCATTGCACCGGCGACCAGGCAAATCGGTCTGCCAGGCATCAGTTCCAATATGGCGTTGGCCAGGGCTTCCGCACCCTGGGGGTTGTGGGCTCCATCCAGAAGCACCGGGGGTTCCCGCCGCAGCAACTCCATTCGTCCGGGCCAGCGGGCTTGGTCAAACCCCATGCGGATTGCTTCCTCCTGCACAGCAAACCCGGCTTCGCTCAATGAGCAGGCAGCCAATACAGCCGTTGCGGCGTTTGTCAATTGATGCTTGCCCAACAGTTTTACCGTCAGGTTCTCCAGCTTTACTTCCTCATGAACAAGATCAAGCAAATGCCCTTCCAGGTCATGCCTTTTATCCTGTATGCCAACCGTTTCGGCTTGCCGAAGATCAATCCCCAGCTCCTTTGCCCGCTGCAGGATCACCTGTTGGGCCGCAGGTTCAGAGCCGCCTGCCAGCACCGCCGGCACGCCTGCTTTCAGGATCCCGGCCTTTTCACCGGCGATGCTTACCAGCGTGCCGCCCAGCGACGCCGCGTGGTCAACACCGATGGTGGTGATGACCGACAGCGCCGGGGTTATCACGTTGGTGGCGTCAGTGCGGCCGCCCAAGCCGGCTTCCACCACGGCAATCTCAACGGATTGCCGGGCAAAGTGCAGAAACCCGCAGGCCGTTGTAAGTTCAAAAAACGTGGGATGCCCATGGCCGTCGCGTACCATGCCGTCGGCCGCTGCCCTTACTTCGGTGGCCAGAGCGGCGAACTCCCCTTCCCCGATCTCTGCGCCACCTACCCGGATGCGCTCCGGGAACCGCTCCAAAAACGGAGACGTGTATAAGCCTGTGCGGTAGCCTGCGCTTCTGAGGATCGACTCCAGCATGGCGGCGGTGGAACCTTTGCCATTGGTGCCGGCAATGTGTACAGAGGGAAAACACGCCTCGGGGTTGCCGAGGCGTTTCAGCAATTCGGTGATGTTTGCCAGGCCATGCTTTTCAGCGCCGGACTGTTTGGCGTGGTAGATATAGTCAAGGCTTTGCTCGTAATTCATACTTCATTCTCAGGCATTCCATATGTGCTTTTGTTTGTCAAAAGCACCAAAACCACCGTGGGGGAGCAAGTTTCTGAGACCTCACCTCAAAGCCCATCAGGCGGGCCGAAGACAACTCGTCGGGCTTTGCCCTCCTCAAACAGTCTCTCGGCCTGATCGCCCTTTGGGCTTTTCAGTTGAGGGGAAACTTGCAAGCCCCCCGGACCCCCCAGAGATAACGGGAGAGATTAAAGCTCCCGCAAGTCGCGCATGCGCTCTTCCAGCTTGGCCAGCTTTTCACGGCCTGCCGCCAGGCGCTGCTTTTCCGATTCCACCACCGCCACCGGTGCCTTAGCCAGGAAGCCTTCGTTGGAAAGCTTCCCCTCCAGCGCGCCCATGTCGCGGGCCAGGGTTGCCAGCTCCTTTTCAGCGCGGGCGATTTCCTGGGCAATGTCCACCAGTTCGCCCAGCGGCAGATAGACCACGCCTGCCAGGCAAATCGCGGACACGGCGCCCTTGGGGGCGGGGCTGCCCTCCGGCAGAATCTCCATGGTGGAAAGACCGGCAAGCGCCAGGATGGTGCGCTCCATCGCCGCTATCTGCTCCACGAATTCGGCCTTGGCGGCCAGGCGCAGAGCCGGCTTTTTGGCCGGCGGCACTTTCATATCCGACCGGATGGTGCGCACGGCGGTGATGATCTCCATCGCCTGCTCCATCACGGCCTCATCGGCGGCGGAGGCCGGCAATTGCGCTGCATCGGGCCAGCTGGAGCGCATAATGGTGGAATCTTCGCCGGGCAGGTGTTGCCAGATGGCTTCCGTGACAAATGGCATGAAGGGGTGCAGCAGCTTGAGCGCAGCCTTCAGCACCACGATCAGCACCGACGCCGCCGTCTGCTTTTCAGCCTCGCTGCCGCCATACAGGCGCGGCTTGGTCATCTCGATATACCAGTCGCAATAAGAGCTCCAGATGAAGTCATACACCTTCTGGGCGGCCAGGCCAAGCTCAAACTCCTCCAGATTGCCGGTGACTTCGGTGATCGTGCGGGCCATCTTGGAAAGGATCCATTTGTCTGCCGCGTCCAGTCTGAGCCCATCCAGCGGCAGCAACTCCACACCTTCCAGATTCATCAGCACGAACCGTGAGGCATTCCAGATCTTATTGGCGAAATTGCGTGACGATTCCACCTTATCGCTGAAATAGCGGAGATCGTTGCCCGCAGAGATGCCGGTGGAGAACGAGAAACGCAGCGCGTCAGCACCGTATTGAGCGATCACATCCAGCGGGTCTATGCCATTGCCCAGCGACTTGCTCATTTTGCGGCCTTCGCTGTCTCGCACCAGGCCGTGGATCAGCACCGTGCTGAAGGGGATCTGCCCCATGTGCTCGATGCCGGAAAACACCATGCGGGCCACCCAGAAGAAGATGATGTCGTAGGCTGTCACCAGCGTGCTGGTGGGATAGAAATACTTCAGATCCTCCGTCTGGTCCGGCCATCCCAGTGTGGAGAACGGCCACAGCGCCGAGGAGAACCAAGTGTCCAGCACTGCCTCCTCCTGCTTGAGGTTGGCGCTGCCGCAGTGCGGACACACATCCGGATCCTCACGGGCCACAATCACCTGGCCGCAGCTTTGGCAATACCACGCCGGGATACGGTGACCCCACCACAGCTGGCGGGAAATGCACCAGTCGCGGATGTTTCCCATCCAGTTGAAGTAGGTCTTGGAATAGCGCTCCGGCACAAACTTCACCGTGCCGTCGCGCACCACATCCACGGCCGGCTCAGCCAGCGGCTTCATCTTCACAAACCACTGGTCGGAAATCAACGGCTCCACGGTGTGGTGGCAGCGGTAGCAGGAGCCCACATTGTGGGTGTAGTCCTCGATCTTCTCGAGAAGACCCAGCTCAGCCATTCGCTCCACCACGCGCTTGCGGCCTTCCGCGGCGGGCAGGCCGGCAAAATCGCCAGCGTTCTCGTTGAGGATGCCGCCCTCGGTCAGCAGGTTGATCATCGGAAGGTTGTGCCGCAGGGCCAGTTCATAATCGTTGGGATCGTGGGCCGGTGTGATCTTCACGGCACCGGTGCCAAACTCAGCTTCCACATAATCGTCGGCCACGATGGGGATCTCCCGGTTCATGATGGGCAGCATCACGGTCTTGCCGATCATCGCGGCGTAGCGCTCGTCTTTGGGGTTCACGGCCACGGCGGTGTCTCCCAGCATGGTCTCCGGGCGTGTGGTAGCCACCAGGATGGCTCCGCTGCCGTCGGTCAGCGGATAACGAAGATACCAGAGCTTGGATTTGTCTTCCTCAAACTCCACCTCAGCGTCAGACAGTGCGGTCTTGCACTCGGGGCACCAGTTGATGATGCGGTTGCCCCGATAAATGAGGCCCTTTTCATACAGGCGCACAAACACTTCCCGCACCGCTTTGCTGCACCCATCGTCCATGGTGAACCGCAGGCGCTGCCAGTCGCAGGAGGAGCCAAGCTTCTTCAGCTGCGACACAATGATGCCGCCATACTTCTCATACCACTTCCATGCCCTTGCCAGGAATTCGTCGCGGCCGATGTCCTGCTTGCTGAGCCCCTCGGCTTTCAGCGCCTCAATGATCTTGACTTCGGTGGCGATGCTGGCGTGGTCGGTGCCGGGCATCCACAGCGTGCAGTATCCCTGCATGCGCCGGAAGCGGATCAGGATATCCTGCAGTGTGTTGTTCAGCGCATGGCCAATGTGCAGCTGGCTTGTGATGTTGGGCGGCGGGATCACGATGGAATAAGGCTTCTTCGACGGGTCAGGCTCGTCGTGGAAATAACCCTTCTCTTCCCACTCGGTATAAAGCTTTTCTTCCCAAAGCTTCGGGTCATAATTCTTTTCCATGGTCGGCATATTTCATTCCTCCAGATAGGATATTGGAATCAGCGTCGGTTTGGCAGGCGGCAGGCGACCAAGCCCATGGAATCGGTAGTGTTGCGTCCGTTTTTCATGGCAGGTATCACCTCCTCCATATAGAAAAATGCCGTTTCATCCCAAAAGGACGAAACGGCATCGCGGTACCACCTTTTTTCGGGGGCATGCCCCCGCTCTCAACCGCGTTAACGGTGCGGAACCGTTTTGGACTCATCGCCCAAAAAGCTCGGAAGCGACCTTCTGCCTACTGCTGCCCGGCACCCTTTCAGCCATGGGGCGCCTCTCTGTGGGGAGCGTTTGGCATACTCCTCTTCGTCATTGCCTGATATTTGCCAATATTCTATGCCACGAAGGCTGGATTGTCAACTCAATTTGGCTGCGTGGGTTTGGGCCCGCCATGGAAGCCGCCACGGCGGCGGCCACCGCGCCTGCGGCGGCGGCGTGTGCCGCTCCCCTGCCCGCCTTGCTGGCTTTGACCACCCTGGTTCGGCGTAGCCGGCCGGCCGGTCTGAGGCTGGCCTTCCGCCGCCTCATCGGTCTCGTCGCCTTCCTCATCGCCGTCCGTATCTTCAACCGTCAGTGCCGGCTGCCGTTGGGGGGCGGGTTGGTTCACTTCCGCCAGATCCGGCAGATCCGGCTTGACCACGCGCATGGGCTCGAATGCGGCATCTTCGGCGGGCTGCTCACCTTTTTTTGGTTTGTTCTGCTGGGCCTGCTTATAGGCAGCCTTGGCCGCCACCGCCCTGGCCCTGCCGCCGGAGGCTTCCCACTCGGCGATATCTTTCTGGTTGGCTTCCTTCACATCGTCAAACGCGTATTCGCGGATCTCCACTTCCTCGCCGGTCAGCCGCACCTTCACCTTTTCCTTCAGGATCAGCACGTCGTCCACCACGGCGGGGCCCTCCGGCGTAAGCACTGTGGTGCCCTTGCGAGGGCAGCGCTTCAGCGTTTCGGCATAATGCTCCTGCTCATAATTGAGGCAGCACATCAGCCTGCCGCAGAGACCGGAGATTTTAGTGGGATTCAAAGAAAGATTCTGGTCCTTTGCCATGCGGATGGACACCGGTGAAAAATCACTGAGGAATGCCTTGCAGCAAGCCTCACGGCCACAGGGGCCCAGACCGCCCAGCATCTTCACCTCATCGCGCACGCCGATCTGCCTTAACTCAATGCGCGTGCGGAACACTGCCGCAAGATCACGCACCAACGCGCGGAAATCCACACGCCCGTCGGCGGTGAAGTAGAAGATGATCTTGCCGCCGTCCAGCGAATACTCCACATCCACCAGCTTCATATCCAGGTTGTGCGCCTTCACCTTTTCCTCGCACACCTGCAGCGCGTGCCTCTCCTTGGCCGCACGCTCCTCCAGCGCCTTCATATCTTCCGCGGTGGCCTTGCGGATCACCTTTTTCAACGGCGCCACAATCTGGTCTTCAGGCACGTCGCGCTGCGGCAGCATTACCTCGCCGCATTCTTTGCCCTGCGCCGTCTCCACAATCGCCCATTCCCCCTGTGCGAGCGCAAGCTCGCCGGGGTCAAAATAGTATATCTTTCCGGCTTCCTTGAACCGGATGCCAACAATGTTCGGCATAGCTTAATTTCCTCCGGATAGTTCGAGTAACAATTTGTCCATTGTCATCGTATAGATGGCGTTTCCGTCCAGCGCCCTTCGGGCTTCCGCGCAGGCGGTCAGCCACTGCTCCAGCGTACCTGCTCCGGCTTTACGCAGATTGCCCGGTTCCTCACCGGTGAGATATGGCACCGCGGCCCCGGCGTGGGCAACTGCGGCATCACGCAGCGCAGACTCCCAAACTGTGAGCACATCACCAGCACGGGCTCTGTGATCCTGCATGAATTTCATTGCTTCGGCGAGTTGCTCGCCCTGGGATAATTTGTGCAGCACCGTAACTGCTTGCTCCTTGAGCGCCCAATAGGCCTCGTCAGCCAGGAGCTCCAGCGCCCTGCCCGGCCTGCCGTCGCCCATTGCCGCTGCATGGGCTGTGCGCCCATCATCGGCACAGCCGCGGCTGAGCAGCACCTCCAGCATTTGGTTCCGGGTGAGCCTTGCCATCTTGTGGACCACACACCGCGACAAAATCGTGGGAAGCAGCGGCGACAGCGTTTCGGCAAGAAGGATCAATACCACATGGCCCGGAGGCTCTTCCAGCGTCTTCAACAAAGCGTTTTGTGCCTGTGTGGTCATCGCGTGGGCACTCTCAATGATGACAACCGCCCGGCCACCTTCGTAGGGCCGCACGTCAATGAGCCGCTGCAGGCCGCGGGCGTCATCCACACCCAGCGATTTGCCCTCTTCCGCCGGTTTCACCACATGCAGGTCCGCATGGTTGCCCGCCAGCGCCTTGCGGCAGGCAGGGCATGCATTGCATGGTTTTGAGCCGGTGTTGCTGCAGAGCAGCGCCCTGGCGAAGATGGACGCAATGGTGCGCTTGCCGGAACCGGATGGGCCGGCAAAAATAACAGCATGGGCAACGCGATCCTGCCGGAGCGCCGAGCGAAGCCGTGCCGTCAGGACCGATTGCCCAATCAACTGCTCATACTCAATCAGGGATTCGCCTGAAAAAGACACCCCTAGCCTACACCTTCTTGAACTGCTCCACGTCCATCACAAACACCGTAGCGCCGCCGACCATAACCTCCACCGGGTAAGGAACATACATGCCAGAGGATCCTGCCACCGGAGAGGGTGATGTGGCGATTTGCTTGCGGCTTTTGCATACTTTCTCAATGATGGCCATTGCGCCGTTCATTTTGTCATCAGCCACGCCCACCAGAAGCGTGGTATTGCCGGCCCGCAGGAAACCGCCCGTCGTGGCCAGCTTTGTCACGCCGTATCCTTCGCTCATCAATGCACTCACCAGCCTGCCGGCGTCTTCATCCTGCACGATTGCGATGATCAGTTTCATAAGCCAAACCTCCCATTTGGGGATGCGATCCCTGTTTTCAGTATTATAACGTATTTGTTGTTCTTCCGCAAATAATGATCTATGAATTTAAGCAGTTTTTCACAAGAAGCCCATAAAAAGACAACAGAATCCGGCTCTGCCCGATAATTCATAAATCGCACGGCATTGCTCCAGCTTTCATTTTGTATTACCATGTGATACATCTGCTTTTGGGGAGGCTGGAAATGAACGGAAGAGACAGGCTAAAAATCGCCGTGGTCGGCGCCGGGGCCATCGGGGGCATCACGGCGGCATTTCTGGCGGAAGCCGGTTATGATGTGGAACTGGTGTGCAACCATGAAGACACCGCCAGACTGGCAAACGGCGATGGGCTATCCATCAGCGGTGTGAGGGGCACCCGCAGGGTGAAGGTGGGCGCGGTCACAGGCATTGACCGATTGTCCGGGCAAAAGGACGCCATTTTGCTGGCCGTAAAGGCATATGACCTGCCGGGTGTGTTGCAAAGCTGCCTTCCATTTCTCAGCGATCAATCGCTGGTGGTATCCATGCAAAATGGCATTTGCACCGATGCGGTTGCAGAGATCGCCGGCCAGGCCCGCACAGTGGGCTGTGTGATCGGTTGGGGCGCCACAATGCACGGCCGCGGCGAGCTGGAGATGACGAGCGAAGGAGAGTTTGTGATCGGGGGGCTGGAGCCCGGCATGGAAGAACGCCTTGAGCCGCTGCGGCAGGCGCTGAGCGCCGTTGTGCCGGCGAGGGTTTCACCGGATATTTACGCGGAACTCTATTCAAAGCTGATCGTGAACTCCTGCATCACATCCCTGGGGGCAATCTGCGGATTGCGCCTGGGTGAGATGATGAAAAGGAAGCGGGCAAGGGAGCTTTTTCTTGGAATCATCTTTGAGGCTATGGCAGTGGCGGAAGCCATTGGCGTCAGGATCCCGCCCTATGCGGGGAAGCTGGATTACTACAAGCTTTGCTCCGGCAAGGGCTTCCTCCCTGATTGGAAACGCCACATGATGATCCGCGTGATGGGGTTGAAATACCGCAGGCTCAAATCCTCCAGCCTTCAGTCATTGGAGCGGGGCAAGCCCACCGAAATTGACTTCTTCAATGGGTATATCTGCCGGAAAGGCGCGGAATGCGGCGTGAAGACACCGGTCAATGATGCGGTTGTGGCTGTAATCCGGCAGATCGAATCGGGCAAGCATAAGCCCGAGCCAACGAACTTCGGCCTGCCGGAGTTTCAGGACCTGGCCAGATAGACCGCAAGCACCTTCTCCGCCGCCTGATCCGCCGTGATCCCCGATGTGTCAATCAAAAGGTCAAAGTTGCTGGCATCCAGGATGTCGATGCCGTAAAGATCCAGATATCGGTTGCGCTCGGAGAGGCCGCGCTTTCGCACGGCCTCTTCCGCTTCCTGCAACGTGGCATATTGCTCCAGCGCACCCCTGTCACGGCTGAGCAGGATGCGTCTGGCCGCAGCATCCGGCGCGATGGTGAGACAAACCTTGAATGAATCCGGAAGGAAATGCCATGCCATCCGGGAATCAATCACAGCCTGGCCCGCACTTCGCCCAAACGCCATCAGGCTTTCATCCACCATCTGGTCATAGCAGCGATGACAATCGGCCAGCGCCGTGAGCTCGTTGACAGTCATCCCCCGCTCCGCCGCAATTTTGCGGAACGCCTGGCCGGCGGAGTAATGGGCATAACCCGGCAGCAGCTGGAGAAGCCTTGCCGCCACCGAAGATTTACCGCTGCCGGGTGCTCCGGCAATGGTGATGATCCGGGCTGCTTTGGCCGGGTGCACCTCGTTGACGGGATTATTCATGGGCCAGGCGCTTGATATACGCCCTTCTGCGGCGGTGCTGGCGGCGTGGGAAGAACTTCCATGTGGCCTGCACCTTGTCGTTGGTTTCCAACTCCGGGTTGGACTCGGCATACTTGAAGCCATGGGCGATGGCGCTCCGATAAACGGCGTCCATCAGGATCGCGTAGAGGCCCAGGTTTTGATATTCGGGCTTGACGGCAACCAGATACATATCCAGCGTGTCGTTCTTCTTGATGGCCTCAAGAACAGGAATGAAGCCAAACGGGAAAAGCCTGCCGCCGCACTTGCGCATGGCCTTGGAAAGCGAAGGCAGCGTGATGCCAAAAGCAGCAAGCTTATTGTCTTTGTCCACGATGGCTTTGATAAACGCCGGGTTCACAAACCCGAAGTATTGCTTGATGTAGGCCTGCACCTGCTTATCGGTGAGAGGCACGAAGCCAAAAAGCTCCTTATAGCCCTCGTTGAACAGCGCAAACGCTTGCTCACCCCAGGGAAGGATGTCTTTGGATCTGGTGAACTCCACGAGCCTGCAACCGGTCTTCTTTTTGACGATCTCGGCAATTCGGGCAATCTTGGGATCCACCTCATTGGGCACATCCAGGCGGAACTCAATCCAGTCCGCCTCCTTGGCATAGCCCAGACGCTCCACATGCTGGGGGTAATACGCATAGTTATAATAGGTTGCAAATGTGGATAGCTCCTCAAACCCTTCCACGAGCATGCCTTCCTTGTCAAAGTCGCAAAAGCCCATTGGCCCCACGATCTCCTCCATCCCCTTTTCCCTGGCCCATTCCTCGGCTTTGGACAGCAGGGCTGCGGAGACCTCCGGGTCGTCAATGAAATCCAGGCGGGAGAAACGGGCCAGCTTCTTGCCCCAGGCGGCGTTCACATTGTGGTTCACAAGCGCCATTACCCGCCCCACTACCTTGCCGTCGCGCAGAGCCAGCCATTGAATGGCCTCTGAGTGTTCGAACGCCGGGTTGATTTTCGGGTTCAGATTGTTGAGCTCGTCGGAGCGCATGTCCGGCACATAATAAGGGCTGTCCTTGTAGAGCTGGATGGGAAAGTCCAGAAACCTGTTCAAATCCCGTCTGGTCGTGACCTGCCTGATTTCCACCATGATGCTTGCCTCCCCTGATGATTGTATGTGATAAATGCAAATGAGACATGTCGTATACCCGAAACGCACCGCTGCTAGCGGTCAAACTGCAGGCTCGCGAGCGGCGCCCCCCGCCATCGCTCTATTTCCATCGGGATATCCTCCAGCGCCAGCTCAACCACCTGGTTGGGCATCATGCCGCCGGGCTGACCCAGCAGAGCGTTTTTATTGTACCGGATTGCCAATCCGCCGGCTTCTGCCACAGATCTCAACCCGCTCTCGCCATCGCCGGACAAAGACACCCCAGCGAATGTGCCGCCGAGAGAATCGGCCAACTGAAGGAAGAAATCATCGGCACATGGCTGCCCGGCCCCTGCTTGCACGCGAAGAGTAATTTTGCCATTGCCCGGTTCCGCGCGCAGGCATTGGTTCTGGTCTGCCAGATAAACAGTGGAATCCAGCAGCATCACGCCGTCTTCGGCCGGGACGACGGGCCAGCCGCACAGGGAGGAAAGCTGCGAACCATACGCACCGCATAATGCTGGCTTCATTTGCTGGATCAAAACCGGCGGGCACCGTCTCTCCAATTGCTGAAGCACATAAGCCGCCTGCACCAGCCCGCCCTGCCCGGCGTGGATTGCGAGCAACCGCACATCGGCATGCTCCTGCCATTGTGCCGGAGCAGTCGTCCTGCCAAGCGTGGCGACCTTCAGTCTGGAAAGCGCGTCTGCCGCAAAAAGCCTGCCGTCGCTTTCGCTGCCCCGCACCGGCATGTGGATAAAATCCACCGCCCCGGCGTCAATGATCGGAAGCGCCCGCCCCATCACCGGGCCAAGCGCCACAACCGCAGCCTTGCATGCCCGCTTGAATAGTGCGATTGCTTCTTCCGGCGCCATGTCGCGCAAGCGAAGGTCTAAGGCAATCACATCGGGGCTCAGCCGCTGCGCGACCTCAATGGCTTCGGCAGAGGAGGAACACCGCCCCAGAAGCCGCATGGCCGGATCCTTATCCACACCGGCGCACAACAAGCCCGGCAATCTGTCATCATGTGCCGCAACGAGCACTTTGATCGGATGCAACGCTTCCCTCCTGCGGCTGTCAGCCCTGCCCGCTTTGCTTTCTGTATTTCATCGGGGAAATGCCCAGAGTTTTGATGAAGAGCTCATTCATACGCCTTTGGTCGGAA
Source organism: Bacillota bacterium (assembly GCA_023428265.1). Classification (GTDB taxonomy): domain Bacteria; phylum Bacillota; class Clostridia; order Christensenellales; family UMGS416; genus JAEYRA01. Next base: position 2,717 of record JAEYYW010000152.1, on the reverse strand, counting down.
AAACCGGCCTTCTGCGCCACATCGCGGATGGGGAGATCGGTGGTGGTAAGCAGATCCTGCGCCTTGGCAAGGCGGATCTGCTGCAGATAATGCATTGGCGACTGGCCCCAGGCTTCCTTAAAGGCCCGCACGAAATAGCTGGGGCTCAAATACACATAACCGGCAATCTGGCGGAGCGTGAGCTCCTCGGCGGAGTTTTCCTCGATGTAGCGGCGTGCGTTGCGCATATACTCGCTGATGCGAGGCCCGTGCGGCTCCACTGAGCTTTCCCACTGAGAGCGCAACGCCCGTGACACCAGCACAAACAGCTCCAGCACCAGAAGCCTGGTCATATACTCATGGCCTTCCCGCTTCTGGCGCTGCTCAGCAAGGATACGGTTCACCTGGCGCGTCACGTCGCTCCACAGCCCGGCGTTGATCGGCAGATATTCCTGCTCACCCTGCCCGCGGTTTTCCAGATAGGAAAGGAAATCGTTGAGACTCAGAGCGCTGATTTCGCGCCCCTCCACGTCGGCAAACTTGAAACGCATCACGATGATGTCGCAGGTGCCGCCGCCGGTCACCGTGAAGCGGTGGGAGACATGCGGCCTGATGATCATCATGTCGCCAGGGTTCAGGGAAACTGACCGGCCGCCGGTAAAGTTATAAACCGCCTGGCCTTGCTTGATGGCAGCCAGCTCAAAGCTGTCATGGGTGCTGTAGTCCACAGGGAGCTTGCTGCCGTCATGCACGCGCTCCACAAGCTCCACCACCACGGGCACCCATCCGCCTGACTGCATCGCCTGATCCCAGATTGCGGGGCCGTTCCGGCTCATCTGGGCACCTCCAGCGACATCCCAACCCGGATGGTTCTCGCCAAACGGGTAGCCGCCTGCTCAATCAGTTCTTCGGCACGGGTCATCGCCTCGCTCAGCTGCATCGGTCCGGGGGCAATGCCGATGGCGCAATCGATCCCCATGGAGAAAACTGCCTCATGACCTTTTCCCAGCGTGCCGGCAATCACGGCCACAGGCACGTTCACAACCCCAGCCCTGGCAGCCACGCCCACGGGCACCTTTCCCATTGCTGTCTGCCCGTCAAGGCTCCCCTCGCCGGTAATGACCAGGCTTGCACCATTGAGCTTTTCGTCAAAGCCAGCCGCCTCCAGCACAACATCAATGCCGGGCCTCATCTCTGCCCCGCAAACCTGCAGCAGCGCCCAACCCATGCCCCCAGCGGCGCCAGCCCCGGGCGCAGAACTCCTGTCAAAGCCCATTTGCGCCACCATGACGGAGGCAAGCCTTGCCAGGCAGGCGTCCAGATGGGCGACATCGCCGGGGCTTGCGCCTTTCTGCGGGCCATAAACGGCGGATGCGCCGTCCGGACCGCACAACGGGTTTGCCACATCGCAGGCCACAACAAATTGGCTTGCCGCGATTCTGGCGTCTAATCCGGACAGATCGATCCGGTCGAGTTCAAGCAGGTCTCCCGGCGCAGTCAGCGCGCCATGCCGGCTGGAAAAGCGCGCGCCGAGGGCCCTCAGCATCCCGATGCCGCCGTCGTTGGTGGCTGATCCGCCGATGCCCACCACGAACCGCCGGCAGCCGGCATCCAACGCCGCAAGGATGAGCTGCCCGGTGCCGAAGGAGTCGGCCTGACGCACATTGCGCTCAGGCGCGTCTACCAATGTGAGCCCCGAGGCTTGAGCCATCTCGATGACCGCCGCGCCGTCGGGAAGCTTCAGCCAGTGCGCTTGCACGGCGTTGCCCATTGGGCCGCAAACCTCCGCGGTCATCAGCTGGCCGCCGCAAGCGGCGCGCATCGCTGCAAGCGTGCCGTCACCACCGTCGGCCACAGGCACGAGCACTGTCTCATCATCCGGGAACACGCTTTTCCAACCGCGGGAAATTGCCTCCGCGACTGTGTCGGCCGGGCAGGAACCTTTGAACTTGTCTGGAGCAATGATGATTCTCATAGATCAAATACATTCCTTTTGCGAAATGGCGCCAGCAGAAAACGGCTTGTGACCCTGCCGGCTGTCAGCCATTTGATGTGGGCGTTGTCGGACCTGTTCTTCAGGATCCGGGCGGCAAGAAATCTGGCGACGGTGTCAGGTTTGTCTCCAAGGATGTTGAAGATCATTCTGGTCTGCTCATCCACAACACGCTCGTGCTCCCCCAACGTGGGCTTGGTGATGAAATCGGTGGGCATCATGCCCGGCAGCAGGCGGCCTGCGCGCACCGGTGTGCCGCGCAGCTCTTTGGCCAGTGCCTTTGTGAAATACACCAGACTCCACTTTGTCATGCCATACAGGCCGGTCCTGTCCACAATGCGGCCGTCGCTGCCAAGGCCTTCCATGTTATAAATGAACCCGTGGCCTTGCCTGACCATGCCCTCCGCGGCAATCTGTGAGCCGTAAATCACACCAAGGATGTTTGTGCCCACAATTGCCTCGGTGGTTTCACCGGAAACCTCCCAAAGCTTTTGCCTGGGCTGGCTGATGCCCGCGTTGTTGATCCACACATCAACCCCACCCCAGCGCTGTGCCGCAGACTCCCAGAGGGACTGAACCTCCTCCCTGCTGCGCACATCACAGCGGACAAACTGCACACGGTCGCCATACTCCTGCAGGCGCTCCTGTGCGCGGGCAAGGCTGTCTGGGTTGACACTTGAGACGGTGACACACAAACCGAGCCGAAGAAACTCACGTGCCAGCTCATAGCCGATTCCCCGGGCGC
>JAEYYW010000139.1 GCA_023428265.1 Bacillota bacterium | reverse complement strand
GGTCGACGCTTCCGTGCGGCGCGTGCTCAACGCCAAGTTCCGGCTCGGCCTGTTCGACGACCCCTACCGCTACTGCAAGGACGCCGGACGGCAGGAGGCGATGACGCTCACTGCGGAGCACCGCGCGGCGGCGCGGCGCATTGCGCAGAAATCGATGGTGCTGCTGGAGAACGAGGGCGCGGTGCTGCCGCTGTCGAAGTCGGTCGGCACCCTGGCCGTGATCGGACCGTTGGCCGACGAACCCTGGGCGATGCTCGGCAACTGGGTGGGCATCGGCCGCCCCGCGGACGCGGTCACGCCGCTGAAAGCCCTGCGCGCGTCGCTGGGCGACGGTACGCGCCTGCTCGTGGCCAAGGGCAGCGACATCGACGGCGATGACACTGCCGGATTCGACGAGGCGGTACGCGCCGCACGCCAGGCCGATGCGGTGGTCATGTTCCTCGGCGAGCACCCGGAAATGAGCGCCGAGGCCAACAACCGGACCTCGCTCGACCTGCCGGGCGTGCAGGAGCAGCTGGCGCTGGCGGTGGCCGCGACCGGCAAGCCGGTGGTGGCGGTGCTGCTCAACGGACGGCCGCTGTCGACCGGCGCGCTGCAGGGCAAGGTGCCGGCGATCCTGGAAGCCTGGTTCCCTGGCGTCGAGGGCGGCAATGCCATCGTCGACGTGCTGTTCGGCGACGTCGCGCCCTCCGGCAAGCTGCCGGTGACCGTGCCGCGCAACGTCGGCCAGGTGCCGATCTACCACGCGCGGCGCAATACCGGCCGCCCGCCGTCGAAGGACGACAAGTACACCAGCAAGTACCTTGATGTGGACTGGACGCCGCTGTATCCGTTCGGCCACGGCCTGTCGTACACCACGTTCGACCACGGCAAGCCGCAGCTGGCCAGCGCCAGCGTTTCGGCGGCCGAACCGCGCCAGCGTGTGCGCGTACGGGTGACGAACACCGGCAAGCGCGCCGGCACCGAGGTGGTGCAGCTGTACCTGCGCGACGACGTCGCCAGCGTCACCCGGCCGGTGCGCGAACTGCGTGGATTCCGGCGCGTGGAGCTGCAGCCGGGCGAATCGCGCGAGGTCGAATTCGAGCTGGGCTTCGAGGACATGGCGCTGTACGACGCGCGGATGCGGCGGGTGGTCGAGCCGGGCACGTTCACCGTGTTCACGGGCGGCAGCTCGCTGGCGGCGCAGTCGGCCACGTTCGAGGTGGTCGCGCAGTAGCGGCGCGGACGGGCAGCGGGGAGGGCAGGATGAGCGTCACCATCAAGGATGTGGCACGGGAGGCGAACGTCTCGGTGGCCACCGTCTCGCGGGCCCTCAACGGGCATCCCAACGTCGCCGAGGACGTGCGCCAGCGGGTGCTGGGCATCGCCGACCGGTTGCGCTACAGCCCGCACCATGCCGCGCGCAGCCTCAGCAGCCGGCGCACCCAGACCATCGGCGTGGTGCTGCCGGACCTGTACGGCGAGTTCTTCTCCGAGCTGATGCGCGGCATCGACCAGGTGGCGCGCGAACGCGGCCTGCACCTGCTGGTGTCCAGCTACCACGGCAACCCGCGCGAGCAGGGCGCCGCACTGCGCACCATGCGCGGCCGCGTCGACGGGCTGCTGCTGATGTCGCCCTTCGTCGCCGGCGCCGAAGCGCTGGCCGCCGACCTGCCGCCGATGCCGGTGGTGCTGATGAATCCCGCGCTGGTGGTGGAAGGCCAGGCGTCGGTGGGCGTGGACAACCATGGCGGCGCGATGGCGATGGTGCGCCATCTGGTCGAGGCCGGGCATCGCAGCATCGCCTTCATCGCCGGACCGGAGGACAACTTCGACGCCGGGGAACGCCTGCGCGGCTATCGCGATGCGCTGTCGCAGCTGTTGCCCGGCGTGGAGCCACAGGTGCTGCCGGGCGACTTCGGCGAGGCCTCGGGGCATCGGGCGGGACAGGCGCTGCTGGAAGGCCCGCAGCGCCCGGACGCCGTTTTCGCCGCCAACGACATGATGGCGCTGGGCTGCCTGTTCGCCTTCAGCCAGGGCGGTCTGCGGGTGCCTGGAGACATCGCGCTGGCGGGCTTCGACGACATACCGCTTTCGCGCTACGTACACCCGCCCTTAACGACGATGCGGGTCGAGATCGCCGAACTCGGCGCCCGTGCCATCCAGCGTCTGCTGGCGGACGAGCAGGACGGCCCCCATCCGTCCCGCTCCTCCGAACTGCTGCAGCCGAAGCTGGTCGTGCGTGCGTCGAGCCATGGAGGTAGCGGATGAGTTGACCCTCGCGGCTCTTGCCGCTGCCGGAGTCGAAGTGAGACCCGTTCCGTCCCGATCTCGATCCCCCGTTTCAACGACGACTGCTTGCCCTGGGAGGGCACCACGATGAATCGCAAGTCACGTCACGCAATGCGCGGTTTGGAGCGCAGCCTGCTCAGCTGCGCCTTGGCCGGCTGCATGCTGCTGTCCGCGCCGGCCGTGGCCCAGTCCACCGCTGGCACCATCCGGGGTCAGGTCATGGCCGATTCCGCGCCCGCTGCGCAGGCGCAGGTCACCGCCGTCAATCTCGCCACCGGCCTGACGCGCAGCGTGCAGACCAACGCCAACGGCAGCTACAACCTTGCCGGCCTGCCGCCCGGCACTTACCGGATCCAGGTCGAGGCCAATGGCCAGGCCAGCTCGCAGAACGTGACCGTGGCTGTTGGCCAGACCGCCACCCTCAACCTCGGCGTCGGTGGCGTGGCCGAAACCGGGCCGACCGGCGAAGCGACCGACCTCGATGCGGTGGTGGTGACCGGGC
>JAEYYW010000092.1 GCA_023428265.1 Bacillota bacterium | reverse complement strand
GCGAGGCCCGGGTGCTGGTGGGCACCCAGATGATCGCCAAGGGGCTGGACTTTCCCGATGTCACGCTGGTGGGCGTGCTGGCGGCAGACGCCCAGCTCTATCTGCCGGATTATCGCAGCGCGGAGCGAGCCTATCAGCTCATGGCGCAGGTGGCGGGGCGGGCCGGCCGGGCCCACAGGCCGGGCAAGGTGCTGATACAAACCTATTCCGTCAGCCACTACGCCGTGCAAGCCGCCGCCCGGCACGATTACCATGCTTTCTATCAGGAGGAACTGGAGATCCGCCAGGCCAGCCAGTTCCCGCCGTTTACCAGACTGATGCGGGCGCTGTTTGTCAATGAGGATGAAAAGGCCGCCATTTTTGACGCAAAGCGGGCCTATGAGGAACTGGAGCTTTTCCTGGGCCTGTATCCCGAATTTCAGCGCCAGGTGCTGCTGATGGAGCTCACGCCGGCGCCGCTTGCCCGCATCAACGCCCGGTTCCGCCACCAGTTGGTGCTGAAGGTGTGGCCGGAGCCCCATGGCCGGGCCATTGAGGATGCGCTGGCGGAGATTGTCACAAAACCCCAGCCCGGTGGGTCTGTGGCCACGCTGGAGGTTGATCCGGTGAGCATGCTGTAGGGAGTGTGAAGGGCTTGGATATACTGGTCTTTTATTTCAGCGGCACCGGCAACACGAAATGGGCGGCAGAAACGTTTTGCCGGCAGGCCGAGGCCGGCGGCCATGCGGCTGAAGCCGTTTCCATTGACAGGCTGGACCCCACGGACCCGGCGCTTCTGGAGCGGGCGCGCGGCGCGGATTATGTCGGCTTTGCCTACCCCATCTACGCTGCGGGCATGCCCCGCATCATGCGGGAGTTTATACTGGGCTTTGGGCGGCGGCTCCGGGAGGAGCGCGTCAGGAAGCCCGCCGTGTTCCTTTGCACATTCGCCTATGTGAATGGGTTTGGCCCCTTCTGCGCGGCTGGGTTGCTGCGTGGCAGCGGCTTGACCATGGCAGCCCACCTGAACTTGCGCCTGTGCAACAATGTGTCCACACCGGCGATGAAGGCGGGGAAACTGAGCGCCAAAGCGATGCGGAAGAGGTTTGACCGCGCCCGCGGGCAAATCAGCGCGTTGGTGCCCAGGCTTGCGTCCGGCAGGCGCTGGATCACCGGCGTGGGCCCATATCTGGCCGCCGGTGTGATCATTCGCAGCACGCTTGGGAAGAAAGCGGAAAAGAATTATCAGCAAATCTCTGTGGAGATGGACCGGTGCAGCCGCTGCATGCGCTGCGTGCGGGAGTGCCCCACCCAAAGCTTCCGGTTTGAAAACGGTGTTTTCTCCGTGCTGCCGGGCTGCACTGCCTGCTTGCGGTGCTACAACTTCTGCCCCCAATATGCGGTGCGGATCGGCGAATATGCCGATCCTGCAGTTTGCCCACGCTATCGTGGGCCAAACATTTTGTGATAAAGGCTCCATGCATGTGTTTCTGTATGTAAAACAACCGCCATTCCTGGTCTCACAGTGGCGGCAACGCACATTTTATGATAATATATCTCTGTTTAGGCAATATTCCAGTTGGTAAATGCCAATTCTAAGATAGAGGTGAATCCGTTGGCACTGAGAAAGATACTGACGACAGATAAAAACGAGGCTGAGCTCCGGCGTATTTCCAAGCCGGTAACCGTTTTTGATCAAAAACTGAGCAATTTGATAGACGATTTGTTTGACACGATGCATGCCGCGCCAGACGGCGCCGGGCTTGCCGCGCCCCAGGTGGGCGTGCTGCGGCGCGTGGCTGTGATCGACCTGGGCGAGGGGCTCATTGAGCTTGTGAACCCGGAGATCATCGAAACCTCCGGCGAGGCAGAGTTTGAGGAAGGCTGCCTTTCCCTGCCCGGCAAGCGGGGCCGCACAATCCGCCCGGCCCATGTGAAGGTGCGGGCCTACGACCGCCTTGGCCGCAAATTTGAGATTGAGGGCGATGAAATCATGGCGCTTGCACTGGTGCACGAGATCGGGCATCTGGACGGCAAGCTGTTCGTCGATTATGTGATCGGCGACCTTTGGGAGGGTGACCAGCCGCAGTGAAGATTGCATTTCTTGGCACGCCGGATTTCGCCGTGCCTTCCCTGACCGCTTTGGTGCATGCCGGCCATGACGTGGCGGGCGTGTTTACCCAGCCGGACAGGCCCCGCGACCGGGGCCAAAAAACACAACCCTCGGCTGTCAAGCAGGCGGCGCAGGAGCTGGGGCTCACCGTGTATGAGTTTGAGCGCATCCGCCGCGCGGAGGGCGTGGCCGCGATGGCCGCGCTGCAGCCCGATCTGATGGTCACGGCGGCATTCGGCCAGATCCTGCCGCAGAAGCTGCTGGACATCCCCAAGTATGGCTGCATCAATGTGCACGGCTCGCTGCTGCCGAAATATCGGGGGCCGGCCCCGATCCAGTGGGCCGTGATCAATGGCGAGACCGAGACGGGCATCACCACAATGATGACCGACGCCGGTGTGGACACCGGCGACATCCTGCTGCAGAAGCGCACCGGCATCCACCCGGAGGAGACTGCCGGAGAGCTGTTTGCGCGGATGGCGGCGCTGGGAGCGGAGACGCTTCTGGAGACGATCGCTCTGCTGGAGCAGGGCAAGCTCACGCGCACGCCGCAGGATCATGCCGCCGCCACCCATTACCCGATGCTTGACAAAGCCAGCGGCCGCATTGACTGGAACAAGACGCCTCAGGAGATCATCAACCTCGTGCGGGGCGTGAGCCCCTGGCCCGGCGCCTGGACCACCTGCGGCTATGACGTGATGAAGGTGTGGCGTGTGGAGTGCGTTGCGATGGATGGCGAGCCGGGGCGCATCCTGCGTGTGAACCAGAAGGATGGCCTGATCATCGGCGCCCGTGGCGGCGCAATCAGAATACTGGACCTGCAAATGCCCGGCAAGCGGAGGCTTTGTTCCTCCGAATACCTGTGCGGATGCAGGCTTGTGGAAGGGATGGTTCTTGATGCCGGTTGACAGTGGGCGGCTGGCGGCCTGGGAGGCGCTCAACGATGTGCTGTTGAAGCGTACTTTTGCCGATCTTGCCGCAAAGAGCCATTTCAAGGGCCTGGACGCCAGGGAAGCGCGGTTTGCGCGCAAGCTTTTGTATCAGACGCTGGACAAACTGATTGCCATCGACAGCGTCGTGACGCCCTGGATTGACATGAAGCAGACGCCGGAGAAGGTGCTCAATGTGCTGCGCCTCGGCGCCTGCCAGCTGATGTATATGGATGCCGTGCCTGATTTCGCGGTGCTGGACAGCTCCGTGGAGCTGGTCAAGCAGGACGGCTTCATGACCCGCGCGGGCCTTGTGAACGCCGTGCTGCGCAATGTGGTCAAGGAGGGCAAGCAGCCCCGGTTGCCCGACCGGGAGACTGACCCGGCCGGTTATCTGAGCGTGAAATACTCCTGGCCCCGCTTCGTCGTGGAGCTGTGGCTGAAGGAGCAACCCCGTTATGCCGAAGCGCTGCTGGCCTGGGAGCCCCGCTTCCATGCCACAGCACGCGCCAACCCCCTGGCGGGGGGCAGCGCCGGCGAGCTGGAGGAGTTTCTGAAGGCCCAGGAAATTGAGTATGAGCAGGGCTTTCTGGTGCCCGGCGCGTTCCGCGTGAGGGGCGGTGCCAACGCCACCGATTGGGAGCTGTTCAAGCAGGGTAAGGCAACGCTGCAGGGCGAAGCGTCGCAACTGGTTGCGCAAATCGCCGCCCGCGCCGCCGGCCCCGGTGCAGCGATCCTGGACGCCTGCGCGGCCCCCGGCGGCAAGTCCGCCGCCATCGCGGGGCACCTCAACAACGATTGCGCCATCACCGCCTGGGATGTGCACCCTCATCGCGTCACGCTGATGAAGGAGACGTTCGCCCGTTTGAAGGTCACCTCTGTGACTGCCGAGCCCCACGACGCCCGCTTCAACGACCCCAGGCTGTTTGACCTGGTGCTGGTGGACGCGCCCTGCTCCGGCCTGGGCGTGGCATGGAATAGCCCCGACATCAAGGTGACGCGCCGGCCCGAAAACATTATGACGCTGGCCGTGACGCAAAAAAAGATACTGAACAATGTGGCCGACAGCGTGAAGGTGGGCGGCAAGCTGCTTTACTCCACCTGCACGATCGCCCGGGCCGAAAACCAGGGCATGATCGAAGGATTCTTGAAGTTGGCCCGCTCCTTCCGCCCGGCAGACATTTCCCAATATCTGCCCGACCGCCTGAAGGGCCGTGTGGAAAACGGCTGCATGGTGCAGCTGCTCCCGCCGGAAGACGGCTGCGAGGGCTTTTTCGTCGCGCTGCTGCAAAAGGTCAAATGAGCATGGATAAACCCGCCCTGCTGGATATGACGGCCGACGAGCTGGCCGACGCCCTTGCTTCGCTGGGCGAGCCCCGCTTCCGCGCCAAGCAGGTGCGGCAGTGGCTGATGAAGGGCCGCGATGTGGATGAGATGGCCAACGTGCCCGCCGCCACCCGGCAGAAGTTGAAAGATTGCTTCGCGTTGGGCGGCGCCAGAATCATTGAGACGCGCCGCTCGGCCCATGACGGCACCGAGAAATTCCTCTTCGCCCTGCACGACGGCAACGTGATTGAAGGCGTGCTGATGGCTTACAAGCACGGCAACACGCTGTGCGTTTCCACCCAGGTGGGCTGCCGCATGGGCTGCGCCTTTTGCGCTTCCACCACGGCGGGGCTGGTGCGCAACCTGACCGCCGGCGAAATGCTGGGGCAGGTGATCGCTGTGAACACCGCCCACGGTGGCGGGCGCCAGGTAACCAACCTAGTGCTGATGGGCAGCGGCGAGCCGCTGGACAATTATGACAATGTACTGAAGTTTCTGCGCGGGGCATCCAGCCCCGACGGCCTTGGCATCAGCCCCCGTAACATCTCCGTCTCCACCTGCGGCCTGCCCGATGGCATGGACCGCCTTTCCCGCGAGGGGCTGCCGCTCACGCTCTGCCTGTCGCTGCACTCTCCGGACGATGAGGGCCGGCAGGCGCTCATCCCGGCGGCGCGGGCCTTCTCAGTGCGGCAGGTGGTGGACGCGCTGCGCCGCTATGTGGATGCGACGGGCCGGCGGGCCATTGTGGAATATGCTATGATTGAGGGAGTGAACGACAGCCCTGCCCATGCGAAACGTCTTGCTGAGTTATTGCGAGGCCTGCAGTGCCATGTGAACCTGATCCCTCTGAACTCTGTGGAGGAAGCAAAGCTGAAAGGCAGCAAGCCTCAGGCGATCGATCGGTTCCTGCGGGAACTGGAGCACCTTGGCGTGTCCGCCACCAAGCGCCGCACGCTGGGTGAAGACATTGAAGGGGCATGCGGGCAGCTGCGCAGGAAGCACTTGGAAGATAATACCCACTGACTACTCACAAGGTAGGTTTGATCATGATAGAACGCGTTGAATACGCCGCCAGCACCCATCGCGGCAATGTCCGCAAACGAAACGAGGACAGCTTTTACATCCCCGATGGGGAGGGGCTGGACAACCTTGTGATCGTGGCCGACGGCATGGGCGGCTACAACGCCGGTGACGTTGCCAGCGCCATGGGTGTGCAGGTGGCCTGCAACATCATCTCCGCCGCACGCAATCTTGAGACCGCGCCCACCATGGAATACACGGTGCGTTGGGCGTTTAACGAGGCCAACCGGGCAATTCTCGAGTATGCCGGCACCAACGAGTTTTATCAGGGCATGGGCACCACGATGGCGATTGCCTGCCGCGACGGCGACCAGTGGGTGATCGGCAACGTGGGCGACAGCCGTTGCTATCTCATCCGCGACGGCGCGGTACGGCAGGTCACCGTGGACCACTCGCTGGTGCAGCTGATGGTGGAGCGAGGCCGTATGACTGCCGAGGAGGCCCGGGTGCACCCCTATCGCAATGTGATCACCCGCTCCATCGGTGTGGACAGCTTCACCGGCGCCGACATCTTCCGTTTGGAAACCGTGCCCGGCGATGTGCTGCTGCTCTGCTCTGACGGCCTGTCCAACTATGTGGCCGACACGGATATGCTCGCCTGCCTGGCCTCCGGCGTGCTCAAGGATGCCGCGGAGGCAATGATAAACCTGGCGCTGGAGCGCGGCGGCTCCGACAACATCACCGTGGCGTTGGCCCGTATGATCGGAGGTGACTCCGATGGAAGGTAACGTGATCGCCGATCGCTATGTGGTCAGCGGCGTGATCGGCTCCGGCGGCATGGCCATCGTTTATCGCGGCTACAACCGCGACACCGGCGAGGAAGTGGCCATCAAGGTGCTCCGCAGCGAGTATATGCAGGACGAGGCCTATGTGCGGCGCTTTGAGAAAGAGTCGCAGATCGCCATCAAGTATTCCCATAAGAACATTGTGCGGACGATCGAGGTGGGCTGCCAGGACGGCAGGCACTTCATCGTGATGGAATATGTCACCGGCAAAACGCTCAAGGAGTATATTGCCAAGCAGGGAAGGCTCAAGCCCGCAGAAGCTGTGCGCATCGGCAGGCAAATCTGCGACGCGCTGTTTTACGCCCACAGCCACCAGCTGATCCACCGCGACATTAAGCCGCAGAACATCCTACTCAACGCCGAGGGTACGGTGAAGGTGGCAGACTTTGGCATTGCCAAGGCGGCGGAAACCGCCACGGTCACAATCAGCGGCTCCAATGTGCTGGGCTCGGTGCACTATATTTCACCGGAGCAGGCCCGCGGGGGCCTAACCAACGAGAAGACCGACCTTTACTCCATCGGCATTGTGCTGTATGAAATGGTGACCGGCGTCGTGCCCTTCACAGGCGATTCGCCGGTGGCCGTGGCCCTCAAGCATCTGCAGGATGCGCCCAGGCCGCCCCGGGAGATCCAGCCGGACATTCCCAAGGCAATGGAGCTTGTGATCCTCAAGGCAATCTCCAAGGAGCAGTCGTGCCGTTATGACAATGCCCGTGAGATGGCCCGCGATCTGGAGCGCAGCCTGCTGGAGCCGGAGGGCAGCTATGTGAAATTCCGCCAGAGCGATGAGGCCGAAGGCACCAGGCCCATGCCGCCCATCCGCGTGGAAAGCATTGCCGGCGGCACCGGAAGCGCTTCCTGGGCCAACACCGGCAACTCCCGCAGACCCCCCGCACCGCCTCCACGGAAAGAAAACCAATGGCGCAGGAAGAAGAAGGGCCCGTCGGCGATCAACGTGATCATCTTTGTGCTGCTGGCGATCGTGGTGCTGGGCGGCGGCTATCTTGGCATACGGCTTCTGCTGCAGCGGGCAGCTCCCGCAAAGGTGCAAATGCTGGATTTCCATGGCAAGGATATCGACATTGCCCTCCAGCAGCTGGACAAGATGGGCCTGAAGCCCAACATCACCGAGGAGCCCAGCGACCGGGTGGCAAAAAACACCATCATGGCGCAGCGCCCTGCCGAAGGAGAGTATGTGTCTCCCGGGCAGACCGTGTATTTCACTGTCAGCTCCGGAGGCCGCAAGATCGAGGTGCCTGACCTGGTGGACAAAACGCAGGAGCAGGCCCATGACGAGCTGCGGGCTGTGGGCTTGACAGAGGGCGACATCCATCGCGAGATCAGCGACAAGCCCAAAGGAACCGTGATCCGCCAGGAGCCGGTCGCCGGTGAGCACCTTGCTCTGGATGGCAAGGTGGAGATTTGGATTTCCCAGCCCGTGGAGCCCACGGTCACCACAATGCCCAACGTTTTTGGCAAGACCAAAGACGAAGCCATAGCCTATCTGGGCACCATGCACATCAACGTGAGCCGCGTGGTGCCGGTCGCCAGCAGCTTACCGCTGGGCCTTGTTGTGGGGCAGTCGCCGGAATATGGCCAGCCTGTTGACGGCAACACGGTTGTGGAGCTTTATTACAGCAACGGGCAGAAGCCGCAGTTCACCAAGGATTACATGGTGCAGCTGGACGTGTTGAAAGACAACACCGTGGTGAAGATCGTGTATGTGGATGGTGACAAGCGCACCACGATGTATGACGGCAAGCGGCCGGCGGGCAAACTCACCGTGTCACTGAGCCTGGACTCCGAATCGCAGGGCGCCAAGACTGTTATCATTACCTTTGACGATGAGGAAGTCAAACGGGAGACTATAAACATCCCATAACGGAGGTCAAATGAGCAGCCCCATGCAGGGCATCATCATCAAGGGCGTGGGCGGGTTTTATGAGGTGCAGGCCGAAGGCGTGCTGCATACCTGCCGCGCCAGGGGGAAGTTCCGCCGCGACGGGCTCACGCCGCTGCCCGGCGACCAGGTGGAATTCTCACCCGGCTCCGGGGAGGAGCTGGGCTTTGTGGACAAAATCCTGCCCCGCCGCAACGCATTGAAGCGCCCGGCGGTGGCCAATGTGGACACGCTGGTGCTCGTCACGGCGGCTGCAAGCCCCGAGCCCGATCTCAGGCTTGTGGACAAGCTGCTGGTGGCCGCCCGGCCGCTGGATATGGCCGTGCTGCTGGTGATCAACAAGTGCGACCTGGCCCCGGCGGCGGCTGTGCAGGCCATTGCCGCGGAGTATGCCGGTGCGGTTTCCGCAGTGCTGCCGATGTCCGCGAAAACGGGTCTTGGCCGCGATGCGCTGTTGGAACGCCTTGCTGGCCGCCGCTGCTGCCTGGCAGGCCAATCCGGCGTGGGCAAATCGTCCATCCTGAATTGCCTTTTTCCCGATCGCAATCTTGAAACCGGGTCGGTGAGCCACAAAACCGAGCGGGGCCGGCACACCACGCGCCACGCCGAGCTGCTGCCCATGCCCGGCGGCGGCCTGGTCGCCGACACGCCTGGCTTCAGCCTCATGGAGGTGGAGCCGATGGACCCTGCCCTGTTGCCTTCCTGCTGGCCTGAGTTTGCGCCGTTTGCATCGGAGTGCCGTTTTTCCGGCTGCCTGCATGACGCGGAGCCGGGCTGCGCGGTCAAGCAGGCTGTGGCCTCCGGTGCAATCCCGGCTGGCCGCCATGCCAGATATCGGGAGATCCTGTCTGAAACACGAGAAAAGTGGAGGAACCGTTATGATTGAAATCGCCGCATCCATCCTCACAGCGGACTTTGCCGCCATTGGCGATGCCGTGAAAAGGGTGGAAGATTCCGGCGCCGATTTGCTGCACCTGGATGTGATGGACGGCAGCTTCGTGCCGCCGATCACCTTTGGAGCCCATTTGGTGGAGGCCATCAGGAAGCGCACCGGCATGCGCCTGGATGTGCATTTGATGATTGTGCACCCGGAAAAACACATTGACAGCTTCCTCTCCGCCGGCGCTGATATCCTCACCGTGCATGCCGAAGCCACCGAAGACCTGCCTGACGTGCTGCGGCGCATCCGCCTGGCCGGTGCCAGGGCCGCGGTTTCCATCAACCCGCCCACGCCGGTTGAGCCGCTGCTCCCGATGCTGGACCAGATGGACATGGCCCTTGTGATGAGCGTGAACCCCGGCTACGGCGGGCAGAAATACATCCCCGAAGCCACAGACAAAATCGCCCGGCTGCGGCAGGAGGCCTCCAGGCGCGGCCTGAAGCTGGACATTGAGGTGGATGGCGGCATCAATCCCGAGACGATCAAAATCGCCGCGTCTGCCGGGGCCAACATCATCGTGGCCGGATCGGCGCTTTTCAACGCCGCCGACATGGGTGCGGCGGTGCTTGCCCTCAAGGAGGCGGCGCGGTGAAGGCGCTCCTCCTGCTGGGAGGCTCCGGCGCGCCGGAAACTCTCCTGCTCCGGGAGCTTGCCTCTTCCGATCTGGTGATCTGCGCCGACGGCGGCGTTGCCCACCTGCATGCGCTTGGCCGCCTGCCCGATGTGCTGGTGGGAGATATGGACTCCATTGCCCCGGCGCTGCTGGCAGCCATGGAGCGATCCGGTGTGGAGCTGGTGCGCGTGCTGGCCGCCAAGGATGAAACCGACGGCTGGCTGGCTGTGGATCAGGCCATTGCCCGCGGCGCCACGGAGATCGTCCTGCTTGGCGCGATGGGAGGCCGGGCTGACCACCTGCTGGGCAACCTGATGCTGCTCGTCCGCGCCGCCAGGCGGGGTGTCCGCACGATCATCCGCGATGGGGAGTGCGAAATCATGGCCGCGACAGGGCCGGTGGAGATCATCGGCAAAGCGGGGCAAACCTTATCCATCCTTCCCATTGGCGAGGGTGTGTCGGTGCGCTATCTGGATGGACTCCAGTATGGCACAAAGGAGCCGCTGCCGCTGCCCATCGATGCGCCCAACGGTGTCAGCAATGTGATGACGGCGGATGTGGCGCATGTTGCAGTTGATGGTTTTGCATATCTGATGCGGCTTTTTTCTTCTAACCCTTGATCTCAGATATGAGGTAAATATGAAATGGAGCCAGCCATCATCATCGTCACTGGCATCATGGCCTCAGGCAAATCCACTGTGGCTGAGTTGCTATCTCTCCGGTTTGAGCGGGGTGTTCACCTCCGCGGTGATGTGTTTCGCCGCATGATCACCAGCGGCCGCGAGGAAATGGCTGAGATACCGAGCGAGGAGGCGCTCCGGCAGCTCCGCCTTCGCTATAACATCGCCGTAACAGCCGCAAAGCAGTATTACGATTCCGGATTCACCGTGGTGCTTCAGGATAACTATTTAGGCGGTGAACTGAACTATATTGTTTCCCAGCTGGTTGGATATCCTCTTCATGTGGTTGTCTTGAATCCAAGCGTGGAGACAGTGAAACAACGTGAGGCAGCCAGGGGTAAGAAAGGCTATGTCGGCTTTACTGTAGAGGGATTGCATGAGGCGTTTCTTCGGGAGACACCGAGAATCGGGCTGTGGATTGATTCATCAGACCTGACCGCGGAGCAGACCGTGGATGAGATCGAGCGAAGGGTTGAAGATACGGTTGTGGAGGTGTGACGTGAACAGAAGATTACTATTTTTGATTATTCCACTTCTTTTGGTGATACTTGTGGCTTGCCAATCACCATTACCTATTGAAACTGATACAGTTATTCAAACTACAGGTTTGTCGAATATATCACAGATATATGTGAACTGGTTGAGCATTGGTTTCATCGATACAGAGTATAAAATTGATTTGGTTAATAAAAGAATCTATCAATTTTCAGCAGGGTACGGTGAGACCCCACTCGAACGTGATAAGAATGCAGAAAACGAAGGGTATCAACAGTTCGAAAGCCTGTCTCAAGACAAAGTGGATGCGTTTCTGAAAGATGCTTCTATATGTGGACTTGCAGATTGGAATGAATCATACATCCTGGAAGATTCATATGACGGCTATCAATGGGGGATAACGGTTACTTTTTCGGACGGAATAATAAAGAAAATATACGGTAGGAACGCATTCCCAGAGACGTGGAGCCAGATGGCAGAAGCTTTTATCAGGTTGTCAGGCAAGGATGTGCTTCTGGCATCAGAAACGAAACAATTCATGAATGACATATCAGATAATAAGTAGTATTCCCAGCTCTTGATGCCATACACATGGCTGCCGCGTTCAAGCGGCTCACTGGCAAGTATGTCACAGTCTTATCGATCCGGATGAATTTGATTAGCAATATTCTGTTTTCTTCTACCAAGTTAATTGTTGTTAGGTGGGCTGCCGTATCTGCGGTGATTCCCCATTGCTTTTTTTCTGTATATTGTCCAGAATAGTATCATTATGAATCATTTACCAGAATTACTGAGCCCCGCCGGGGGCATGGACCAATTGAAAGCTGCCGTGGAAAACGGCGCCGACGCCGTCTACATGGGCGGCAGGCTGTTCAACGCACGCCAAAACGCTGCTAATTTCGACGATGACGAAATGCGCCAGGCCATTGAGTATGCCCATGTGCGCGGTGTGAATATCTATATCACAATGAACACGCTGGTCTCCGACAGCGAGATGCAGCAGGCGTTGGACGCTGCCGGCCAGGTCTATCTGGCTGGAGCCGACGCCTTAATCGTGCAGGATCTGGGCTTCGCCTCGGCGCTCCGCCAATGCATTCCGGAGCTGCCGCTGCACCTGAGCACGCAAGGCACCGTTTACAGCGCCGGGGGCATCCGGGCGCTGGCTCCTCTCGGGTTTTCCCGCGCCATCCTGGCCAGGGAGCTTTCCATCCCAGAGATTGCGGAGGCTGCTAAGGCCTCGCCGATCCCGGTGGAGGTGTTTGCCCATGGGGCGCTGTGCGTCTGCTATTCGGGCCAGTGCCTGATGAGCAGCCTGATCGGCGGGCGCAGCGGCAACCGCGGGCGCTGCGCGCAGCCCTGCCGGCTGCCTTATCAGTTGGGAGACACCAAGGGCTATTTGCTAAGCCCCAAGGATCTCTGCGTTGTGGAGCTGTTGCCGGAGCTGGCCCGGGCCGGCGTGGCGTCGCTCAAGATCGAGGGGCGGATGAAGTCGCCGGAATACGTGGCCGTTGTCACCGCCGTTTATCGGAAATATCTGGACATGCTGGCCGGGGGCGGGCCTTTCCGTGTGGAGCGGGAGGATCTGCTGGAGCTGATGCAGGCATTCAACCGGGGTGGGTTTTCCACCGGCTATCTGAAGGGCCGGCTCGGCCGTGGCTTGATCAGCCGCGAGCGGCCCAAGCACTGGGGCGTGCCGGTGGGCAGGGCGCTGTCCGCTGGCAAGCCGGGCGGGGCTGTGGAAGTTCAACTGACCGCTCCGGTGTCCTTGGGCGACGGCGTGGAGTTTGCCAATGCCACAATGCCCGGCGGCATCGTGACGATGATCCAGGTGGGTGGCAGGGCGGAGAAATCCGCCGGCGCCGGCCGGGCGGTGATTGGCAGCGTCAAGGGGTCGATCCGGCCCGGTGACCCGCTCTACAAGACCTCTGACAAGGCCCGGCTGATGCGGGCCGCAGCCACCTATGGCGGCAGGCCCAGGCGCAAGGTCGCCGTCAATGGCAGGCTGATCGCATGCGTCGGCGCGCCGCTGCGCTTCGAGGTGTGGGATGGAGACGGTCACCGGGGCTTAGCCGAAGGAGAGAGCCCCGCCGAGGAGGCCCGCACGCTGCCCCTTGCCGTCGAGGCTGCCAGGGAGCAGCTTGCCAAGACGGGCGATATGCCCTTTGCCTTTGAACAAATAGACGTTGACCTTGATGGCCGGGTGGCCGCCAGGCTTTCCGAGCTCAACGGGCTGCGCCGCGCGGCTTTGGGGCAGATGGAGCAGGCCCGTGCCAGCCGGTATCCACAACGCGTGGCCCCGCCTTGCCGGCTGCCGCCGATGGCCCGGCCAAGCCCGGTGCGGGCCGGGCTGTCCCTATACTTCTGGCAGTGGAGGCAGGAGTATGCGGAAGCCCTGCCGCTGGCCGATCGGGTCTATGTGCCGTTTGCGGCATTGGCGCAGGGGCAGTTGGCTGGCCTGGCTGACCAAACGGTTCTGATGGCCTGGCTGCCGCCGGTCACCAACGGCAGGCTGGATGGGCTCATTGCATCTGCCGCCGGAGCTCTGGCGGGGCTTGGCGCCCGGGGTGTCTTGATCGGCAACATGGCCCATCTGGAGATGCTGAAGGGCTGCGGGTTGCCCCTTTACGGCGGGGCTTCGCTCAACGCTTTCAACGGTCTGGCGCTGCAGGCATACGCCTCGCTGGGCCTGGAGGGTGTCACGCTCTCCCATGAGCTTTTGATGGAGCAGGTTGCCGCGCTGGCTGACGGCGGGCTGGAGAAGGAAGCGGCTGTCTATGGCAGGCTGCCGCTGATGTTCAGCGCCCATTGCCCGATAGGGGCCGAGCTTGCGGGGCAGGAGGGCAAGCCCTGCGGCCTGTGCGGCAAGGTTGGCCGGCACGAGCTCATTGACCGGATGGGCGCATGGTTCCCGGTGGTCTGCGATCCGCTGGACTGCCGCAGCGTGATCCTCAACGGTGACCGGCTGGCAGTGCCCCAACTGGCCCGGAGGCTGGAGCAGGCCGGTGTGTCGATGCTCCGGCTTTTCATCCACGATGAAACACCGGAGGAAGCGCGGAGGCTGGTCACGTTGTTTCGCGCAGCCCTTGCCGGCGGGCCTGTTGAGGAACTGAAGGGGCAGGGATACACCAAGGGTCATTATTTACGAGGCGTCTGACGCGATAAGAACGGCGGCATCCATTTTCTGGCATATCCTGCCGTCACTTGTCCGGTTTTGCGATCATATGATAAAATCCAGGCATCTATTCAATGGGGGCATACATGGCTGGACCGGAGTATGAAACCGTGGATGAGGTGGGCGCGCAGCTCAGCGACGCCGCGCGGTTCCTGCCTGTGGCAGAGGAATCGGTGGTGGGCGGAGCCATTGCCTATTACGGCGGTGATCAGGCCTGGTATGGCACCAGGGTGGGCCGGCTGAGCGGCTGCGGGGCCGTGGCCGCCGCCGACATCTTTGCCTGGCTGGCCCGTCGTGGCGGCCGGCTGAAGAATCTATATCACGGCGACCCGCTGCATCCGGTCAAAGCAGAGTTTCTGCGCCATATGGAGGATGTGATCCGGTTTGTGCGGCCCACCAGCATTCATTCGCTGGATATCCCCTATGGAGGACTGACGTCGATCAAGCGGTTTGTGCGCTACAGTGAAGCCTTTGCGGCCAGCCGCGGCGCAGACCTGTCCGGCGAAGTGGTGGAGCACCGCAACACAACGGTGGACAGTGCCGTGCAGGCCGCGCTCAATTGGCTGCGCGCAGACAGCCCCGTTGCGATGCTCAACATGCGCAACCAGTGTCTGGCAAGCGTGCCCCATGCCGACGCGTTGGGGACCCCCACCCAATCAGACCTGCAATTCCATTGGGTGGTGCTCACGGCGCTCCAGCGCAGATCCGGCCGATGGATCGCCACCGCATCCTCGGAAGGCTGCCGTGTGGAGTTTGACTTTGAAAGCGCCTGGACCTGCGGCAGCCGCGGGCTGTTTAGCTGGCGGGGGCTCGTCTGCTTCCGGAGCAAAGAATGAGAATAAAAGCCACCTTGCAAGGTTTTGGCTGCCATTTGCATTTCAAAACGCAGCTCATCTGCTATAATTACCTCAATCAAACCAATGACAGGAGAAAGTTATGAGCGTGGAAGGTGTGCAGGCCGTCGCCAAACGCCTGCGGGATAATATTGGCAAGGTGATCGTGGGGCGCGGCGACACCGTCAACCTTCTTTTGGTTGCGATGCTGTCGCAGGGCCATGTGCTGCTGGAGGATGTTCCCGGCACCGGCAAAACGATGCTCGCCAAGGCAATGGCCAGGTCTTTGAGCCTTTCTTTCAAGCGCATCCAGTTCACGCCGGATCTGCTGCCCAGCGACATCACCGGCATGAGCATCTTTGACCAGAAGGCAGTGGAGTTCCGCTTTCAACCGGGGCCGGTGTTTGCCAACATCGTGCTGGCCGACGAGATCAACCGCGCCACGCCCCGGAGCCAGTCGGCACTCTTGGAGAGCATGGAGGAGCGGCAGGTCACCGCCGATGGCCAGACATACCGCCTTGACCCGCCCTTTCTGGTGATTGCCACGCAGAACCCCATCGAAACACAGGGCACGTTCCCGCTGCCGGAAGCGCAGCTGGACCGTTTCTTCATCAAAACCAAAATGGGCTACCCCTCCACTGAGGAGGCCGTGGCCGTGCTGAGCCGCTTCATCACGGACAGCCCGCTGGAAACCTTGCAGGCCGTCGCCTCCTCGCAGGACATCGTGGAGGCCCAGAAAGCGGTGACAAAGGTGACCGTGGCTGACGATGTGCGGCGTTACATTATTCAGATCGTGGAGCACACCCGCGTGGCGGAGGCCGTGATCCTGGGCGTGAGCCCCCGCGGCAGCCTGGCGCTGATGCGCGCCGCGCAGGCGTGGGCCGCCATTGCCGGCCGCAGTTTTGTGCAGCCCGACGATGTGAAGGCGGTAGCCCGCGCCGTGCTGAGCCACCGCATCATCTGCCGCAGCAGCTTCGGCGGGGCTGGCCGCGCATCGGAGGAAGTGGTGGAAAAGGTGCTTTCACAGGTGCCCGTGCCCACAGAGGCTGCGGAGGAGGATCAATGACCATCTTTGGTCTGCTGGCGTCGGCCCTGATCCTGGCCGTGCTGCAGGCGGCGGTGTTCCGGCTGTTTGGCATGAAGGCGGTTTCCTATCGCCGCACGTTCAGCGCCCCGGCGGTCTATGAGGGCCAGCGGGTGGAGTTGGTGGAGGAAATTTCTAATGCCAAGATTCTGCCGGTGCCGTGGCTCAAGGTGGAAGCCCGGATGTCGCGGCATCTCCGTTTCAAGAGCCAGGAAAACCTGGCCCTCGCTGACGACAGCTACCACCGCAGCATGTTCACACTGGGCCCGTGGCGGAAGATCACCCGCACCCACGCGGTGACCTGCGTGCGCCGGGGCTGCTACACTGTGGATTCCGTCGCGCTCTCCACCGGTGATCTCTTTGGCGCCTGCGAATGCTCGGCCACGCTGGCAAACCCGATGGAGCTTGTGGTCTACCCGCGCATTCTGGATTTCAGCGCGCTCAATGTGCCGTCCCGCCGCTGGCAGGGCGATGTGGTTGTGCGCCGCTTCATTGAGCCGGATCCTTTTCTGGTGAACGGCATCCGCCCCTTCCTGCGGGGCGACACGCTGCGCGACGTGCACTGGGCCGCCACGGCCCGCACCGGCTCGCTCAAGGTGAAAACCCGCGACTACACCGCAAACCCCCGCTTGCTGCTGGTTGTGAACATGCAGCTCACCGAAGACCAGTGGGGCGAGCTCAACGAGGAGGAATCACTGAGCATCGAGCAGAGCATCTCCCTTGCCGCCACTTATGCCGAGTGGGCACTGAAAAACGGTGTGGAGACAGGCTTTCTGTGCAACGGCCGTTGGGCCGCTCTCGACGACCGGCCCGTGGAGGTGCCGGTGGGCGGCGGCCAGGGCCATCTGGTGCAGATGCTGGAGGCCATGGCCCGCGTCAGGATCGTGCGCCGCCGCAGCTTCCATCAATGGCTGGATGACGAGGTGCTGGGCAGGGGCATCACCGGCATGGATGTGCTGATGGTTTCCCACTACTGGAGCCCCAACCTGGAGGAGCGGGCAGGCCGGCTCCGGCACATGGAAAACTCGGTGACCTGGATAAACCCATCCGGAGGGCAAGCCAATGGGTGAGAAAATACTCCGCAGCCTTGCCGCTGTGCTGACGGTGCTGGCGCTGCTGTTTGCGGCGGCCAGCCTTGCTGCCGGCGTGGCGCTGGCCCGCTTTGTGTTGTTTTCCGGCCTTGCGTTTGCTGCCATTGGAATTGTGACAGGCTTGCTGCTTGGCAGGCGGCACCCCTTGCTTCAGATTGCGGCAGCGGCGGTGCCGGCCGCGCTGCTGGCCTGGGTTGCCGGCCGGGCCGTGATGATTGAACCGGTCTACCTCTATATAATGGTTGCCATCGGCGCAATCCTGGCCGTGTGGGCCGAGCGGCTGTATGTCACCGCCGGCGAATCCTCAGCCGGTCTTGGCTCGTTGCTGGCGCCTCTTGGCGGGTGGCTTGCTGCCGCCCTCCTCCTTACCCTCACCGCCCGGGAGAATCCGGACGCCGGCCAGATCTGGCCGCTTGTCATTGCTGCTGCATCGATCTGGTTTGCGGTGGCGATGGTGGCGCTGAACCGCAGCGGCGTGAGAAAAGCTGCCAGGGCCAATGCCGAGTCCGGCATTCCGGCGGCGGTGCGCCGCAACGGCACGGTCGGGGCGGTTCTGTTTGTGGCTGTAACCTTTTTGATCGCCAATGTGAGCGCACTCGGCGGCATCATAACCGGCGTGATCAAAAGGCTCCTCTATTGGGTGGTATCGGTAATTTCCTGGTTGTCGTCAGTGCTGTCTCCACCCACTGAGGGCAGCCAATCCCCGCAGGGCGGCGAGCAGCAGCCGATGCCGGCGGGCGGCGAAGCATCGCCGCTGATGCAGTTGCTCGGCGTCATTGTGATGGTGTTCATTCTGATTTGTGTGGCGGCTGCGATACTTTATGGTCTCTACAGACTTTTCCCAAAGCTCTGGCGGAAACTGAGCGAGCGGCTGAAGGCGCTGCTCGGCAGCTGGCATGACAGCGACGACTACAGTGAAAGCAGCGAGCGGCTGATGACGCTTGGCCAAGCCCTCTCCGGCGCAGGCAGGGAGCTGCGCAAATTTGCCCGGCTTTTCCGGCGGCGGGAGCGCCTCTCGGATTTTTCCACCAACGCAGGCCGAGCCCGTTTTTTGTTTCGCGAATATGTGCGCCGGCTCATATCCACTGGTCGTGCACCTCGCCCCTCCGCCACCGCCACTGAAATTGCCCGCCCGGCCCCGGCGCTGGCCCATGCCTATAACCTTGCCCGCTATGGGGAGGAGGAGCCAAGCGATGGTGAGGTTGAGAGGGCAAGGGAGGAAGTATTCGGTAGCCAGTAGCCAGTAGTCAGTAGGCCGGAATGCAAATTTACATTTTGCCCCCGCAATGCTATCATATCCCCATGAACGACGAACTCCAAACCACATTGGAAAACCTGCCGGACAGCCCCGGCGTATATATCATGCGTAACGCCGCCGGCCGCGTGATCTACGTGGGCAAGGCCGTTTCGCTGAAGAATCGCGTGCGCAATTATTTCCAGCTCAGCACCCAGCGGGAGCAGCCAAAGACCAGGCGGCTCGTGCAGGATATCGCCAGCATCGGCTACATCGTGGTCAAAAACGAAGCCGAGGCGCTGATGCTGGAGTGCAACCTGATCAAGCAGCATCACCCGCACTACAATATCCTGTTGAAAGACAACAAACATTTCCCCTATCTCCGTATCGACATGAAGGAGGACTTCCCCCGGCTGGAGATCGTCCGCCGCATGCCTAAAAACGACAGGGCCAAATACTTCGGGCCCTATCTTTCCGCCGGCACGCTGCGGCGCACGCTGGAGCTGGTGCGCAAGGTGTTCCCGATCCGCTCCTGCACCAAGGATATCCGACGGGCCATTGAGCGCGGGGAGCGGCCCTGCCTCAATTATCAGCTGGGCCTTTGCCTGGGCCCCTGCGGCGGAGGGGTGAGCCGCGAGCAATATCACGAGATGCTGGGCGAGGTGGTAAAATTCCTGTCCGGCCAACATGCCGAGATCGCTGCCGGGCTGCGCAGCCAGATGAAGCAGGCAGCAGATGAACTGGACTTTGAGCGGGCTGCGGCGCTGCGCGACAAGCTGATGGCCGTTGAAAAAGTGATGACGTCCACCGAGCAGAACGCGATTTCCACGGTGCAGGAAGACCTGGATGTGCTGGGCTTGCACGCGGAGGAAAACGAGGCCGCCGTGCAGCTCATGCTCGTGCGGGGCGGCAAGGTGGTGGGCAGCGAGAGCTTTGTGCTGGAGGGCTCGGCGGAAGAAAGCCCCGGCGCGGTGCTGGGCAGCTTCATCGGCCAGTTCTATGTGAACGCCGTGATGCTGCCGCGCACCATCGTGGTGCGCGAGCTCCCGCCAAACGCCAGCGAACTGATGGAATATCTGCATGGCCGGGCCGGGCGCAAGGTGGAAATTGCCGTGCCCCAGCGGGGGGAAAAGGTACGGCTGCTGGAAATGGCCGAGGCCAACGCCCGCGAGCGCGTGGAGCGTGAAAAGGCGGGCAGGCTGCGCGAGTGGGAGCGCACCGGCGGGGCCGTGAAGGCTCTGGGGGATATTCTTGGCCTTGCCGTGCCGCCGGACCGCATTGAGTGCTACGACATCTCCAACATCCAGGGCACCGACTCCGTGGCTTCGATGGTGGTCTTCGAGCATGGCAAGGCAGCCCGCAACCAATACCGCCGCTTTAAGATCAAAACCGTGGAAGGCGCCAATGACTTTGAGAGCATGCGCGAGGTGCTGACCCGCCGGTTCCGGCACGGTCTGGAGGAGCGGGCGCAGCTTGTGGAAGCAGGCGGGGATTACAACACCGGAAAATTCTCCCGCTTCCCGGATCTCGTGCTGATTGACGGTGGCCCTGTGCAGCTGGAGTTTGGCCGCAACGCCATGCGCGACTGCGGTGTGGAGAGCATCCCCGCTGTGGGCCTTGCCAAGCGCAATGAGGAAATCATCCTGGAGGACCGGCCGGACCCCCTTGTGCTGCCGCGCAATTCTGCCGCGCTGCACCTGCTGGAGCGGGTGCGCGACGAAGCGCACCGGTTTGCGATCACCTATCACCGCAGCCTCCGGTCCGCACGCACATTGAAGTCGAGGCTGGAGGATATCCCCGGCATTGGCCAGAAGCGTATGAAGGCGCTGTTACGGGCTTATCCGATCCCGGCCCAGCTGGAGGCGGCGACGCTGGAGGAACTGGCGGCGGTGGATGGGATGAACAAGCCAAGCGCTCAGGCTGTGTGGGGGTTTTTGCACCAAAACAGGCAAGCAAAAGAGAATCATCAAACCGAACAATGATCCTTTTGCAGGGGCGGGGCTCTGCTCCGCCTGCGAAGTCTTTATCAGGGCTTGGAGGAGAGGGTCGAGCTGAGCCCGACCCCTACGAAGCAGATGGTTTTATGGTAAGGGTCTTTATCGAGGTCGGTGGAGAGGGCCGAGCAGTGCCCGCCCCAGCAGATGATTTTGTGGTAAGGGTCTTTATCAGGGCTTGGTGGAGAGGGCCGAGCAGTGCCCGCCCCAGCAGATGATTTTGAAGTAAGGGTCTTTATCAGGGTTTGAGGGAGAGGGTCGAGCAGAGCCCGACCCCTACGAAGCAGATGATTTTATGGTAAGGGTCTTTATCGAGGTCGGTGGAGAGGGTCGAGCAGAGCCCGACTCCTACGAAGCAGTTGATTTTGTGGTAAGGGTCTTTATCTGGTTTGGGGGAGAGGGTCGAGCAGAGCCCGACCCCTACATCAGCTGACCAGGAGTAAGCATGACGCATGGCGTAGTTTATCAAAGAAAGTCACTGCGTAGGAGTGGTTTCGATTACTCTGGGAATGGTGTGTATTTTATTACAATTCGCTCGGAGTCAAATCAATTGCTTTTTGGTTCAGTCATGCAAGAGGCTTTGTTTGATTCTGAAGCCATCATCTACACATATAACGAGAGAAGTATTCTGGTTGTGGAGCAATGGCTTGACTTAATGCATAGGTTTCCGGGTATCCACCTGGATGCATATTCCTTGATGCCGGATCATTTCCATGGGATAATACGAATAAGTTCTACTCCTCCAGCAACCAACAATATTACTCTCAGTGACATAATTTGCGCTTTCAAATCAACTACAACGAAGCTATGTAATAAAATGGACGGCAAACCTGGACGGAAGATTTGGCAGCGGAGCTATTATGATCGAATCATCCGTGATGATCTCGAACTTAATGCAATTAGAAGATATATTGTGGAAAACCCTCATAGATGGAAAGAAAATGAGCATTACTTGTTCAGCAATGAAATGGTATAGGCGTAGTAGGGGGCGGGGCTCTGCTCCGCCCGGAAACGTTCTCTGCTCCGCCTGGAAACGTTCTCTGCTCCGCCCGGAAACGTTCTCTGCCCCGCCCGGAAACGCTCTTGCTCCCCCCACGAGATTTTCTGACCTGCCACGTTCTGTCGGGTGCAACCCTAATTATGCCCTAGAGAACGGTTTGTTAACAAGCCGGTGTGGAAGGGTCGAGCAGAACCCGACACCTGCGAAGAAAATGATTTTATGGTTACGGTCTTTATCAGGGTTTGGTGGAGAGGGTCGAGCAGAGCCCGACCCCTACGAAGCGGATGATTTTGTGGTAAGGGTCTTTATCAGGGCTTGGGGGAGAGGGTCGAGCAGAGCCCGACCCCTACGAAGAAAATGATTTTGTGGTAAGGGTCTTTATCGGGTTTGGGGGAGAGGGTCGAGCAGAGCCCGACCCCTACAAGGTATACAGGAATAGCCGGAGGCCGCTCCATGACCGTCAAGCACCTCAACACGCTGCGCATGATCTCGCTGGGCCTGCTCTGCGTGGCCGCCATAGCCGCTGTGCTGATGATGCGCAGCCCCCAATGGCTGCCGCTGCTGGGCTGCATCCTGCTGCTGCTCGTGTGGATGCGGGTGCTGCTGGCCCGGATGATGAGGCTCGTAAAAAACCTTGGTTATGACAAACTGGATCCGGAGCGGCTTGCGGCGGAGCTTCACGAGCTGGCCCGCGTGCTCAAATGGCCGCCGGCCCGCGGAAACCGCAACCTGATTCACCGGCTCATGGCGCTGCTGTATGAGCTCCGGGGCCAATACCCGCAGGCCGTCGATGAGATCATGCAGATCGACCATGGAAAGGCCGGCATCCGCGACGGCACCAGGTGGGATGCGGCAAGGCTTTACCTTCGAGAGGGCAAGCCGGAGATGGCCTGGGCGCTGATCCAGCAGGTGATGGCTGCGAACCCCTCTTATGCTGGGCCTTCCGGCCCCCACCAGCTCCATGTGATGGGCCTGCTCCATCTGGAGCGCGGAGAGCTGCGGCAGGCTGAGGAGCGGCTGCGCGCCGCGCTGGCATTGCGGGAGCGGGGTTTTGGCGGCCTCAACAGCCTGTATGATCTGGCAAGGGTACAGGAGCGGCTGAATCAGGCGGGTAAGGCAGGTGAGCTGTTTCTCCGCGCCGCGGCGTTGGGGCCAGGCACCCATCTGGGTCAGGAGGCGGCAAAGATGGCTGACGCACAGGGAACTCCGATCGGCGAGTGATCCTCGATGCCGCCGCACCGTCATATCGGCGTGGGTGTTGTATCTTTGAGCCGTTGCCTGTTGCACGGAGTTCTTCTGTCTTATATAATGCCAGAGACATACAACCGGGAGGGATAAATTATGGGTTTGCCATTTGGGTTTGGCTTTGATGTAATGTCTGTGATCGGTCCGATATTTATCATCGTCATTTTCCTGTTGGTTTTGGGCGTCATTCTCGCGGCGATCATCCGCATGGTTAAGCGCAGCGTGCAAAACAACAATGCCCCGATCCTGGCTGTGGACTGCCGCGTGGTGGCCAAGCGCACCGAAACCGGCGGCGGCATGAACGACACATCCCATTGGACCCATTATTTCGCGACCTTTGAGGTGGAAAGCGGCGACAGGCTGGAGTTTCAGCTGGAGGGCGAGCAGGCCGGCTTGTTGGTGGAGGGCGATGAAGGCAAGTTGACCTTCCAGGGCACGCGCTTTGTTTCCTTCCAGCGCAGGATCAACGCATAAACTCTGCCGCACCGGCAGAAGATGGGTAACAAAAAAGCCGCCCGGCAGGGCGGCTTTTGGTGTCACAATCGGTTGTTGATTACCTGGTCCTCTTGAAGCACTCGCTGCAGTAGATGGGCCTGTCATTCTTGGGCATGAAGGGCACCTTGGTGGGTGCGCCGCATTCCGCACAAATGGCGTCATACATCTCGCGCGGCGGGCGCCTGTCGCCACCCATGCCGCCGCCCTGACCCTTGCGGGCATTACGGCAAGCCTTGCAGCGGACGGGCTTGTTGGTGAAACCCTTCTCGGCATAGAACTCCTGCTCACGGGCTGTGAACACGAAATCCTCACCGCATTCCCTGCACTTCAAAGTTTCGTCCTGGTACATGTTGACATTTCCCTCGCTTTATTTTTTTTGCTCCCGTTGGAGCTTTGGCCAAACCTGAAGCCCTATTCCGCCGACTGGAATTTGTCCGGGTCTTTCCCGGCCCTAGTGATCAGGGCACAATCCTTGGTTTTCTGCCACGCGGTTCGGCCGCAGGAGATAAGCGCGAGGGATCATGGTTCCTGGTCGGGCGGCCACGAATTGGTTCTGGGGTCTGCAGCCATCCAGCGCCTCTCCGCTCCGCGACGCATACCTGGTTTGCACCGGGCACACATGAAGGACAGATTCAACGAGTACCATTATACATGAGAATCAAATTTTTGCAATAGGTTTTTTACAGAAGATTGGAAATTCCCGCCGACATACACTTCATTCATCTGGAAAATCCTGCCATCGCTGCAACAATACCCGCAAACATCAGGCCCTGATTGGGCGGCTTCTGCTTTGATGCCATGTTCCGACAGAAATCGACTCCAACAATTAGCATATGAGAGTGCGGCGGCCTATTATGCAGTTTGGCCAATCAGAAGTTGCATGAGCGTAACACCCGGCATTTTCCTGCGGGCTGCCTGGGTGCCATTATAGCGATGGATTCCGCGGAAAGCTTCTCTCAGCGGAAGTCGTAATGCTTGCGCACCGGTTTGGTGACCTTCCAGACGCAATCCATCCCCTTGGGAAACACGACATAGTCGCCCGGCCCGAAGCTTGTGCTGCCGTCCTGGTGCTCCACGGTGACTTCGCCCTCCAGGATCAGGCAATGCTCTTCGCTGTCATAATGCCAGTCAAATTCGGAGACGCCGCAGCCCCAGGTGGGCCACTGGAGCATGGCGGCCTTCTCCGCTTCGGTGGGTTTTCGCACTGAAATATTCATCATGGTCCCTCCGTTGATACACATTGTTGTAAAGGTCTGCTTGCATCCATAAGTATAATTTGCGGCGATAGTTTCCACAAGACATGCCTCATAGGCAATCTGGCTGGCGCCGGGTTCGCGGCTCAATTTTGGGGGTTGCCTGCCAGGGAGAGCCGGTGCTATAATCCGGCTAGACTATAATAATAGTCTGTGCTGGCGGAAGCCGGCGCAAAGGAGGCAGCCATGAAAGCCAAGCAACCCCTTCGGTACTATCTGCTGACCCTCGGGATTCTGCTCGCCCTGTCTGCTTACCCCCTGATGATGGGCTTGAAGATCGTCTTGCTCTACTGGCGTAACGGAAGCATCGCCCCGGAGGAGTATGCCCGCTATGTGATTCCCTACACCGCCATCAGCCTGTCAATCCTCATCACAGCGGCGCTTTATCCGCTGCTCATGCGCTTGAAACAATGGTCAGCCCTTGCTGCAACCGTGCTGGCTTTGGGGTTGTTCGTGGGAGTTGAGCTGTATATGGAAGGCATTGTGATCAACAGCCCGCTGATCCAGAAGGCAGTGACGGTGCAGCTGATGTCCTGCGTGTATACACCACGGGCTGTGATGTCGTTCCAGGGCGTTTATGACGACACCTATAAAATCCACTACTTCCTTGTTTCCTTTGTGATGGTGGCTCTGGTTGTGAATGTGGTTTATGGTTATGGCAGGCTGTTTTCCGGGCAAGCGGTCAGGAAACCGGCGCTTGCGATGCAGACCGCAGCGGCTGCGCTCTTTGTGGGGCTGTGTGTGTTTGCAAACCTCACCGGCTTTTTCCGTCTGCCCGCCCCTGTGCAGCCCGCTATCTCCGGGTGGCTCACAGGCCTGTTTTTTGTGGTGCTGGGCGCTGCCGCCGGCATCTGGCTGGGCAGCCTGCTGCTTGGCCGCAAGGGGTTATTGCCTGTCCTGCTGCCGGCATTGCTTTCGGTGGCGGTGTGCGCCGTGATGTATGTGGGGGAGTACCAGATGCTCGGGGATCTCTACCGCTTCGGGCAGGGGTTCTTGTATCGGGGCTTGCCGGGCATTGCGCTGGCGCCGTTTGACATCCTGGTCATAATCGCCTCCGGCGCGGCGTCGGCTGCCTTGGTCGGCGCTGCCAGAAACGCATCCGCACGGTCTGCTGCGGGCGCGGCCGGATAACAAGCTGGCTGTTTACTGCGGCTTTCCCATTTGTTATGATAAAGTGGTGGCCGGTTCCCTGGCGGAGGCTTTGCCAGGCTGTTTGTCCGGCCGTGTTTCGTCCTGTCATTGTGGACACAATATGGTGATGACTGCCATCTGATGCCCAACGGCTGATTGGCCGGTGGAAGGGCCCCGGAAGGGGTTGGGGGAGAGGATTCGTGCTTACATTCCGATACAAACGCAAACTGGTGAAATTTCTTTATCTTCTGGTTTTTGCCGCGGGGCTGCTTGCTCCGTTGGCGGTTTTCTTTGTTGTGCCCGGCATTGATCCTGTCACCGCGCTGCTCAATGGCGCGCCGGGGCTGCTCGTGGCGCTGCTGGCCATTGTGAATTATTGCCGGGGTGTTTATGTTACCCGTGACACTATCTGGTTCCTGGATTCGCCTTTGGCGGTCGTCGGCATAGACGGCATCCGGGAGATTTCGATGACGCGGGTGGAGATTGGCCTGTCCATCCTGACAGCCGATGGGAAAACGGTGGTCCACACGCTGGGCAAACGCCCCTGGGATGAGGACATCGAGGTTCTTCGAAAGCTGGCGGCGTGTCTCTGTGAGCGCGTTTCCGCGTCCGGGCGGGGCGACGCCGTCAACGCCAACGTCAGGCAGTTCATTTCCGAATCCTCCGGCTACCATGAGCAGCGTCTTGCCGATGCCCAGGAGCAGCGGAATGGGCTCAGTGGCTTGGGCGGTTGGCTTGGCATGTTATGCGCCTATATGATCTTCACAGTGGTGGTCAACCTGATCGGCCTTGCCATCGGGCCGAGCGAGCCGGTTTCCGGCGCCAACGGGCAGTTCATCTCGGTGATGGACTTGCTGGTCACCGCCGCCTCATCGCTGCTTGCCGCGTGGGCGCTTTATTGCTTCTTCAGGCGCAAAAAAACCTTCCCCAGAAACATGCTGCTGTATTATGGCGCATCAATGCTTGCGATGCTCTCTTCCGGCTTTATCAGCAATGTGCTCACGCAAAACAGTGTTTCGCTGGAGAGCGTGGTGAGTCTTGCAGTAGGCCTTGTGATGCAGGGCACCCGCTTTTTTGCGTTGCGGGGCTATCTGCGGCACAGCTTGCGCGTGCGCAACACTTTTGTGATGTGAGCTATGAAACGTGAAAGAGAAATCGCAAGGGTGGTCAAGATTTGGCCGCTCCATTTGCGGTATCCTTGGGGTCGTCAGGAGGTCATGGTATGCGTGAGCAGGCGGAAGCGGTGCAACGGATGCAGGACTATATCGAGGCCCACTTGAGTGAACCGGTGACGCTGCGGCAACTGGCCAGTGCCGCAGGCTATTCCCCGTGGCATGCCACCAGGCTGTTTCGGGAGATGGTGGGCATTTCCCCGCTGGAATACCTGAGGGCCCGGCGTCTTTCCAGAGCGGCGCTCCGGCTTCGGGATTCCGACGACCGAGTGCTTGACATTGCGCTGCAATATGCCTTTGATTCCCACGAGGGGTTCACACGGGCATTCAGCAGCCGGTTCGGCATTGCGCCGGGGTCGTATCGCAAAAACGCTCCGCCCATTCCGCTGTTTATGCCCCGCAGCGCCCGTGACAGTTTCCTGATAGAAAATGCTGAGGGAGCAACGAAAATGAACAACGCAAACACTGTGTTTATCCAGGCAACCGACCGGCCCGCCCGCAAGATGGTTGTGCAGCGCGGCAAAAAGGCCTCCGGCTATTGGGAGTATTGTGAAGAAATGGGCTGTGATGTGGAAGGCGTGCTGGCCAGCATCAAAGGCGCGCTGGGTGAAATTGTGGGCCTGTGGATGCCCCAAGGCTTCCGGCCTGCCGGCACGTCGGAGTATGTGATGGGTGTGGAGGTGCCCGCCGATTTCACCGGCCCTGTGCCGGAGGGGATGGAGCTGCTGGAGCTGCCGGCTGCCACCTACCTGCACTTTCAAGGCGAGCCTTACCGCGAGGAGGAAATGGGCCAGGCCTGCGCCATGCTGGACAATGCGTTTGAAGGCTACCGGCCGGAGCGGTTCGGATGGGCCTGGGCAGACGAGCTGGGCCCGACAGTGCAATACGCGCCGGTGGCGGAGCGCGGCTGCGCACTCGCCCGGCCTGTCAAAAAGCTCTGAGGGCTTGAGGAAGCCCCACACAAAGGCGCCCCGGACATGCTCCGGGGCGCCCCGCTATTGTCAAGAGCCTCGGTTTGCGTTACGATACAAGGCACAACACAAGGCAAATGGCGGAACCTGATGGCAAGCAAACAATCCATGGCAAAGGGCTTTACCATATTGGGCGTGACGAGCATCCTGAACAAGGTGCTCAGCGTGATTTATGTGCCGTTTCTGACGCTGATGATCGGCGATGTTGGCAACGGCATCGCCAACGCCGGTTATGTGATTTACCTGCTGATTTATCAGGTTACCTATATGGGCATCCCCGTGGCGCTGTCAAAGATGGTTTCCGAGCAGGTGGCCACGGGGCGATATCAGGACTCGCTGCGCACGCTGAAAATTGCCGCCACAATGATGCTGGTGATCGGCGTCGCGCTGGGGGGCGCAATGGCGCTGGGCGCCGGCTGGATTGCCCGGCTGGTGGGCAGGCCTGAGTCGGCGATGACACTGCTGGCCCTTTCCCCCACGGTGCTGATTGCGTCTGTCTCCGCAAGCGTGCGCGGCTACTTCCAGGGCAGGCACAACATGGTGCCCACATCGGTGTCGCAGGTGCTGGAGCAGGCTGCCAACACAGTCTTTACGCTGCTGTTTGCCTGGCTGATGCTACGGTTTGGACAGCAGCAAGCCGCGCTGATCGGAATTGTTGATCCGGAGCAAGTCAGGCTTTACAGCCTGCAGTGGGGTGCGGCCGGTTCCGGCCTGGGCACCACCGCCGGAGCGCTGGTCAGCGCCGGATACCTGTTTTTTGTGGTGGCCCGCGGTTGGCGCGGCATCCGCGCGGAGGTCTATCAGAAGGACCTCAGCCACCTGGCCAGGGGCCGGGCCAGGATCAAATCGCAGCGCCTCACCGGCCAGCTCATATCGCAGATCCTGAAATATGCCGTACCGATCACATTGGGCTCCATCATTGTGTATTCGGCAAACCTTGTGGATTTGAAGTTTACCAACCAGCGGCTGGAGGCGGGAGGGTTCTCCGCCACGGAGGCAACTGCGCTGTTTGGCATTTTGACCACGCAATACAACAAGATCATCAATGTGCCCCTGGCTTTGGCCAACACGCTGGCGGTGGTGCTGTTGCCGGGCATCTCCGGCATCGCCGCCCTCAATGACCGCGAGGGGCTGAACGCCAAGATCGGCAACGGCTTTCGGGCGGTTTTCATGATCACGCTGCCGTCGGCAGCGCTTCTTGCGGTGCTGGCGGAGCCCGTGATCCGCCTTCTTTTTCCGCGCAATGTGCATGGCATGGATCTGATGTGGATTGGATCGTGGGTCATTGTGCCGATGGCGCTGGCCCAATTGCAGACGTCTGTGCTGCAGGGGCTGGGCCGGATGCGGCTGCCGGTGGCCCACATGGCTGCGGGGCTGGTCTTGAAAATCGCCGTGAACTATGTGCTGATCGGCATCCCTCAAATCAATGTGCGCGGTGCCGTGGCGGGCAGCGCCGTCTGCTATGGGGTTGCGACGCTGTGGAATTATGTGAGCATTCGCAGGGAGACGGGTTTCCGGATCAAGTGGCGCCGCCAGTTTTTGCCGGCCTTCGCCGCATCTCTGGCTCTTGCCGCCGTGGCCTGGGGTGTCTGGAGCGGCCTGGAGCTCCTGCTGCGGGGCATGATCGACTCCGCGTGGCTTGCCAGCCTTGTCTGCATGGTGCCGGCGGTGCTGATGGGCGGCGCCGCCTATGCGGTGACGCTGTTGCTCTGCCGCGGCGTTTACAAAGCGGAAGTCATGCGGATCCCATTGCTGCCAAAGCTGGTCGGCAGGCAAAGGCTGGAAAGAATGCTGGACAGACTGCAGGGCCTTTGATACAACCGGTATTATCACGAATCTTCTGCAGAGGATAAACTGGATTACATATTTGTGTTGTTGCTGATGCTGTTTATGTCTTCTGTGGCGTCCTTTTCCAGACATCTCAATGTGATTGCCAGCAATAACAGCACCACCGAGAGAATAAAAAAGATTGCGAAGAATATGGCTCCGCTGATGTAGTTTCCGTTGCTGAATTTGAGTGCTTGTTCCAGAACCTCGCCCTTTGTCAAGATGATCAGCGCCACAACAAAGAAGAGCGCGCTGATGCAGAAGAACACATTTGCCAGCTTCCTCGCCCGGACGAAATACGGTATCATTGTGTCACCCCGCTCTGTATCATACTTGGTTTCATTATACCATCCTTGAAATAAGAAAGGCGGGCAGTTTCCTGCCCGGCCCATCATATTGGCTTCACCTGATTACCCCAGCTTTTCCAGCACTTTCGCACTCCGCTCCACAAACTTCGCCAGAGCCTCCGGCTCCAGCGGCTTGTGGGAAAGCATCGCCAGGTCGTGCAGCTGGGCTGCCAGAAGCTCGGCATCGGCTTTCTTTTCTTCTTCCTTGGAAAGCGCAACCAGCTTTTTGACAAGGTTATGGTCAGCGTTCAATACCAGTGTTTCATCGGCGGGGAAGGACGGCATATCCATGCCCATGCCGCCGCCATAAAGCTTGCTCATCTCCTGCATGCGGCGGGATTCCTCGCTCAAAAGCACGATCGCCGGCGCGCCGGTCTCCTTCAGGTGTTCCATCGTGGTCTTGATGCTGTCGTTGAAGGTCTTCACAATGGCGGCCACGGCGTCAATGTCGGCTTTTTCAATGGCGCTGTCTTCCCCCTTCACGGCGTCGGAAAGATCGCTGTCGATGCGCTTGAAACGCGTGTCCGTGAGCTTCATCTCCAGGAATGTGATGAAGTGGTTGTCAATCATCGTGTTCAGCAGCACGGCGTTCAGGCCGTGGGCCTTGAACATCTGCACATATTGGGCCTGCTGCTTCACGTCCGACACATAGTAGACGATCTTGCGGTGCACTGTCTTCATTCTGGGCTTGCCGTCCTTGGCCTCTTCGCTCTCCCAGTCTTCCTCCAGCGCCTCCTCGGCCTTGGCAAATTCATCGAGGTATTCCTGCACCGTCTTGTAGTCGTCGTTGATCGTCTTGAAGATCACGCCGTCCTTCACACGGTCATAGAACTTCTCGTCGCGCATGCAGCCGAACTTGATGAAGGGGTTGATGCTGTCCCAATACTTGCAATAGGTTTCCCGCTCGGTCTCAAACAGGCTCATCAGCTTGTCGCCGACCTTCTTGGTGATGTGCTGCGACAGCTTCTTCACCGTGCCGTCGTTCTGCAGGAAGCTGCGGGAGACGTTCAGCGGCAGGTCGGGGCAGTCAATGCAGCCCTTCAGCAGCAGCAGGTATTCGGGGATGACCTCCTTGATGTTGTCGGCCACGAAAACCTGATTGCTGTAGAGCTTCACCTGGCCCTCGATCGTGTCAAACTCGTTCTTCAGGCGGGGGAAGTAGAGGATGCCCTTCAGCTGGAAGGGGTAGTCGATGTTCAGGTGCACCCAGAACAGCGGCTCGGCGTAGTCGCTGAACACCTCGCGGTAAAACTTCTTATATTCTTCCTCGGTGCAGTCCTTCGTCGGTTTGTTCCAGAGGGGGTTCACATCGTTGATGGGCTTGGGGGCCTCGGGGGCCTTGGGCTCCTCGCCTTCCTGGGGTTCCTTTTTGGGCTCGGCGGCCTTCTTCCGCTCGTCGGCGGCGTCCACCAGATAGAGCTCATAGGGCAGGAAACGGAAGTATTTGATCAGCGTCTCACGCATCTTCCAGCGGTCCACATACTCCATGGCATCGTCAGCCACATACAGCGTCACCGTGGTGCCGCGGGTGCTGCGGCCGCTTGGTTCAATGGAATACTCCGTGCCGCCGTCTGATTCCCAGCGCACGGCCTCGGCGCCCGGCTGCCAGCTTAGCGTGTCGATGGCCACGCGGCTGGAGACCATGAATGCCGAGTAGAACCCCAGGCCGAAGTGGCCGATGATCTGCGCGTCCTCCGCCTTGCCTTGATATTTTTCCAAGAAGTCCTTGGCGCCGGAGAAGGCGATCTGGTTGATATACTTGCGCACTTCGTCTTCGGTCATGCCCAGGCCGTTGTCTTCGATCTGGATGGTTTTGTTTTCCTTGTCCACGGTCACGGTGATCTTCCATGCTTCATCGTCGGGCAGGGATGCCTCACCGATTCCGGCAAGCTTGCGCATCTTGGCGATGGCGTCGTTGGCATTGCTCACCAGCTCGCGCACGAAGATATCCTTTTCGGAGTAGAGCCACTTCTTGATGATGGGAAAAATGTTTTCGGTGCTGATGGAAATATTGCCCTTTTCGGTCTGCATATGTGAACCTCCTGAGAATGGTGATGGTGGTGTTAGCACTCAATGGGGGAGAGTGCTAATGTATAAAATAACGGATGAGTGGGGCTTTGTCAATATACTTGCACTACGGAATCTGTCTTGATTCCTTTGCCTGTCGGTGGCAAAAAGCACGGGCAGAATAAAACCCAACCAGGCAGCGATTCACTATCGGCTAGCTTACGGCAGCGAAAGGAGAAAATCACTCATCTTCATTCCCAAAACCCAAGCCTGTGAATCGGCGGACTGACCGGACTTTCTCAGTCCCAACAGAAAATCGCGCCTGTCCTTGGGTTTCCGGGCATATATATTCATCTGTGCGAGGTAACCGTCCATCTCTGTAGCGAGACCCTGCATGCGGTCTTGCTGCAAATTGTTTGATTGATATATTCTAACCAGTTTGCTGAAGCTCATCAAATCGCTGCTCCTGAGCACATTTCTGACACCTTGAATGATTTCCATCAGCAATGCGCTCTTGCATAACGCAGTGGCGCCGTCGATCCTGCCTTCGCTCAATGCTTTTTCTGCGTCTCCAAGCAGCTCATTGATCTTAGCGTCAAATCTTGGCCCTTGTGCGAATCTGGACGCGGTCTGGATGTTATAAATCTGGCATCCGAACCACATGACGCACAACAGGATAAAAATCGGCCGTGACTGCAGGGAGGTGAAGGTTATCGGTATATTGTCATTGCTGAAGGTGATGAAGCCCCAGATGAGAAGAGCCAGCGTTACGAGAATGCCGATCACTGAACCGGCCTTTCGATGATACCTGCTGACGAGTATTTGAAGGATCACGCCTCCGGTTACAAGGATGTCGCCAAGATGGAATATCCCCATTTGTTGGTACCTCATATGCGAGCATTGATCATAAATTGAGTATATTTTGATGTGCTATAGCTGTCAATAGAATCTCATTATCATGTGAACTGACATTTATGCCTGTGTGATAGTACCGGACTCTTGAGGCGGTGCGAATATGCTGACCTCCGCATCAGTGTCAGGATATTGGGGTTTGTTCCTCCCGACGATAAATGTCTGCCAATGCCTCAGAACACCGTTCCGGCTGGTCGATCATCATCATGTGCCCGGCGCCGGCAATCCAATAGCATTTCTTTGCCGGTGCCGCAATCTGCTTGTGATATTCTTCCACCAGCACCGAGGGCACCTGCCAGTCTTTTTCACCCAACAGATAATAAACGGGAACCCTGTATTCACCGGGCAGTGTCCGCAAATCAAATGCAGCAAAGAATTGATAGGTTTTGCCGTTTGCCCGAAAGGCATTTTGAAACGCCCGGATGTCTGCGAGCTGAAACAGGGGGCTGCGCAACGCCGCAATCCATGTGGAGAGGCCCATCTCCACAGCAAGCCGATGCTCTGCCTGCAGCTTGCGAAGCACTCTGCATTGCCGGATGAATTGCTTGTTGAACTCAACCTTCTCACCGGGATAATTGCCGAGTGCCTGCAACCGCGCCAGGGCTTTCCGGTCGTTGGATGTTATCATTGCGGCCATGAGCTTTTCATAGGCAGCCTTTTCACCTGCCAACATACTGACCACCTGCGCCGCCCCGATATAATAGGCCACTTCCTCCGGGTGCCGCTGCACAAACAGCGTGCCCAGCACGGTGCCCCAGCTGTGGCCCATCAGCACGATCTTGTCCTTGCGATACATTCGCTTCAGGTGCCGCACAACTTCGAGCAGGTCTTGCAGCAACATCTCTGGCTCCACAGCAGCTGTGGGGTTTTTTGTCAGCGTCTTGCCTGCGCCGCGCTGGTCCCAGTGCACAACGGTATACAGCTCTTCCCACTTTTCCTGAAATATTGGGGCAAACAGTGCTTCTGAGCTGCCGGGGCCGCCGTGCAGATACAGCAGCACGGGGTTTTCCGCGTTGGTGCCTGAATGGTAGAGGAACTGCTCGATGCCGTTGATGGCCACGAACTCGGTAATATGGATGGCCCGGGTATGTTTTTTGCTCATGGCACCATTGTATCAACACCATATCCGCATATCAAGATGATGGATTGGGCCCTGTTAAAATGGTATACTGGGTGTCGGCAGCAAAAACAGCAGTTCAAAGGAACTATGAAAGATACCGCAGAGGAAGCGTGATGAAGCATTTGAGCAACCAGCCAATGAAACAGAGGGGTTTCGCCGACCTCCACATCCACACCTACTTCTCCGACGGCACCCTCTCTCCCGACATGGTCGCCCGGCAGGCCGCTGCAAACGGCGTGGACTTGATCGCCGTGGCCGACCACAATGTGCTCGCCGGCAGCCGCCGCCTGATGAAGTGCTGCCAGCGGGAGGGCATCCGCTGCCTGAGCGCCGTGGAGCTGGACACGCTGGAGGGCGGCAGCCTGTATCACATCCTCGGCTATGGCATCGACCTTGACGATACCGATTTCAAGGCATTCTGCGCCAGAAGCCGCCTGCTGCTTGACTTGAGGAACGAAACCCTGATTGAGCGCATGGCGTGTGACACCCCCGGCGTGTCGCTGGAGGATTACCGGCGGTTTTGCCGCAACTATGGGCTTGGCGGGTGGAAAGCGCTGCAATACCTCCTATCAAGAGGTGCTGCCTCCACCACAAGCGGGGTCGTCGCGCTCTATGACAAATACGAGTGCCGCCACGAAACTGCCGACTTCCCTTCGGTGGCAGATGCCTGCGCTGCGGTGCGGGCGGCCGGGGGCAAGCCGGTGCTGGCCCACCCCGGCAAGTCCATAGACACCACCGACCTGACTGCGTTTGCGGCGATGCTGGACCAACTGGCGGCCAGTGGCGTGGCAGGCGTCGAGTGCTATTATCCCGCCCATTCGCCCGCGATCACCGACACCTGCCTGCGGTTTGCGACGGGGCGGGGGCTTTTGATTACTTCCGGGTCAGATTGCCATGGGCAGTTCGGTAGGGCGAAGATCGGGCAGATGAGGGTTGCGCTTGAGCAGTTGAATCTGGGTGGACTGATATAGCCATTGGGAGGCTGTACATGGTTTTATACCGGCCGGTTGGGCATCGGGAATATGAGTTGATCCGCGACAGGGGCTTCGCCTCCTTTCCGCCCCGCTTGCTTACGCAGCCGATTTTCTATCCTGTACTCAACATCGAATATGCCAGGCAAATTGCTTCTGAATGGAATGCTACTGACCCAAGCTCCGGGTATCGGGGCTATGTGCTGCGATTTGTGGTGGAGGATGCCTATCTTGCCCGCTTCGAGGTCAAGACCGTTGGTGCGAGCAGGCATCAGGAGTATTGGATTCCTGCGGATGAATTAGAGGAATTCAACCGGCATATTGTGGGGTGCATCGATGCCGTAGAGGAGTATTCTGGATAAACGAGAAATCCATTGATCGCAACAACCATTGTGGAAGGTGCATATGGGTAACTTTGACCGTGTCCGATTCCATGGAGAATTCCGTGATTATCAAAAGAATGTGCTGGATAATCTGAACCGCCACATGACCAATAACAAAGTTCATATCGTGGCTGCGCCCGGCAGCGGCAAGACGATCCTGGGTCTGGAGATTATCCGGCGATTGGGGAATGCCGCGTTGGTGCTGTCACCCTCTGTCACGATCCGCCAGCAATGGGGAGAGCGGTTCGCTACGAAATTTCTGCCCAATGGGGAGCGGCTGGAGGATTATTTCAGTTA
This sequence comes from Bacillota bacterium, assembly GCA_023428265.1. Classification (GTDB taxonomy): domain Bacteria; phylum Bacillota; class Clostridia; order Christensenellales; family UMGS416; genus JAEYRA01. Next base: position 6,974 of record JAEYYW010000092.1, on the reverse strand, counting down.
TGATCTGAAGAAGCCCGCGTCAATTACATCGGTGACCTATCAGGCGTTGCATGCCGCGTGGAAGAAGATGGTTTCCGTGGATGAACTCATGGAAGACGAGGAGGAAAGCGAACCGGAAGGTGAAGCACAGCGGGAGGATTTTGCGGGCTTTGATCTGATTGCCACGATCAGGGCAGCCGGGATCAAAACACTTTGCCTGGATGAGGCGCACCATCTGCGCAGCGAGTGGCAAAAGTCGCTCGAGGCGTTTGTTGCTGCCGTGCAGTCTGAAATGACAGTGGTGTCACTCACCGCCACGCCGCCGTATGACAGCTCCGCAAGCGAGTGGGACCGCTATACTTCCATGTGCGGCGAAATCGATGAGGAGATTTTCGTACCGCAGTTGGTGGCGCAGGGGTCGCTCTGCCCTCATCAGGACTATATCTATTTCAACTATCCCACTGCCGCCGAAATGGAGGCGGCGCGAAGTTATCAAGCCAAGGCGCTAACCTGCACCCAGAAGATTGTGAAGAGCCCGTTTCTGGATGAAATCCTCACCAACTGCGGCATTTTGATAAACTACCGGGTCCGAGAGGAAGAAATCCTGGATAACGCAAAGGGCTATATCGCGCTTCTGAGCCTTGCGCAGGCCGGTGGGAAGGCCATCCCCAAGGGATTGGTGCAACTGTTGCTCCCTAATGGCAAACTGCCCAGTGCTACGCTGGCTTTCGCGGAGACGGCATTTTCCTTTGTAATTGAAAACCCCGCGATCTTTTCAGAGGGCACATCTGAGAAGCTGAAAAGGGAGCTTATGCAATGCGGCCTTGTGGAACGCAGGGAGATCCGCCTGGCCTCCAGCCCCGGGATAGCCCGCGCGCTGCTGTCTTCCATTGGGAAGCTTGAGAGCATTCAAAGGATTGTGGAGGCTGAGTCGGTGCAGATGGGGCAGTCGCTGCGGATGCTGGTGCTGACTGACCACATAAAAAGGACTGCATGAGGCTGGTGGGCACCGATGCCCCCATTGACGCAATGGGCACTGTGCCGGTGTTTGAGGCGGTGCGGCGGGCAGCAGGGCCAGGCATTCGGGCTGCGGTGCTGACCGGCTCGCTGGTGATTGTGCCGAGCGCATCGCTGCCGGCCATCCGCGAATTGGCCTGTGAGAGGAGCGTGCCCTGCTCATTCAGGCAGGTCCGCACCACTGATTTCTATGAAATGACCTTTGACAGCAGCAATAAGAACAAGGTGGAAATCCTGACAGAAGCATTCCGCCGGGGCTGGATCCACATCCTAGTGGGCACCAAGTCACTGTTGGGCGAGGGGTGGGATTCGCCCTGCATCAACAGCCTGATCCTTGCAAGCTTCGTGGGCAGCTTCATGCTTTCCAACCAGATGCGGGGGCGGGCGATCCGCATCGACCCGGAGCATCCAAACAAGGTGTCCAACATCTGGCACCTGGTTACAGTGGAACCGCCGTATCTGGATTTGCAGCATGGCTTGGCCTCGATGTGGAGCAGCGGCATCCATTATGACCGGATTTATGGGGAAGATTACCAGACCCTTGTGCGCCGGTTTGAGTGTTTTCTTGCACCTTCTTTCGATGGTGTGGCAATCGAGAGCGGTATCGACCGTGTCAGCATCCTGAAGCCGCCTTTTCACCAAAAGGGTATTGAAGCAATCAATGGCAAGATGCTGGCGCTCGCCGCTGACCGCGATGGATTGGCGGAGAAGTGGAATGCTGCAGTGCGCGGTCCCTTGCATCCGGAGATTGTGGAAATGTGCCAAGTACCAAAGGCTTCTTTGCCCAATGGGTTCTTGTTTCTCAATCTGCTCAATGAGGCAATCTGGGCCGGTGTCTACACAGGGTTTTCACTGGTGGCCAACACTGTGCTGCGCTCCCTGAGGGGGATCCCGGAGGCCGCTTTGCCTGTGGCGATGGTTGTGCTGGCATTGCTGTTTTTATTGCCTGCGGCGATCAGGATCGCCAATCTGTTTCCCAAACAGGTCATCCGTGCCATCTGCAGCAGCATCCTGGCTTCGTTGCGCCAAACCGGAGAAATCCAAAGCCTTCATGCGCAATTGCTGGTGCGCTCCAATGAAGAGGATACGGCCGTCTTTTTTGCGCTCACCGGGGCTACCGCCCATGAAAAGAGTGTGTTTGCCCGCGCTGTGCGAGAAATGCTGACTGCCATTGATAACCCGCGCTATCTGGTGATCAGGCGCGTGCGACTACTCCTGTTCAGCTGGAAGGACTACTCGCAAAGTTATGCGTGCCCTGTCATCTTGTCTGCCAAAAAGGAAACGGTTGAGCTGTTTGCACAGGCGCTGGATAGAACTGGCTTCAAATATGACATGCAATACACCCGAAACGAAGAAGGCCGGAGGGAGCTCCTTCGCTGCCGCAGTCAGTCTTATATCAACCGGAATGACATTTACGTGAAAGGGAAGAAGGCTGCCGTCACCCAATGGGATTGATTGATTTCTCGCTCCGGCGTGATTTCCGTCACTGCCGGTTGGATACTTTTGTATATACTTGTTTTATCTGATTTTATCTTGGCTTTGCCTGCGGGCCGGGCCTCGAAGGAGGCTATAACATGTATAACATTGTGCCGCATTTGTGGTTTGACCGCGATGCGATAGAAGCAGCGCGGTGGTACACGAGCCTGTTTGAGGGTTCTGAAGTTACCGGGATCCACCGCATTTCTGAGACTCCGTCCGGCGATGTGGACATCGTGGATTTCCGGCTGGCCAACCTGGAGTTTGTGGCGATCAACGCCGGGCCCTATTTCAAGTTCAACCCCTCCATTTCCTTTATGGTTGCCTGCAGCACGGCAGAGGAAGTGGACCGCCTGCATGCCGTGCTCACCGAGGGCGGCTCGGAGCTGATGGAGCTGGGGGAATACCCGTTCAGCAAGCGCTACGCCTGGGTTGCTGACCGATATGGTGTGAATTGGCAGCTCATGCAGGCCGAACAGGCTGATGAGAAAAACAGGATTCGGCCGGTGCTGCTCTTCGGAGGTCATGCCTGCGGCCATGCCGAGCACGCGTTGGAGTATTACCGGTCAGTTTTTCCGGACTCCAGCATTGGCCATGTGAGCCATTACAGCCCCGGTGAGGCCATGGACGCCCGCGCGCGGATCAATTATGGGGAACTGAATGTAAACGGCGTCCAGCTTGTGCTGATGGACCACGGGATGGGTGGGGAGGACGAATTCAACGAAGCGGTTTCACTGATGGTGCGCTGCGGCAACCAGCGGGAGATTGACACCTATTGGGAGAAGCTCTCCCACGTTCCCGAGGCCGAGCAGTGCGGCTGGCTCAAAGATAAGTTCGGTGTTTCCTGGCAGATTGTGCCTGCAAACATGAGTGACCTCATGGCCGGCGGCACCGACGAGGAGGTTTCGAGGGCCACAAAGGCAATGCTCGGCATGAAGAAGCTGGACATTGCCGCGTTGGAGCAGGCCAGAAAGGGCCGGGTTTATTGACAGAGGCTCGGTGTGTCACGAAAGAGCACTCCCTGCAGCTGTTGCGGCGGCGCGCTTCGGCAATGCCATCCTGATGCCGAAGAACACGAGGGCCGCACCCACCAGGCCGTTGAGCACTTGAATCACCAGCTCCGGCAGCAGCGCCCCGAGGAGCCCGCCCAGCAGCGAGACCACGGTCAGCGACACCGCCGTGGAGGCCAGCGCCCCCGCGCCAAACAGCCACACGCCCCGTTTCTCCAGGTTGAGCTCCGCCACCTTGCCGGCAAACACACCGGCCCAAAACAGGATTGTGAGCGGGTTGGACAATGTGAGCAGCAGCGAGCCCGTAAAGGGGTGCAGCCCGCCAGCGCTCAGGTTCAGGCCGGGCAACACCGGGATCCCGAAGGCTCCCAGCACCGTGGCACCGCCAAACAGGAGGAGCACCACCGCGCCGGCCAGCTTTAGCCGCCGCTTCACGTTTGGCCGCTCCACCACCGCAGCCACGCCCAGGATCGCCAGCGCGATGAAGGTGGCGTCCACCAGCGTGGCTGCCGCCGCTGCGGACAGCGCCGCCCAAAACCCCTTTGCCGAGGCCGACTGCAGCACAAACAGGCACACAGGCCCCACGGCCAGCTGCAGCAGCATGCCAAACCGAAACCCTTTGAAGAGGATGCTCGTCGTTTTCATCTGTTCACTTCCTCTTTCAACGAGGAAAGCGCGATCGCTGTGTTGGTGCGGGAGACGCCCCGGATCTTTTTCAGGTTGGAGAGGAAGCGGTCCAGCGCCTGGGTGTCTTCGGTGCAGGTCTTCAGCAGGTAGTCATATTCGCCGGCGATGTGGTGGCATTCCAGCACTTCCTCAAACTTCACCACGGCTGCCTTGAAGCCCTCTGTGTATTCGTTGCGGCCAATGCCCACCATCACAAAGGCCAGCAGGCGATGGCCTGTTTTGTGGCGGTTGATTCGCACCGTGTAGCCCTCAATCACGCCCGATTGCTCCAGCTTCCTGATCCGCTCGCTCACCGCCGGCACCGACAGGCTCACGGCCCTGCCGATTTCCGATGCGGTCGCCCGGCCGTTGGCCTTCAGGCAGTCGAGGATCGATTGATCGATCATATCCATGGCGCACCTCCGCATGTTTAGGAGATTATATCTTTTTGCTTCAGATTTTACCATCTTTCATCCTGATGTCAAAAAACTATGAAGCGGAATGCTGATATGGCGGAAAATATTAAGCTGCCGGGCGGGGCTTGTTCAGAGCGTTGCGCTGCCACAGGCGCTGGGTTTGCGCGGCTTTCAGCAGTGCCGGGCTAGAGGGCTGCAGCCGGTGAATTGACGCCGCTTCCCAGCACCCCCATTTATTGACACGCGCGATGCCTCCGTTGTAAGATAATACGAACAGGCGCATAGTATATACTGGAAACGCCGATCAAACCACGGCAAGGAGTGTTGCAAAATGCCGCTGTTCACCGGGTCAGGTGTGGCGCTGGTCACGCCCATGACGGATCACGGGATCGACTTTGACGCTCTCGGCAGGCTCATCGACTTTCAGATTGCAAACGGCACCGACGCCCTGGTCGCCTGCGGCACCACCGGCGAGCCAGCCACGTTGACCGAAGAGGAATACGAAGACGTCATTAAATATACGATTGAACGGGCCGCCAAGCGCGTGCCGGTGATCGCCGGCGCCGGCAGCAACAGCACGGCGCATGCCATTGCGCTGGCAAAGAAGGCTGAGGCATTGGGTGCGGACGGGCTTCTGGTTGTCACGCCTTACTACAACAAAACCACCCCGGCCGGTTTAGTGGCCCACTTCAAGGCCATCGCCGACGCGGTGCACTCGCCGGTGATTCTCTACAACGTGCCGCCGCGCACCGGCCTGAACATGAAGGCGGACACTGTGGCGAAGCTGGCCGGCTATCCCAACATCCATGGCGTCAAGGAAGCCAGCAGCGACCTCGGGCAGGTCACCGACATTGCCCGGCTTTGCGGCGACAAGCTGGCTGTTTATTCCGGGGAGGACGGCATCATCCTGCCCACATTGGCCTGCGGCGGCGTGGGCGTGATTTCTGTGGTGGCCAACATTGCCCCCCGGCAGACGCACGACCTTTGCGCGAAATTCCTCGCAGGCGACGTGGCCGGCAGCCGGGTGCTGCAATTTGCCCTGAAGCCCCTGGTGGACGCCCTGTTTACGGAGGTTTCCCCTATCCCGGTGAAAGCCGCCCTGGAGCTGATGGGCATCTGCAAGGCCACGGTGCGGCTGCCTTTGGTGCCGATCGGAGCCGATGCGCTCAACCGGCTCAAGGCGGAAATGGAAAAGCTGAACCTGATTTGATTTTGCCGGGTGCGCTCAGGCGCAGGAGCCGGCATGGAGATACGAATGATCAAGCTGCTCATCAATGGCTGCAACGGCCGCATGGGCCAGGCCCTGGCCCAATCTGCGGCGCAACAGGCCGACTTCCGCATTGTGGCCGGTGTGGATAAGTTCCCCGAAACGGTCAAGCATCCCTTCCCCGTCTATGGCGGCATTTCCGCGGCTGTGGGCGATGTGGACGTCATCGTGGATTTTTCCCGGCCGGAGGCGCTGCCGGACCTGCTCTCCTTTGCCATCCCCAGAGGCGTGGCGATTGTGTTGTGCACCACCGGCTTTTCCGCCGAAGACCTGAAGCTCATTGAGCGGGCCAGCAGCCACATCGCCATCTTCCGGTCGGCCAACATGAGCCTGGGAGTGAACCTCGCTGTGGATCTCTGCCGCCGGGCCGCCGCTTTCCTGGGTGACGCGGCCGATGTGGAGATCATCGAGAAACACCACAACACCAAGGTGGACTCGCCCAGCGGCACGGCGCTGATGATCGCGGATGAAATCAACGCCGTTTATCTGAACTCCAAAAGTTACACCTATGGCCGCCACAGCATGAGCCAGCGGCGCAGCCGCGGAGAGATCGGCATTCATGCCGTGCGCGGCGGCACCATTGTGGGCGAGCATGAGATGCTCTTCATCATGCCCGACGAGGTGGTGACGATCTGCCACCACGCGCAGTCCAAGCAGGTGTTCACCGCAGGCGCCTTGCGGGCAGCTGAGTTTTTGGCCGGGCGGGGGCCTGGGCTTTACAGCATGAAGGACATGCTCACTGCCTCCACCGCCGTCACCGCAATCTCCACCGACGGCAATCAGTCATTGATTTCGGTGCGGGCAATCCCGGTGGGCCGTGGTTTTGAAAAGCAGCTCTTCGCAGCGCTCTGGAACGCCCAGATCAATGTGGACATCATCGCGTCCACCGCGCCCTCCGGCGGCCTGACCAGTCTGGGGTTCACGCTGCCGAAGCTTATGATGGCGCAGGCGCTGCCCATTGTGCGGGGCATTGCCGAGTCGGCGGAGGGCTGCACCGTGACCGCCCGGGAGGATATTGTCAAAATTGCCATCGAGGGCCCCGGCATGGAGCACCAACCCGGCGTGGCCGGCCGGTTCTATGCCGCCCTTTCCGATGCCGGTGTGGAAGCGCTGGCGGTCACCACTTCGGAAACCAAGGTGTCC
>JAEYYW010000096.1 GCA_023428265.1 Bacillota bacterium | reverse complement strand
GCGAGCCCTGGGTGAGGGAGTGGATCGGCGAGGCCCTCAAAGGCCGCCGGGAAAAAATGATGGTGGCCGGCCACCTGGGCTGCACCCAGAAAGACGGCCAGTATTACCGCACCCGCGACCTCAAGCTAAGCCGGCAGTATTTTGACGAGCTTCTGGAAAAGCTGGGCACTGACTACATTGACGTGCTGATGCTGCACTTCATCGACGACCGGGAGGACATGAAGGCCAGCCTTGATCCCGACGGCTTCCTCGGGTTGGCGCAGGAATATCTGCAGGCAGGCAAGGCGCGCATGCTGGGCTTCTCCAGCCATGTGCCGGGCGTCGCCTCCGAACTGGTGGCGACCGGCCTGTTTGACACGGTGATGTTCAGCGTGTGCCCCTCGATGGACCTGATGCCGCCCGACGCCACGCTGGACGATCTTTTTGGTGACAAGCTCCGGGAGCGGGCCGGCGGGCCTGCGGAGTTTGACCCGGCAAGGATGGCGTTCTACCGCCAGTGCGAGGCAGCCAAAACCGGCATCGTGGTGATGAAGGGCTACGGCGCCGGCGTTCTTTTAAAGCAGCCGGGGATGACACCGGCCAAAGCCATCCACTATGCGCTCACCCGGCCCGGCGTGGTCACAATGGCCGCCGGCTGCCGCAGCGTGGCGGAGGTGGAGGCCGCCGCCGCCTACTTTGATGCGACCGATGAGGAGAAGGACTACACCGCATTTGTGTCCGGCTCCCGCTGGAACAGCGCCGGCATCTGCATGTATTGCAACCACTGCCTGCCCTGCCCGCAGAACATCGACATAGCCGCCGTGACGAAGCTGCTGCACCGCTTTGAAGAGGGAGACCAGAGCGCCAAGGCCGAATACGCGGAGCTTACCCACAACGGCGGCGAATGCATCTCCTGCGGCGACTGCGCAGAGCGCTGCCCCTTCGGTGTGGACAGCGTGGGCAATATGGGCAAGGCGCACCATTTGATGGGTTGAAGACTTTCGCTGCGCTTTCCTTGCCTCCCCCTTGAGGGAGGTGCCCTCCGCAGAGGGCGGAGGGAGTTCGCCAAAGCGCAGACACAGATACACTTCGTTGAATCAGAATTTCTTATGAAAAAGCGGCATCACCGAATGGTGGTGCCGCTTTTGCTTGCTATGTCCAAGAGCCAGTTTTATCCTTTCCGGTTCTCCCTGATCAGAAACCCGGAGCACACAATGCCTCCCACGCAGAACGCCAGCAGGGTGACCTTGAAGAAGTCCCTGCTGAAAAAGGAAGGGTTGAACTCATTGAGGATCACATAGGTGATCAGAAAGAGCGACAGCGTGATGCACACATGCGGGATCAGTCTCTTCAGCATTTCGGCCTCCTAGTTGTCGCTGATATACAGGATCTCGGTGGTGGTTCTCCTGCCGCCATCCTGCCGGTTGAGCATCTTGCCCTGGAAAATCATTTCAGAGGAGCGGCCCCCATCCATGTTGTAGGCCACCGAGCAGCCCAGCTCGTTCATCAACTGGGAGAGCTGCGCCATTGTGACGCCCTCTGAATAGCCCTTCTGCCGGCCGCCCACCACCACGAAGCAATAATGGCCCGGCTCATAATAGCCCACGGCGGTTCGTGGGTTCTTGTTGACCACTTGGGAGTTGAACTTTGTCATGGGCTGGCCGCTTTGCAGCAGCATCGGGCCAAACGTCCACACTTGCCAGGCGCCCTCGGCCTTGATCTTCTTGCTGTCATATTTGTCCGGCGGAAACACTTCCATTGATCCGTCGTGGTTCATCACCAGGATGTCTGCGGAGGTCTTCTGCTCGCGGTAGCTTTTGCCGTTGCGCACCACAGGGCCGACGTTGTCCACGCAATGGTCGCCGTTGATGGCCAGGATTGCGCCGTTGGCGTTGGCCACCTTGTCGGCATAATCGCGGCCACCCATCACATCAGGCTTTTTTCCAAAGGCGTTTCTGAAGTGTTTGAGGTCGGCCACATAAATGTCTGCCACATAGCAGGTGGCGTCAAACTTTTCAATCGCCTGGATTGTGATGCTGATGTTTGCGCTCTGATAGGAGTCATCGGTTTTGATGATCTCTCCTGTGGTAAATTTGTCGGCAAACTTTGCCCGCCAGTCGCTGGGGTCTGCGGTGGGCGTGGGCGCTGGCTCCGCAGTGATCGTGGGATTGGCGGTGACGTCACCGTTTCCCGTGGCGGTGGCCTGCGGCTGGGGCGTTGCCGGGGCAATGGACACAGTGGGCAGCGCCGAAGGCGTTGGAAGATCTTCCGGCAGCGCTTCCACGGGCATCATGTAGTTGGTCACATAAAAAACGCCCAGCAGCGCCGCCGCTGCCAGCACGTCAATGGCGATGAAAAGCGCCACCGGTTTCCGGCGCGGCTGTCGTTGCGATTGACCATGTCTTTGTTTGGTGTCTCTGTTTGGCATTCCGTTCCTTCCGTCTTGGCAGAATGCTGCAAGTATAGCGTTCCTTTGATCGGTTGTAAATAAGGGCGGGCAGCCTTGCATCCTGCAACGCTTTGATTGCGTCCGTTTTTGCGCAGGGGTATACTATAGGCAAGCAACCGGAAAGGAATCCGATATGAACAGAGAATTTGACTCGAAAATCACCGCGTTTCTTCACGCAAACCGTGAGTCCATTTTTGCTGACATTGACCGGCTTCTGCGCCATGACAGCGTGACCGGCGAGCCCCAGCCCGGTGCGCCGTTCGGGCGGGAGATCAAGGAAACCATCGATGAGATGCTGGCGCTCTGCGCCGCCCACGGCCTGAAAACCCGCAACATCGACGGCATGATCGGAGAGGCCGTGTGGGGTGACGGGGAGGAGAGCCTGGGCGTGATCACCCATGTGGATATCGTGCCTGTGGGCGGCGGCTGGACCAAGCCCGCGCTCCAGCTCACGGTGGAAGACGGCATGATGTATGGCCGCGGCGTGGTGGACGACAAAGGCCCCGCAGTGGCGTCGCTCTGGGCGCTGCTGGCTGCGCTGGACGCCGGCGCCGTGATCAACAAGAAAATCGTGCTGCTCTTTGGCGGTGACGAGGAGAGTGGCATGCGGTGCGCCAAGCGCTATCTGGAAACGGAAAAGGCGCCGGACATGTCTTTTTCGCCGGACGCAGGCTTCCCTGGTATTTTCTGTGAAAAGACGCTCTGCGCCGGCACGCTGCGAGCCGCGATCCCCGCGGGGTCCGCACTCGTTGGCATCTCCGGCGGCACCCGCACCAATGTGGTGCCCGGCGAGGCCGAGGCGGTCTTAACCGCGCAGCCTGCGGGCCAGGCGCCCCAGGGCGTTACCGTGGAGAAGGGCCCGGCGGGCTGGATTGTGCGCGCCTCCGGCGTACCGGCCCACGCCAGCATGCCTGAAAAAGGCGATAACGCCATTGTGAGGCTGCTGGAGGCGCTGCCGGTGCTGCTGCCGGAGGGCGACCTTGCCATCCCCGTTGTGGCGTCGCTGCACAGGCTCTGCGCCGCCTATGACGGCAGCGGTCTCGGCATCGCCTGCCGGGATGACGTGTCCGGCGCGCTCACGTTCAACCTGGGCGTCATTGGCGTTGCCAACGGCAGCATCGAAGCCCGCTTTGACATCCGCCACCCGGTCAATGTGGATGTGGAGGGCAGCATCCGCCGCATCGAGGCCGCTGCGCAAGCCTGCGGCATGGACGCGGTTGGCCTTTCGGTCAGCCCCGGCTTCTGCATCCCCAAGGATCACAAGTTGTGCAAAACACTGATGGCGGTCTACAACGAGATCAACGGCACCAACGACGAGCCCATCGCCATCGGCGGCGGAACCTATGCCCGCAAGCTGCCCAACGCGATGGCCTTCGGCCTGCTCTTTGAGTCTGACCCGGAGACGGTGCATATGGCCGATGAGCGGGTGAGTGTTGAGAGCTTCCTGAAAGCCACGCGCATTTATGCCAACGCCATCGCGGAGCTTGGAAGAGCCTGACAGCGCCGGAAAATGATGCTTGCTGGAACTTTTGCTTTTAGCGCGCCGTCAGAATCATTCGGTGACAAGATTTGGCGGATGCCCGCCCGATGGTTGCCATCAATACTGCAATGATGTAGTATAGGGTGTTGATTTTTGAATTGCCGCCAGGCGATTGATAATGGAGGCATGGTTATGCAGGATCCGGAGCAGAACATGAAAGCGGTACCGAATAAAAAGCCCAAGATGATGACTGTGGTTGCAGTGGTCTCTGCGGTTTTGCTGCTGGGCGCTCTTGTTGTCGCCCACACGGTCATCGACAAGGGGTATCAAACCTACCTTACCCAGTTGAAAGACAAGATTGCCGAGCAGGCGGCCAGGTTTGAGCAAGGCGACCCGCAGGCTGACTACAACGGCCAGTACCGCCTCTATCTTTCTGTGGAGGCCGAGCTTGCCAATCTGTCAGAGATCCTGACCAAGCTCAACGATCAGTACCCGGTGCTGCTCACCAAGAAAAATGAAAAGAGCGTGGGCCTTGCGGATTTGAAAGCGCGCATGGAAGCGATGAAGCCGGCGCTCATCGCTTTCAAGGAAGCGGCAGATGAAAATGAGGCCGTTTCAGGCGAGCTGTCTGCCAGAATCGGGCAGGCTGTGCCCTCTGTTGAATATGCCGATCTGCTGGCGCGCAACAAGGCCGCCGCCGCCAAGGTGACCGGTTCTTCCTTCACCGGAGCTCTGGAGAGCGACCGCGCCGAGCTGGCAGATAGCTTGGCCAAGCGCAGCGCCGCCCTCGAATATCTGGTGAAAGACACGGAGACCGCCGAGCGATTTGCCGCCGTGATGGCCGATACGTCCAAGACGCCGGACGACGCCGTGGCAGCAATCAACGAGCTGATTGCGCAAAACGATTTGCTGGTTTCTGAAGCCGGTGAAGTGAACCTGCCTGCATACGGCGCCGGAGGGGAAACCGCCGCCGGCGCGGTGGTTCTGCGCAAGACGCAGCTTGCCGCCAGTGTGACCTATTTTGGCGAGATCAAAGGCCTGATGGCCGATGTGGCCGCGTTCAACGCAAAGCTTGAGCAGGGCCGGGGCCAGGGCACAAAGTTTTCTGAGCGCCTGGCAGCCTGGATGGCCTGGGTCAAAGAGATGAACGGCTTGAAGGCCAAGCTGGACGCCATCAACGGCAAGCCCGAGTATGAGCCGCTGGAAGGCAAGCGCGCGCTGGAAACGCTGGGGCTTTCGGAAACGGGGCTCACACTGTCCAGTTATGCGCCGGCGCTTACGGCAGTCAACAACGCGATGACCGGCTCCGCTGCCATGGAAAAGGAAATTGAGGCGATGCTGAAATCCAAGGCCAGGATGGTGGACAAGGTCACCACGTCCACCCATCTGCTGGGTGAAAACGAATCGCTGCTCTCCAAGATCAACGTGGAGCTGCCAGAAGATCTGGTGGACGGGCTTGCCAATTTCACCGCGGCCTGCAAGGAGCGCAACGTGTTCCTGACAGAATATGTGGCCTATGTGAAAGACCAGGCTGTGGCGGAAGGCCAGTCGGCCAACCGGAAGCAGTATCTGAGCATGCATACCAAGTATCAGGACTTGGCGAAGTCTTATCCCGCCGGGAGCACCGACCGGACTTTCTATCAGAACCTGGCCAACGACCAGAGCAAATTCGCTTCTCAGGCACTGGCAGCCTATAACGAGGCGCTGAAGAGCGCCAAGGCGCACAAGGCGGCCTATGAAGCTTCCCGCAAGAAGTATGTGCCGATGCTGGACAAAGTGGATTAAGCGCACAGGAATGAAGAACCCCCTCCGCCGGAGGGGGTTCTTTTTGTGCTTGACAAAGGAGTTGTAATCGTCTAAAATAGCGATGACTGAAAAATCAATCAAAGAGGATGCTATGTCTCCCAGAAGCAAGGAACAAAATGCCGCCATTAAAGACGAACGCCGGGAGCAATTGCTGCTTGCCGCGCTGAAGGTGTTTGCCCGAAGGGGCCTGGCCGCCACGAAAATCGGCGACATTGCCGCTGCCGCCGGCATGAGCCATGGGTTGGTGTATCATTACTTCAATGCCAAGGATGATATTTATATCGAGCTCACGCGCCGCGCCACGTCTTCCGCCACGCGGTTTCTGCTGGAGATGGACGGGCTGCCCCTTGAGCCTGCGGAAAAGCTCAGGGAAATTGCCTGCGGCTCATTGAAAATGATTGACGAGGAAGAGGAAAACGCCTACTACTTTTATCTGATGGTGCAGGCTACGGTTTCCAACACCGGGCTTGCCGAGGTAAATGAGCTTCTGCAGCGTTTCACCGTGCCGATGGAGGTTGTTACGCGCACAATCGCCCAGGGGCAGGCCATGGGCCTGTTCATCGCAGGAAACCCTGTGGAGCATGCGCTTGCGTTTTGGGCGGCGATTCAGGGCCTTGCGGCCTGCAAGGTGGCCGGAATGGGGAGCATGCCCGACGGGAACCTGCTGGTCCGGATGCTGGAAACGCGCGGTTAAGCGCTTTTCTCTGTCATAATATGATTGAATAATCAATCAATAGAAGGGAATGGGAGAAATGAGCAAGATCATCATCATCGGAGCCGGGATTGCCGGCATGACGGCTGGCGTCTATGGCCAGCTGAACGGACTGGAGACGGAGATATTCGAGATGCACACAATCCCCGGCGGCGAATGCACCGCCTGGAAGAGAGGCGGCTACACCTTTGACGGCTGCATTCAATGGATGATGGGCACAAAGCCCGGCACAGCATTAAACAGTGTATGGCAGCAAACCGGTGCGCTGGACAGCTCCGTGGAAATCATCCTCAACGAGGAGTTCAGCCGGGTGGAGATGGGCGGCAGGACCGCGATCCTTTATCGCAGCATTGATCAAACAGAGAAGCACTTGACCGAGATGTTTCCGCAGGACAAGCGGGCTATTCGGGATTTGTGCCATGGGGTGCGGGCATTCCGGCACATGGAGACGCCTGTGGATCAGCCGATAGACCAAATGGGCGGGCTGGCTGCCATGAAGATGGGGCTGAAGATGCTCCCGATGATGGGCCAGATGGCCAAATACAACAAGATCACCGTGGCGGAGCTGACTTCCAGGTTTCAGGATCCGCTGCTGCGGGTGCTGTTCCAAACCCTGATGCCGGAGCAATACAGCGCCATGCCGCTGCTGGCCACACTGGCCAGTTTGGATGACGGCGACTCGGGCTATCCTGCCGGTGGATCGCTGCCCGTGGCGCTGCGGATGGAGAAACGCTATCGCGAGCTGGGCGGCAAGGTGCATTACAACACAAAGGTGGAGCGGGTGATCGTGGAGGGTGGCCGCGCCGTTGGGATCCGCCTGGCTGACGGCAGTGAGCATCGGGCCGACTGGGTGGTCTCCTGCGCTGATGGCCGCGCCACGCTGGACAAACTGCTGGGCGGCCAATACAAGGATGAAACGATGGAGCGGCTCTATGCAGACAGGGAGATTTATCCTGTTTACACCACCGTGCAGGTGTCCGTGGGGATCGCGGTGGACCTGACCGGCCGGCCCTGCCATGTGAGCGCAGAATCCGCAGCACCGCTGGATGCCGGTGGTATCTCCCACAGCAGGGTGGGCCTGAAAAACTATTCCATTGACAAGCAGATGGCACCCCAGGGGAAATCGGTCATCACTGCGACACTGAGTGCCGATTTCGATTGGTGGCAGGCCAAAAAGGCTGATCCGGATGCTTACAGAGCCGAAAAGGAGCGGGTTGCGCGGGAGGTCTGCGCGGTGATCGAGAGCCGCTATCCGGAAACGAAGGGCAAAATCGAGCAGGTGGATGTGGCCACGCCGATGACCTATGTGCGCTATTGTGACGCCTGGCGCGGATCATGGATGTCCTTCATGAACACGCCAAAAGGCACGGTGCGCAGCCTGTCCGGAAACCTGCCAGGTCTGGAGAGGTTTTACATGGCCGGGCAGTGGACGATGTTTCCCGGCGGCCTGCCCGGTGCCGCGTTGGCGGGCAAATGGGTGATCCAGAGGATTGCCGGCAATCCGTGAAAGAAACAGGCGGTTGGGTGATTCCCAACCGCCTGACTGCATCGGTCTGCCGGCCTATACCGGCGCGTCCAGCACGACAATTGCCACACCGTCGCTCTCGGTCAGCGTGATCACCAGCGCCACGGAGTTCCAACCCAGATCCTTGGAGGCCGTCAGCGTGTATGTGCTGCCGATTTCCGCAGCGGCGGCGCTGTAACCTGCCTCCCGCAGCGTGGTGCAATAGGCATCCAGGTCCGCTTTCCGGACGCCTTCAAACCGCAGGGAATACAGCGTGCTGATGCTGGCCTCGAAGATTGTTGACTCCTCCAGATCCAGCTGGCCATATCCGAATCGTGGAACCAGCTCCGGGATGCTCAGCACCCAGCCGTCCTGCGCGGCGCCTTTTGGCGTGGTTGTGGAG
>JAEYYW010000071.1 GCA_023428265.1 Bacillota bacterium | reverse complement strand
TTACGGGCTTGGCCAGTCTCATACAAATACCTCCTTACAGTATTTTGTTGTAAAATTATTATAAAATAATGTGCACATTGCACTCCCTAAGAAAAATATAGCGTTTTCTTGATTTTTTATAGGTGGTAAATTTTTTATCTAAAAATGGATCAGTGAGATTGCCTGGCAGCCGACCCTTCGGACTGACCGCGATATTCTGACGGTGTGCAGCCGGTGTATTCCAGAAATTTGGAAGAGAAATAGTTCGGGTCGTCAAAACCCGCCATTGCCGCGATTTCATAAACCCTTCTCGGTGTGGTTGCCAGCAGTTCCTTTGCTTTCTCAATGCGTACGGAGTTGATGTAATGGTTCAGCGAGAAGCCCCTCTTCTTGGCAAATTGCTGCCCCAGATATGCCGGGTTCACGTAGAACCGGTCGGCGATGTCGTTGATCTTCAGGGGCTGGGCGTAATTCTCCTCCACATAGCGGGCCACTCTGGCCACGATGTCGCCGTGCTCAATCCTCTTGCCGGCAAGCGAAAGACTGTTGCAGGCCTGGCAAAATTGCAACGCCAGATCCGCAAGGTTGTGAATGCTCACGCGGCTCTGAATCCGCTTGAAAAAGGCATACTGCTCAAGCGCCGATCTCACATCCTCCTGGCTTTCCGAAAGGATCTGCAGCACCGAGGCCATCGTGCTGTCCAGATGCACCAGCGCGATTTCCGGCACCACCTGTAGTTTTGTGAAATGCTCCACCATCTGCACAATGCAGGCGCTGAGCCGGTCCATGTCGTTTTTGCGAAATGCCGAGATGGTTTTGATGACCAGGCCGTTGTCTTCATAAGCCTTGCTGAATTTCTCATTGCAGATGTCTTCATGGAAAATCACGGATGGCCCTTGCATATAGAACATTTTGTTGCGGCAGTGATAAATGGACTGCACCGACTCGTGCAGATCCCTGCTGCCGGAAACATGCCGGCCCACCAGGATATCCGTCTGGATGCCCGCCGCCGCGCTCAGGTGCTCGTGCAGTGAGTGGACCAGCCGCCTCGGGTCATTGTCATAGCGGAGCAGCAGGCTCTTGCCCACCACAATGTGGCAGCGGTCACGATCCTGGCGGAGCACGAACCGCATCGAGGCGTCGCCGAAAAGGCCCGCGACGGCCTGAAACAGATCGGGCCGCCAGTCATCCGGCCCGCTGGCCGAGAGGGATTCGTAGAGCTCATGCCGCTGCACCACGACGTAGCGCAGGCCATACTGCTCTTCCTCATCGGGGAACGCCTCCGGCGTCTCCGCCTCGCCGCAAAACAGAAACCCATTGAGGAAGGATCTGATCCGGTGGTTTGCGCGGATCTCCTTATCGTTCAGCACCGCCTTGATGTCCAGCAGTGCGCCATAGAGTTCTGACTCGTCAATGGGTTTCAGGATGTAGCTTCTCACATTGAATTGCATCGCCTTGCGGGCATACTGGAAATCGGAAAAACCGCTCAGGATGATGAACTCCACGTCCTGGGAGATGTGGCGGCGCACCAGCTCCAGCATTTTCAGCCCGTCCATTTCCGGCATGCGCACGTCTGTGACAACCAGGTCAGGCTTGATCGATTTGATCAGCGGGATTGCCTCCATGCCGTTGCGCGCGGTGGCGACCACCTCATATCCCAGCTCCGGCCACCGGATCATCTTGCTCAGGCCGTCTGTGATTTGCTTTTCATCATCCACAAGAATGACCTTATACATAGTTGTGCTCCTTCATCCAGGCATAGTCGAAACAGAGTATGATCTCGGTGAACTGGCCGGGGGCGGATTCCACCCGGAAGGAGCAGTGCTCGCCAAAATACAGCTTCAGCCTTCCGATGACATTTTTGATGCCGATGCCATCGCTGTGTTCGGCGTCAAGGCCGGCCACCCGGTCTGCTTCCATCCCCTTGCCGTTGTCATACACCCTTAGCTCCACGGCGTCTCCGGAGCGTATCGCCGTAACCTTGATCATCTTCAGGCCACTGGTGTCGGAAAAACCGTGCTCGCAGGAGTTGTCCACCAACGTTTGCAGCGTCATTTTTGGGATCTTGAGCCCCATGACCTGCGGGTCGGCCTTAATCTCGACATTCAGTTCCTCTTCATAACGGTATTGCTGGATTTCCAGATACTCCTTGATAAATGACAGCTCCTCCGAAAGCGCGATCAGGTCTTCGTTCCAGGTGAGCAGCTTGCGAAACAGCCTCGACATGTATTTCACGATCCGCGAGGTCTCAAACTCGTTGCGCATATAAGCCTTCAGGCGGATCGTTTCCAGCACGTTGAACATGAAATGGGGGTTCACCTGGCCCTGCAGAGCGCTTAGCTCCGATTGCTTTTTCATCAGCTCCAGCTGGGTTTCGCGAATCTTGGCTTTATACACATCCTCAATCAGCAGGCGGATCTTTGCAATCATCTTGTTTGTGGAAGTGATCAGCAGCCCGACTTCGTCGTTGCCCCGGTTGTGCTCGGGGATCAGCAGATATTCCTCTCTGCCCACTTTTCCCATGTGCTCCACCAGCATCGCGATGCGCCGGTATAGCGAGGCGGAGATGGTATAGATGATCACGCTTGCAAACACCGTGGTGGCCACGATCAAGGACATCATCTGAAGCCAGCTGCTTTGAAAGCTATCGCCCACAAAGTCTCGGTCCAGCACGCAGACAACCTGCCAGCCTTCCATCATGCGTATGGGGGCTTCCAGTGTGATGTGGCCGGCGGTTTCGGCTGTCTCTTCAAAAAGGGGGAAGTCTGTCCCGCTTTGGTCGGCTCCGTTTTCCTGTTTGGTCTGGGCGACCACGCGGCTGTCTTTATCCATCACATAGACAATGCCGGGCAGCTGCTCTTTGGTAAGTATCTTGTCCAGCATGTTGGGTTGAAACGTGATCTTGAGGAAGTGATGATATTTGGGGCTATACATGTAATTGATTTTGCGGAAAAGCGACACCGATTTCATTTTGACCGATCCGGCAAACACCTCATCGGTGTGGGCGAGAAACCTGGTGGCACCGTCGGTGGCGGCATATTTCTGATACCAATCGGTCTGCATGACGCCGGAATCCACACGGTTCAGGTGGCTGCCGTTGAGCAGCGTGCCGTTGTCGGTATACACGGTAAACAGCACGATGTTTGTGTTATAGGGCAGCAACTTGTTCCATGCATCCTTGAGATAGGCGTTGTAGTCGTCCAGACACAGCTTCCTGTCGGTATAGAGGCGGTTGATGTGCTCATACATGCGTTCGTCGGGATAAATGATGTTGGATAGCTCAATGGCGCTGATGGCGCTTTCCCCGATGGTGTTGGTGATTCTCTCCAGAGATTGCTGGGCCAGGATGAGCTTCTCCTTTTTTGCGCTTTGCAATGTTGAAGCATAAATGGTGGATGAAAAGATGATCGTTGGGATCAGCACACAGAACAGGTATATCAGCAATAGCTTTGTGCGGATGCTGATGTTCACCAGTTTCAATCTGGATTGAAGTTCCCTGATTCGCCGCATCAATACAGCCCCGCTTAAGTTTTTCAATTGTTATGCCAACCATATGAAATGATTTGCATATTATGTGATAAAAATAACAAAAATGTTACTCACCGTCAATGCTATTTCGCCGCCCGCCAGGCACATTTCAAAAACACGATAAAAAAGAGGCCCTGCCGGGCCCCTTTTCTTGTGGTTTTACGCTCTGTTGGCATCGCTTTCCGGCCGCTACGCTTTCCTCATCCTGACCGCGATATGCTGGCGCCCCGGCATATCGATTCTGAACTCCCCGCTGTATACACCGGGCAGTCTTTCCACGGTCATGTTCCAGGTGTCAATCACGTCCACAACAAGGTCAAGGCCTTCTGGCAGGCGGAAGATGCGGAAGGACGGCTGGTAAAAGCCGAAGTAGAACAGATAATATTCGCCGGGCACACCACCGCAGGGAATATCCCACTCATAGGCAATGGGAGAAAGACCCTGCTCCGGCCCCTCTTCCACAATCTGCCGGAGGAAGGCGATCCTGGCCGGGCTTTCGCCCCGCAGGCTGCCGCCCTTGGACCACCACAGCACCTCTTCAGGGTTGTAATAGGTCTCGCCATGGCCCACATAGCCGCCGCGCACCGTTCCTTCCCAAAAGCGCCGTGTCATCTCCATGCCGGTGATGTTGCCCCAGCCGTGGTTGATGTTGCCCTCATAGGCGCACTCATCCACCACGACGGGCTTCCGATAGCGGTCGCGCCATTCGTTCACCTGTTCACTGGTCTTGTAGACGTCCACCCGCTGCACGCTGCAATGGGTGATCCAGGGCCTGGCGTGGTCATAGAAATGAAAGCAATTGTGGATGGAGCGCAGGTGGGCGTAGGGGTCGCAGTCCATCACGACGGCGGCATACTGCTCCCAGTCGGCCAGTGATTTCTTCATCAGGTCATATTCGTTTGCAAAGGACCACCACACGTTGCGGTAGGCCGCAAGCCGGGCGACGATGTAGTGGAGATAGCGGATGTCTGTGGCGGCATCCATCGTAGAGAGCCCCCACTTGTCATAGGGGTGAAACAGGATCAGATCGGCTTCAATGCCAAGCTCCATCAGGTCTTTGATCCGGGTTTCCAGGTGCCTGAAAAACGCGGGGTTGAAGCGTCCGAAATCCCAGCCGGCATCCAGCGAGCCCTCAAACGGATAGAGCTCCGGCTCGTTTTTGTTGTAATCGTAGTGCTTTGGAAACACGCACATCCGCATTTTGTTAAACGGCGCTTCCGAGAGGGTTTTCAGCGTCTGCCGCTCCAGCTCTTCCCCCTGGTGCGTCCACGCGTAGCAGGTGGTTCCAAACGGATAATAGGCTGCGCCGTCTTCATAGGCGAAGTGATAGGTGTTGCGCACCCGCACCGGGCCGTGGTTGGTTGGCCGGGCGGCTGTGCAGGTGAACCGGCCCTCAAGGCCGTCCAGGCCGGGGCAGGAGCTGCGGGTCACAAACGACCAGTCGCCGGGGGTGTCCGGCATGGCGCGCACGATGTAGCGCCCGTCGCCGTCATAAAATCCAGGCTGTGAAAACGTCCTGCTACCGCAGGAAAACTCCGCGCTGAGCGTGACGTCGGCAAACGGATTTCCGGCAGCCGGGCCTTCCAGCTCCAGTTCAAACGCGCACCACCGTTCGGCAATGTTCGGGTGTTTCATTTTCATGTCTCTGCTCTCCTTTGCAAGCCCTCTGTGTCATTTGTTTACCGATGCCGGTACACATCGATTCCCATATAGTTGGTCAGCGCCTCCTCAAGGATGTCGGCCACATGCCCTCGCACAAAGCACACATGGTGCTCATAGCCGTTTTTGCAGATGTGGCGCATCAGCTCCTGCAGGTGCGGCACGCGGCAGCCGGCGACTCCGCCCTTTGTGGGCACCGGCTCGGCCAGAAATTCGCCTTCTCCCACATAGGCCTTCATGACGCCCTTTGTGTCGTCGGTGGTGAGGCGGAGGAAGGTCATCGCCCCAGGGGCCACCTGCCCTTTGCACGCGCCGAAGCAGTTCTCGCTGCCCAGAGTGCTTCCCAGCACATCCAGGCTGTCAATCTCAATTTCAGACCGGAAGAAGCTCTTCGGGAAGTTGGAGCAGTGCAATGACACACAGCAATCCCGCTCGTCGCGGATGTTGTTGTTCCAGTCCATCAGCGCCGAGGCGGACCCCGCCGCCAGGCTTGCCGCAAGCATGGAGACCGCGCCTGTCACATCGCTTTCGCAGGCGGAGGGCTTGCCTTGATCGCCCATCATGCTCATGGCCAGGCAGGTTGCGCAGCCGTAATTATTCTGCACGCTGTCCCAGCACTGCACGGTGGATGCGTCGCAATGGAGCGCCGCCACCGTTTCTTCCAGCGCGCAGCAAAGCCGCGCCTGTTTCTCGATCAGCTCGCCTCCCACTGCGGCGGATATGCTGCCGTAGGCCCTGATTTCCGCCGCCTTTTCCGTCAGGCGCTCCATATCGGAGTAGCCCGTCGCTTTTGCCAGGATCTCTGAGAGGTCCACGGTCTGCACGGCAATGCCATGCTTCTGGAGAATCTTTTCAGAGAAACGCACCGTGTTGAAGGCGATGGGCCGCGCGCCGAGCATCGCGATCCTGGCGCCCCTGAGACCGCCCGCAACGCGGCAGACCGCCGCAAACCTGGAGACATCCCGGCGAAACTCTTCGCTGTCAAGCGCGCAGGTGTGCAAGTCGGTCAGCGTGAAGGATATGCCGCGCTGATACAGGTTGTTGCACAGCGAGATCTTTCCGCAGAACGCGTCGCGGCGGTTTGCCATGTCCATTTTGTCCCACGCGTCGTCACAGGCTTGGATCAGCACCGGCACATGGAGGCCAGCCAGGTCAATGGCCTCGGCCACACCCAGCTCCTCTCCGAAGTTCGGCAGGATCACAATGATGCCGCTGATTTCCTCCCGGTGCCGCTTGAACAGATCCGCACACACGCGGGCCTCCTCATAGGTCACAATCGCGCCGTGTTCGGTGTCTTGCTCGCCGACCATCACGCAGCCGAAGCCCAGATCGGACAGGAGCGCGGTGATCTGGTCTCTGGCGGTTTTGACCAGGTGGGAGGGGAAGAAGCCCCTTGTTGTCACGATTACGCCGAATGTCTGCCGTTTCATAGGATCACCCCTTCAATAACATGGTGACGGATCTTTTCCACCCATCGTATAGACTCTGCCGCTGCTCCTCCCGCATGGCCGGGAGCAGAATTCTGTGGGAGACGGCGGCTCGCAATGTCTCCCGGTCAGAGATGCCCGCCGACTCCGCAGCCAGATAGGCCGCGCCTGCGGCGGACAGCTCCTCCGTTTCCGATATTTTCAGCCTGCAGCCGAGCATGTCGGCGGTGAACTGCATCAAAAAACCGTTTGCGGCGGCGCCTCCGTCGGCGCACAGCTCCCCGATGGGCCTGCCGCAACTGGCCTCCAGCTCTCCGGCAATGTCCCTGATCTGGTATGCGATGGCTTCCAACGCGGCGCGCGCGATGTGGGCGCGGTTGGTGGCGGGGCTCATCCCGCAGAGCATGGCGCGCAGGTCGTTGCGCCAGTGGGGCGCGCCCAGGCCGGTGAAGGCAGGCACAAAATAAACGCCGCCGGTGCTGCCCGCATCATATGCCAGACGCTCCGTCTCGGCGGCGGAGGCGATGATCCCCAGGTTGTCCTTCAGCCACTTGATGATTGCGCCGCTGTAATTGATGTTGCCCTCCAGCACATAGCTGACACTGCCGCCGATGCCCCAGGCCAGCGACTCCACCACGCCCCTGCTTGCGGATGGCGGCCTTTCCCCCCCGATGTTCATCATCACCGAGGTGCCGGAGCCAAACGTTGCCTTGGCAGCATAGGGGGTGCGGCAGCCGTTTGCATAAAGGGCTGCCTGGCTGTCGCCCAGCATCGCGTGCACGGGCACGGGCTTGCCCAGCAGCCCGCCGAGCGACGTCTCGCCAAAGCGGCTGTCGCTCATGCACAGCTGCGGCAGGGCGGACCGGTGCAGCCCAAACAGCGAGAGCATGCCGTCGTCCCAATCCAGTGTGTCCAGGTTCAGCAGTTGGGTGCGCGAGGCGTTGGAATAATCCGTTTTGAATTCCCTGCCGTCGGTGAGCCGATAGAGAAGCCACGCGTCCACCGTGCCGCAGCACAGCCGGCCCTGCCGGAGCAGCGTGGCCGCTTCCTTCACGTTCTGCACGATCCAGGCGAACTTGGCCGCCGAAAAGAAGGGGGAGAGGCTGAGCCCCGTCGCCTGCCGGATCCGCTCCCCATGAGCGGCAAGCGCGTCTGTGATGCCGGCGGCCCTGCCGCATTGCCACACGATCGCGTGATAGACGGGCTTTCCGGTGGCCCTGTCCCAGCAGACGGCGGTTTCCCGCTGGTTGCTGATGCCGACGGCACCGATGGCCCCGCTTTCGGCTCCGGGCATTGCGAGGGCCAGCCTGCATGCCTCCAGCGTGTTGCACCAGATTTCTTCCGGGTCGTGCTCCACCCACCCGGCGTCGTTGGTGATTTGCCTGTGGGGCACGTCAGCCCTGCAAAGCAGCCTGCCCCTTTGGTCAAAAATCAGGGCCTTGGTCGCCGCTGTGCTTTGATCGATTGCCAGTGTGTGCATTGCGGTCAGGCCCCTCCCTTCCGCCCGGCGGCGTTGCTCCGTGCCGCGCGGTCGAGCAGCGCCACGGCCTCTTCCATGATCTTTTGGCCGGTGAGCCCATAGGCACCAAACAGCTCCCTGGGGCTTCCGATGAGGATCTCCTCGTCGGGAAACCCCAGTGCCTTCATCATCACCGGTTCGTTTTCGCACACAATGCGCGCCACCGCTTCGCCCAGCCCGCCGTTCACACCGTGCTCCTCCACAGTCAGGATTGCCGATGTCTCCCTGGCGGCCCGGATGACGGCTCCGGTGTCAATGGGCTTGATTGTGAACATGTCCAGCACGCGGGCGCTGACGCCGCGAGCGGCCAGCAGCTCTGCCGCCAGCCTGGCCGGATAGACGGTCTCGCCGCAGGCGATGATGGTGATGTCTTCGCCCTCGCACACCGTTTTGGCACGCCCGGCTTCAAAGGTTTCGCCCGGCTGATAAACCCGCTCCACGTCGCCGCGCCCCATCCGCACATAGGCGGGGCCGGGGTTGGCCGCCAGATAATCGGTGAGCCAGCGGGTCTGCACATCGTCCGCCGGCGCAAACACGGCCAGGTTGGCCAGCGCCCGCATGCCGGCCAGATCGTGCAGCGTGGTGTGGGTGCCGCCCAGCGGGCCATAGCTCACGCCGGCGCTCACGCCGATGATCTTCACATTGGTCATGTTGTAGGCGATGTCCGTCTTGACCTGCTCATAGGCACGGGCCGAAAGAAAGCAGGCGGGCCCTGTGAGAAACACGGTGTTCCCGATCTTTGAAAGCCCCGCCGCGATGCCTGTGGCATCCTGCTCGGCAATGCCGCACTCAATGAAGCGGTTGGGGTAGCGCTCGGCAAACCCGCCGATTGTGACGCTGCCGCGGGAATCGGTTGCGACCACGCAGATCCGCCCGTCGGCCTCCGCCAGCTCAATCAATCTCTGTGAAAATGCACTTCTGCACGATGCCAGCCCCATCAGCCCAATTCCTCCAGCCGCTTTGTCAGATCCGCCCGGATCAACTCATATTGCTCCCCGCTTGGCACATGGTGATGGCTGGAGGCCTTGTTTTCCAGCACGGAGGACCCGAAACCCTTCACCGTGTTGGCGATGACCGCAACCGGCAAGCCCTCCGCGCGGTGTGTGAGGGCTTCCGCCAACTCCGCTGGGTTGTGCCCGTCGCATGCGATTGCGTCAAAGCCAAACTGCCTGTATTTTGCCGCCAGGTCGCCCAGCGGCAGCACCTCCTCGGTGCCCCCGCTGATCTGGAGCCTGTTGCGGTCCACAATGGCGGTGAGGTTGTCCAGCTTGAATTTGGATGCGGCCATCGCCGCCTCCCACACGGAGCCTTCTGCTTGCTCGCCGTCGCCCATGAGCACATAAACATGGGCGGGGGAGCCGGCGTTTTTCAGCGCGATTGCCATGCCCACGCCCACGGGGAGCCCGTGGCCGAGGGCGCCGGTGGCGAACTCAACACCGGGCACGCCTTTGGTGGGGTGACCTGCCAGCGCCGTGCCGAAGCGGGCGTAGTCTGCGAGCGCCTCCCGCCGGAGGATGCCGGTTTCAGCGAGCACCGCATAGAGCGACTCGGCGCTATGCCCCTTGCTCATCAGGAAGCGGTCCCGGTCGGGGGAGTGCTCCTGGATTTTCTGGATATCCAGAATGGCGCAATAAAGGCACACCAGAATGTCCATGCAGGAAAAATCCCCGCCGATGTGGCCGGTCTTCGCGGCCATGACCATTTCCAGCACCTCCAGCCGCAGCCGGTGTGCGATTTTTCTCAGTTCCCGCTCATTGATCGGTTTCATCCTGACGGTTCCTCTTTGCGAGTTTCATACAGTAAATTGTAGTGGCGGCGCAACTTAATATCAAACTGGTATTCAGTAAAAACCTTGAATTCATTGACTTAATTCACTGAATGGTCTATGCTCGGCAGTGAAACATACAGGTGAGCCGGGAGTTTGCAATGGGGATCACGGGAAAGGAACTGGCAGCGCTGCTGGGCATTTCGGAGGCCGCCGTCTCCATGGCGCTGAACGGCAAGCCTGGTGTGGGCGAAAAGCGCAGGGAGCAGATCGTTGCGGCGGCGAAGGCGTATGGCTATGATTTCTCGCGCATTGAGGAGAGAAGCGAAAAAGAGGGGGCCATCGCGTTTGTTATCTATAAGAAAAGCGGCGCGGTGGTGACAGACTCCCCGTTTTTCTCCCAGCTGGCGGAGGGTGTGAGCCGGGGCTGCCGGCTCAACAAGCGCGGCATGCGCATCTTTTATGTCTATGAGAAGGAGGAAGCCGCGTCGGTGATCCGCCAGATGCAGGGGCCGCAGTGCGCCGGGTTCATCCTGCTGGCCACCGAGATGCAGGAGGCGGATCTGGCCGCCTTCCGAAAAAGCGGCCTGCCCATGGTGGTGCTGGACGCCTATTTTGAAACTATAATAGAAAATTACATCCTGATCAACAACATGCAGGGGGCCTACATCGCCACCGACTACATCATCCGGCGCTGCAAATGCCAGCCGGGCTATCTGCATTCCGCCTATTCCATCGCCAACTTTGAGGAGCGGGCCGACGGGTTTTATAAAGCGGTGCGCTCCCACGGCATGTCTTCGTCCAAATCGGTCGTCCACCGACTGACGCCGTCCATTGAGGGCGCATATGCAGACATGTCCATTTGCATCCGGCAGGGCGATGAGATCGCCGGCTGCTATTTTGCCGATAACGACATGCTGGCCATCGGCGCGATGCGGGCCCTTTCCGAGCATGGATACCGCATCCCGGAGGATGTCTCCGTGATCGGCTTTGACGACATTTCCTACTGCAACTCCACCAACCCGCCGCTGACCACGGTGAGCGTGCCCAAGATGAGCCTGGGCCAGACAGCGGTGGAGCGGCTGCTGCAGATGATTGCAAACCCGGAGGAGCAACACTGCCTAAAAATTGAGATTGCAACCCAGCTGGTCAAGCGCAAGTCTGTGCAATAGCCAAAGCCTGCTGAAGAAAAGCCGCCCGCGTTTGCAGCGGGCGGCTTTTCCGGCGGGTTTTATTCTCCCGGATAAATCGGCGCGTTTCTGAGCGGCAGCAACGTCTCAAAGGCATGCCGGATCACATAATCCCAAAACGCAAAGTCGTGCTTGTAACCCGGATAGCATCGGTAATCCACATCCATGCCCATCGCCTTCAATGTGTCTGCGTCGGCCTGGATGCGGTTGAAGATGAAATCCGGCTCATCGCCGCCGGCCAGCACATAGAGTTTGGGCAGCTTCACACCGGCATCCAGATGCCTTTGGGCAATGGCCTTCAGGTCAAACCGCGAGGCGGGGATTGCCTCGGGGCTCCCGAACGTGGCGCAATAGAGCGGAAACCAGTTTTTGAAGTGATCGCTCACCAGCTCAGCCTGCAGTGTCTCCCGGTTCATCGTCATGCCGATGCCGCCGGAGATGTCCATGCACACACTGAAAAGGTCCGGCCGCAGCAGCGCCGTGCCCAATGCCGCATTGCCCCCCATCGCGTAACCCATCAGGAAGTTGTCTTCGCGCCTGGGTGAGGAAGCAAAAAGCGAGCGGATCACCACGGGCAGCTCTTCGGTCAGAAAGGTGGAGTAGGCCACGCCATAGGCGGTGTCCACCCCGAAGCTGTTCATCATGCCCGGCGTCACCAGCATCACCTGGTGCTTCTGGGCATATCGCTCGGCGTTGGTGTAGCGATAGGTCAGGCTGTCGTCGTCGCCGCCGCCATGGAGGAGATAGACCGTCTGGAATTTCATGCCCGGTTCATACACAAACGGCTTGTCACCGGCACTGTCATGGTGCCTGGCGCCTTTGGAAACGTCGTAGTAGCTGATGTGGTCCGTCGGGTAGGCCACGGAGATATCGATATATCCGCCGATGGCCTGGCTCCTGTAGTTGAAACGCATGATTCCCATTGGCATCCCTCCGGCAATGTGAATTGACTGAGCCAGTTCAGTTTCGGATGATTTTCCCCAGCAAGGCTTTTCGGTTGATCAGGAAAACAGCCAGGCCGATCAGCACGGGGATGACCATCAGCCGGTACATCGTCACGTAGCCGGTGAGCTCGCTGCCGGTGCTCCCCTCCACGATGGTGGCCAGCGTGCCGGCCAGGGTGGGGGTGAGCAAGAAGCCCAGATCCACACCGATATAGTTTGTATTACCCGCCACGCCCCGGCGCTCCCTGGGCACAATCTGCATGCACAGCGTTTGCACTGACGGCTGGATGATGCCGTAGCCAAACGCGGACACGGCGCCTGAAAGCAAAAACATCGGCAGGGAGTCGGCAAAGCTCACCAGAATGAATGACAGGGCAAAGATGATCATGCCGGGCACCAGTGTTTTGTCCAGCCCGTATTTGTCTGCGATGCGGCCGCTGAAGGGTCTGGAGACCAGCAGGCAGAGGGCATAGGCGGTGAAGTAAAGGCCGATGTCTGCCACGCCGCGCAGCCCGCCATAGATCACGACAAAAGCGTTTAGGCTGGCGTAGGCGCCGCCCAGAAAAAACATCATTACTGCCGGGGTGATCACTTCTTTGGCCACGATATTGCTTAACTTTATCCGGAACGGTTCTTTACGCTCCGGTTCCTTTGTGTCGGTGCGGAGGCAGAGGATCATGCTCAGGCCCATCATCGCCGCGCCGATGAAAAACGAGACGTTATAGCCCAGCAAGCCGGCCAGCTTCAGCCCGATATATGGCCCGATGGCGGTGGAGACAGCCTGCGCCAGCGAAAACACGCCGATGCCGGACGCCATTTTGTTTTCCGGCAGCGCGTCGCTTGCCAGTGCCAGGCAAATCGGCGCAGTCAGGCCCATGCCCATGCCGTGGAGCAAACGCCCCATGATCAACATAGGAATGCTCTTTGAAAATCCGTAAATCACAAAGGCTGATGAAATGAAGCCCACCGCCAGCGCCAGCAGCTTATTCTTCTTGAAATAGCTGATCGCCGGCCCGCCGATCGGGCGGATCGCCAGCGCCGTGATGGCAAACATACTGGACACCATACCCACC
>JAEYYW010000136.1 GCA_023428265.1 Bacillota bacterium | reverse complement strand
TGTGTGAGGAGCGCGTCTCCCGCGCGACGAGTTGTCGTCGGCCCGCACGGCTGACGGCGACGTTGGGGTCTTAGGAACTTGCCACCCCCAGGGCTTTTCGGTTCCTTTTGGCCGCCAAAAGGAACATATAAAGATTAGAGGAGTTGCCTGACCCTCAAGAGAAAGTAGAAATCCAGAGGTAGTGTTATGCATCACGACACCGAGCTGCGAGTGCGCTACGCCGAAACAGACCAGATGGGCATCGTCTACCACGGCAACTACTTCCCATGGTTTGAGGAGGCTCGCACCAACCTGCTGGTGGCAGCCGGCTACACCTATCGGGATCTGGAGCAAAAGGGCCTTTTCTTCCCACTCATTGAATGCAGCTGCCGCTTCCGCCAGCCAGCGAAGTATTTCGACGAGCTCGTTGTGCGCGCCAGCGTGGAGCAGGTGAGGGGCGCGCAGTTTTCCATTGTGTATCAGGGAATCCGCAAGGAAGACCACATGCTGCTGGCCGAGGGCCGCACTGCCCACGCCTTTGTGGGCCGCGACTTCCGGCCGGTCAATATGCTGCGCTATATGCCGGAGGTGTATGAAAAACTGAAGGAAATGGCCCGGCCGGAAGAGGAGTAGTTGGTTAACGATGTTCCCCCCCGCCGCTTATAGTGGCCTAGAGGGGGTCCGGGGGATTTGCAAGTTCCCCCTCGGCTGAGAAGCCTGTAAGGGCGAGTAGGCCGAGAGACTGTTTGACGAGGGAACGCAGTGACCGAGGAGTTGTCTTCGGCCCGCCCTGAAAGGCTTTGAAGCGAGGTCTTAGGAACTTGCTCACCCCCGGGGCTTTTCGGTTCCTTTTGGACGCCAAAAGGAACATGCTATTTCGGATAATACAGCACCATGCACCCCCGCATGGGCACATCCCCCTCATTCCAATATTCATGCTGCACATCGGCGTCAAACCGGAACGCCTGCCCCGTTTTCACCTGTGACTTTTGCCCGTCCACCCACATCGTGAGAACACCTTCATACACCAGGATGAACTCCTGCGTGCCGGCAAAATGGGGCTCGGCCACGATTTTTCCGCCGGGCTTGAACTCCACGGAAAAAATCTCAAAGTTGCGCTGGCCTTCCACGCCAAAGAAAGGCAGCACCGTATACTTGCCCTCTTCTTCGATGAGCGGCGTCACATTGGCGCCGTCAATGAGCTGGCTGGCCGGTTCCTCCCGCTCCAGAAAGGCCGAAAAGGAAACCTTCAGGCCGTTGGCGATCTTCCAGATCGTGTTGACGGTGGGGCTGGTTTCACCCCGTTCAATCTGGCCCAGCATGCTCTTGCTCACGCCGGTGAGGTCGCTCAGGCGGTCCAGGCTGATCTGCCGGTCAGCCCTCAGGCGCTTCAGGTTGGTTCCCACCACGGTGTTGAGTTGTTCCATCATTTCCTCTTGTGCAATATAACGCACACGTGATATAGTAAAACGGAAGTGTGCGCGATCGCGCATCTTTGGGCATTATATCACACAAAGCGAGGCCGTGCCATGCCGGACATGCTATCGTTCTTCACATTCTCCCTGCTGGCGATCTTTACGCCGGGGCCCAACAACATCATGGCGCTGGGCAACGCCGGCCGCCATGGCTTCAAAAAGAGCCTGCCGTTCAACTTCGGCGTGGCAGTGGGCTTTCTGCTGGTGTTGGCGGCAAGCGTGGCGTTCAGCGCCGCGCTCTATGGCGTGCTGCCGCAGGTCAAGCCCTGGATGGCAGCCATCGGCGCGGCCTATATGCTCTATCTTGCCTATAAAACACTGCGCAGCAAGCCCCACGGCCAGGCGGAGGGGAAGGAGCACATCAGCTTTCTGTCCGGTGTGGTGCTGCAGTTCATCAACCCCAAGGGGGTGCTGTTTGGCATCACCGTGGCCGCAAACTACATCACGCCCTATTATCACACGCTGCCGCCCATCGCCGCGCTGGCGATGGCGCTTGCGGTGCTCACGGTGGGCTCCACCTGCAGCTGGGCGGCCTTCGGGGCGATGTTTCAACGGTTCCTCGCAAAGCGCCAGACCGCTTTCAACATTGTGATGGCGCTGCTGCTGGTTTACTGCGCGGTGTCGTTGTTTCTTTAGCCGGGTTTGCCATAATCCACGAATCATGGACAATATCAAAAGTCCGTGGCTTGCATCGTTGCGATCGCCCGAGATAGAATTGCTAATGAAATCATCCAATCGGAGGCATTGATGGACGCGAGCAAGGTGGGTAGCTTTATCGCGATGCTTCGGAAAGAAAAGGGCATGACCCAGCAAGAACTGGCCGACCGGTTGAACGTTACAAACAAGGCGGTTTCGAAATGGGAAACCGGAGATGGGTACCCTGAAACCACCATGCTGCCGGTGCTTGCCGACGCCATTGGTATAACGGTGGATGAATTGCTGCGGGGCGAGCGCGGCCGGCAGCAGTGTATGCCAGATTTGGATCTACAGTATCTGAAGTTTCGGAACCGCAGCCTGATCTCAATGGCACTGGCGGTCTTTGGAATCTTTGTTTTCTACTCCATTCAATTTACCCCGCTGCTTTGGACTTGGTTGGGATTCGGGTTGTTCCTGTTTTTTCTGTTATCAAGCATCACGCTTTCGCTGATCGCAAGTAATGAAATGAAGACAAGCCTGTCAAACGCCAGGCAGGACAAGTGGAGTAAAGAAGCCGCTTTGAGGGTTAACATCGAACGACAATGGATTAAAAGTGTTTATTTTTGGTGTGCGGTTTTGTTGCTGGTACTTCCCTATGCATTGATCCCAGGCCAGTCATTTGTCAATTACATCAATATGCTCCCCATCTTCTTGGTTGTTGGGGGATTGCTGGCTCATCAAGTTATCACCCACTTGTACAAAGACGGTGGACTCGATAGCATGCTGGGGACTTTAAGCGCATCCAATGGGGCTGCGCGGAACACCTATATGCTATATAATCTGATAAGTTTATGTTTTGGCATTGCATTATGTGGAGTGGGTGTGCTGCCACTGATTGTTGGCGAGCCAATGCCATACTTTACGATATATCGAGATCCATATTTCCTGATGGTCTGGATTATATTGTTTCTATCATTCTCTGTTGTTTTCGCTATAAAGAATAGCGGCAGATTATTTTTTCCGGTGTTTGTTCTGATCGCCTTCAGAAACCTTTTTGTGCCTTGCATCCTGGCTGGAGAGTTGGCATCTACAGCGACACACCTCGTTGATTGGTCGGTGATGCAAACTCTTGATGAGATTTATTATAATAAAGTTACATCATGGTTGGCTGGACAGATCGATTGGCCCAAGCTGCTATATTCCGTAGCATATGCAGCTGCACTGTATGGAGGCTTGACAGTATGGGTTTATCGGATTCGGCGCGTCAAGCTCAATCAATAGTTTCGTGATACACCAAGGCTATAAGTTACCTTTTTGATATACTGATCACCACAATCTCCGGCGGCGCGCCGAACCGCACAGGCGCAAGGTTGGTCACGGTGAGCTGCTTCGGCTCAACGGCAAACCCCCACAACCAGAGCGGCCAGCGCCGCCAATAGCAAAATGGCTTTGGCAACGCGAGTTGGCCATGCTCTGATTGTTTTTCTTTCGTTCATCAGCAAGGAATATTCCTCCGTCAAGACTGTCTGATCACCGTGCAAGCCCGCTCATAATGTTTGTGCACATAAAGATAATAGGTCACCATCAGTTCCTGGTTCAGGCCAAGGCTGCCGGTGCGGCCACGGTCGCGGTAATTGTCCACAACCCGGTGCTGATATTTGATGCCGGCGGAGGCCAATGCCTGCCGAATGTCGGAAAACTCCTTGAGTGAGTTACCCATATACACTTCACGGCGGTTCCATGGAAGGATCATTGTGAACGGCCTCCTTTGATTAACAATTTAAACCCTGAATAACCGTTCTCCACCCGCCCTTGTTTTTGCCGCAGGAAAAAATTCAAGGGGGGATGGCCTCGCAAGGCTAGGGGGGATTTCTACGGTGTATCTTCCCTTGGTGTTACGAGGATTTCCTCAGCGTCATCACCACAATCTCTGGCGGGGCCAAAAACCGCGCCCGCACCACCGACGTGCCGATGCCCCGGCTCACATAGATCGTGGTGTCTGCCTGCCGATAGAACCCGCTGAAATATCTCTCTTCGCCATACAGCAGGAAAGGCCCGATCAGCGGCAGCGAAATCTGCCCGCCGTGGGTGTGGCCGGAGAGCTGCAGCGCGAAAGGGTATTGGGTATTGGCGTCGGTTTGCGAAGGCTCATGGCTGAGAATCAGAGAAAACGCGTTGTGCTCGGTGGTCCACGCCACCTTGGAAACATTTGACTGGTCGGTGGGGCTGCCGGGCCCATCGTCAGACGCCGAGCCGGTGCCGCAGACATAAAAGCCCGGCGCGATCTCTGCGGTGCTGTTGTTCAGCACCGTAAAGCCGCCGCCGGTGAGAATCTGGATGGCGGTTTGCTCCATCTCCACGGAGCGTATGTCGTGGTTGCCCAGCACGGCGAATTTCCCCAGCCGGGGCTTGAGCTTGGCGAACGCCTGGCTCACCCGCGCGCCGTCCACCTGTTGGTAGTCGCTCACCTTCTGCAGCAGGTCGCCGCCAAAGAGCACCATGTCGGGCTTGAGCGATTCCACCTTCTCCACCATGCGCTCCACGTCGCGCTCGGAGTAGAAGGGCCCCACATGGATGTCGGTCAGCAGCACCACCCTTGTGCCGTCAAACCCCTCGGGCAGGCGGCGGTCTTCATAATCCACCTCCGACACCGTGAGCAGCAGCGGCTCCACCGCAAAGCCCCAGAGCAGGCAGAGCGCCGCAAGACAGGCCAGTGCCGTGAGCAGCACCCGCTTCTGCTTGGGGGATAGGCGTTTCGGTTGGTTCTTCATCGGCCTCACATTGGGGTTGTTTCCCATAGTATACCATGATCGACTGCCGGGTTGCACCCGATCATGGCCTGTAGCCCGTATAGGGCACCAAGCCGTCGTCATAGGCCATTGCCACCACGCGCCAGATGCCGCCCTCCTCCTCCACCACAAGGCACGCGCCCAGTGTTTCGGCGGGGCCGGCGCTGGATTCCAAATCAAAGCGCAGCTGGAACGTGTATTGCCCAGTGGTCTGCCTGTCTGCCCTTATAATCTCATACTGCTGCACCCAGGGGCTGGACCCGCCGGTGACCCAGTTTGGCGCAGAGGTCTCCAGCGCGGCGGCATATTCCTTTTTCAGCCGGGAGGAGAGCGCCGCATACTGCATCGCGCCGCTGCGGCCTTTCACGCCATCGGCCCAGAGTCGCGCGGCATCCTCTGCGGAGCAGGCGCCCACGCGCTCCATCGCCTCGGTCAAAAGCTGGCAGCGCACCTCTTCGGCTGTTCTTGCCACCGCAGGAATGTCTTGCCCCTCCATGCTCCAGCCGGCCACCGCCCAGATCAGCGGCGCCATACACAGCAGAAATAAAAGCCCCACCAGCAGGCTCCTGGCGGTGATGGTTTTCATTGCCGGCACCCCCGTTGTGATCTATACTACTCTATGATTCCAAAAGAACCGGATGCACTTTTCCAAACACCCCCAACCTTTTATCCTCTCATCCGTTATCTTCATGACAGCGCTGCAACACCGGGGAGGGAGCCTATGAACCAGCCGCCCAGCTTAAGCAAGGCCCTTGCCGGAGACCGGCAGGCGTTGGAGCAGTTGGCGGCAGACTGCCACCGGGCGGTGTTCGGCTACCTCGTGCGGATGACCGGAGACCGCGTGTGGGCGGCAGATCTGGCGCAAGACACCGTTTTGAGCATGCTCCAATCGCTGCACACCTGGCGGCCCCGGCCCGGGGCGGGGTTTTTCAGCTGGGTGTTTCGCATTGCCCGCAACCGCATGATTGACGAGAGTCGCAAACAGCGCGAGGAGCCGCTGCCGGAGGGCGACGGCTGGGCGGCCACATCGGGGGACGCCTGTGACAGTGCCATCTGCCAGGCAGAAGCCCGCGAGCTCATGGCGGCGCTGGATGCCCTTAAACCGGAAGACCGTGAGCTCCTGCTGTTCCGGTGGTTCCACGGCCTGTCTCACAAGGAGATCGCCGGCATCCTCGGTGTGAAGCCTGCCATCGTGAAATCGAGGCTGAACGCGGCGCTCGCGCGGCTCCGCAAGCAGTATTCCAACCTGGAGGGGGAGGGCCCAAATGCCAAAACCAACCAAACCAGAGCTTGAGGCCATCGCCGCGCTGGCGCGGGAAGCCGCCCCCTGCCCGGAGGAGACGGCGCTGGCGCTGGCGGCACTGGCACCACAAATGGGCAGCGCGGCCCTGCGGCTGCGGGAGCGGCATGCCGAGCGCCGGAAGCTGCTGTGGCAGGCGCTGGCGCTGGCCGGGGGCATGGCTCTTTTCGCCGCCGTGGCGCTGCTGGGCTGGCAAAACCTGGACTATCTGCTGGAAAACCCCTGCAGGTGGGCCCCCGCCGCCGGGGTGATGGCTGCCGTATTGATGCTGACATGCTGCCTGCCATTGTTGGGTGGGCAAAGGAGAGGAGTGCAAACCAATGGGTAAAGTGATGCAACGGGTTTTTATGGTGTTCATTGTATTTGTATTGGTCTTGGGCATTGCGATGGTGATCCTGGGCAATGCCCAGCAAAGACTGATGAATGATGCTGTTAATCAACAGTATCGAGTTCGCGAGAATACGCTGAACAACATCGCGAAAGCATATGTAAGTTCCGGCGTAGGTGACGATCTGAAGGAGGCTGTTGCGCACTATTTGCAGCAAATCCCGGAGGAGACGAGGAAGGACAATAACATCGTTCTTCTAGATGAAAACGGCTCAATCCTCTACCGCTACAATGACCAATACTTGCGAGCCGGGGCAACGAAGTTTAGTCTGTTCTTTTACGAGTATATTGGTGCGATTGTATATGGAGCCGACGAGTATGACGTATTCAACTCCTGCAATACGTATGGACTTAGTTCTTATTCGGGAGCCAGCTTCTTTGGTGATGGGACGATGACGATTGAAGCTGTTGAAAAGCTGCGCAAAGAACTCCAGATGCTGAGCGAAAAGGGTAATGTCACACAAAACCAGATCACTATAGTGGAAGGTGATCTGCAAAACAGAAAGTTCATGCTGCTGTGGCTATACAACGATGACGTAACCAGCAGCATATATAATGCCATGAATCGGGATTACCCATGGGGCCTTTGGTCAGGCCTCATCAACGCCGGCGCAATCCTGATCCTCGCCTACTGGCTGCTGCTGCCCGTGTGGGTCTTCCTGGACGCCCGCCACAAGAAGACCCCGCCTCTGCCCTGGGCGCTGCTGGTGCTGGTGACCAACATTGTGGGCCTGATCGTCTACTGGATCGTGCAGAACCAAACGGGCAAGGCCCCGGCCACTGCGGGCCCGGCCTGCCCGGCCTGCGGCAAGCCCGTGCAGGAGGAGCACCCCTACTGCCCCTGGTGCGCCACGCCGCTGCATAAAAACTGCGCTGCCTGCGGCAAGCCGTTGGAGCGCGGCTGGGTGGCCTGCCCCTGGTGCGGGAAGAGCTGCGGGGATTAATCATCACATTGGATCAAGCCCAATCCCCACCCTCCCTTAGCCGATGCGAAAGCATTGGCGACTAAGGGGGGATGGCCTCCACAGAGGCCAGGCCTTAGCCTCCGGCTTTGCGCAATGTCGGCGAAGCCGATGTGAGAAGCAAAGCCGAGCATTGCACAGCAATGCGATGAGGGGGGATATCTCTCAAATGAGAGCACTCGCGGTAATATTCTTTAGTGCCCCCTGCCGTTTGGCAGGGGCTTTTTTTAAGGGCCTCACACATACATACTTTACCCCTTCCCCCAATCCCATGGGGGTATCACCCCGGCAATTGTGGAGGGCATTTGCATAGCAAATGTTCGGGCAATTACTGGTAGCGGCTTGCAAAGCAAACGCGAAGGGAAGGGGTTGGGGATGAGGGTTGAAAAGGTGGCATTCCTGTTGTTTCCATCGCCCGCGCCGTTTATAATTTCCATAACCGATCATGCTGTGTATGTGGCGATCACGCCCGAAAGGAAACCACGATGAAGCCTTTCCTGGATGAAAACTTCCTTCTTCAAACGGCCACCGCCAAAACTCTCTATCATGAGATCGCCAAGCCGCTGCCCATCATTGATTACCACTGCCACCTGAACCCCCGCGAGATCGCCGAAGACAGGCATTTCGAAAACCTCACCGGCGCGTGGCTCAATGGCGATCACTACAAGTGGCGGGCCATGCGCATTAACGGCGTGGAGGAGCGTTTGGTCACCGGCCCGGCCGACGACTACGACCGCTTTCTGGCCTGGGCCGCTACGGTGCCGATGGCCGTGGGCAACCCGCTCTTTCACTGGACGCATCTGGAGTTGAAGCGTTACTTCGGCGTGGACGAAGTTCTGACGCCTGCCACCGCCCCGGCCATCTGGGAGAAAGCAAAGGCCGCGTTGGCCGGGCCTGATATGGGCGCCAGGGGCTTGATTGCGCGCTCCCGCGTGGAATGCCTTTGCACCACCGACGACCCGGCAGACAGCCTGGAGTGGCACCGGCAGATCGCCGCCTCCGGCTTTGCCTGCCGCGTGCTGCCAGCCTGGCGGCCTGACCGTGCGCTCAACATCGACAAACCAGGTTTTGTCAACTATATGGAAACGCTGGGCCGGGGTGCCGGCGTTGCGGTCACCGATTGGGACACGCTGTTGGAGGCGCTGGACAGGCGGCTTGCCTTCTTCCATGAAATGGGCTGCCGCCTGAGCGACCACGGCTTTGAGGCGCTGCGTTTCACCGGCTGCCGGGCAGACGAAGCCGCAAGCCTCTTTGAAAAGACGCTGGCCGGCAAGGAAGTGACCGGCCAGAAGGCGGAGATCTTCCGCTCGTCGCTGCTGCATTGGCTGGGCACCCGCTATGCCGAGCTTGGCTGGGCGATGCAACTGCACATCGGCGCCACCCGCAACAACAACAGCGCCATGTTTGACCGCCTTGGGCCGGACGCCGGCTTTGACGCCGTGGCGGACCGCCGCTTGGCCAACAGCCTTTCCGCTCTGTTGGACAGCCTCGCCCAACGGAATCGCCTGCCCCGCACGATTGTGTATACGCTGAACCCCAAGGACTATTATGTGATCGCCACCGCCATCGGCTGTTTTGCAGGTGATGTGCCGGGCAAGCTGCAGATGGGCTCCGCCTGGTGGTTTGCCGATCACAAAGACGGTATGGAGCGCCAGATGACCGACCTGGCCAATCTGGGGCTGCTCTCCCGCTTCGTGGGCATGCTCACCGACAGCCGCAGCTTCCTTTCCTACACGCGGCACGAGTACTTCCGCCGTATCTTCTGCAACCTGCTGGGCCGCTGGGTGGAGGAGGGTGAGTGCCCCGATGACATGGCCATCCTGGAACCGATTGTGCGGGGGGTGTGTTATCAGAACGCGAAGGAGTATTTTGAGTTCTGAGTGCCGCCTATTGCAATCACCCCCACCCCCAACCCCCTCCCCCTAAGCAGACCGTCCTGACCGGGCAGCCATCGTGGGAGGGGGTTTTATTTTGCAGGGCTGCGCCCTGCAACCGTCTACATGCACTCACCCCCCCATCCCCCCTCTCACATAAATGCGAGAGGGGGGCGGTTTCTCCTCCCTCCCCCAATCCCATGGGGGAGGGGGCAGGGGGGTGAGGGTTATTGCGGAGTGTTCTGTCTGCCAATAGAAGGAATGCATTGCGGTCAACGTAGGGGCGGGGCTCCGTACCCGCCCTAACATAATATGAGTTACCTTTGCACTGAGGACAAGGCCTTCCCCACCCTCCCTTGTTTTTGCCGAAGGCAAAAATTCCTTCGCATGCCTCGCCTGCATCCATGCAGGGCTGGTCATGCCTTCGGCATAACCCGGCATGCTTGGCTTGCGCCTTCCAGGCGCTGGGCAAGGGGGGATGCCTCCTGTAGGAGGCAGGGGGGATTTCTCGTCAGCCAGTGTGGGAGGGGTTTTTTCAGGGTTTCGCCCTGCAACCGTCTACATGCACTCACCCCCCATCCCCCCTCTCCCATAAATGCGAGAGGGGGGCGGTTTCTCCCCCCTCCCCCAATCCCATGGGGGAGGGGGCAGGGGGGTGAGGGTTATTGCGGTGTGTTCTGTCTGCCAGTAGAAGGAATGCATGGCGGTCAATGTACGGGCGGGGCTCCGTACCCGCTCGCGTCTCTGAATGATGGAAGAGAAACCTTTCGCCACGGAACCCTGTTCTTCAACGGATAGAGGGGGGATTCCTTAGGTGCAGACACAACAATATTGCTTTTTCGATAAAATAGATTACAATTATTATAACCAATAAATGTGTTAACCCTGAACTTTCCATCTTTTCATCCGTATCATTCATGTAGAAAAAGAAAGCA
The DNA here is from genome assembly GCA_023428265.1 of Bacillota bacterium. GTDB lineage: Bacteria > Bacillota > Clostridia > Christensenellales > UMGS416 > JAEYRA01. Next base: position 10,026 of record JAEYYW010000136.1, on the reverse strand, counting down.
GGAGAACAAATCATGCAGGAAAACATCATCACTTTGGAAGGAGTCACCAAGCGATACGGCGAGGTGCAGGCGGTAAGCTCCATGAGCTTTGCCGTGCGGCCCGGCGAGATCCTGGGCTTTCTGGGGCCCAACGGCTCCGGCAAGACCACCACGGTGCGCCTGATCAACGGCGTGATCTTCCCCGACGAAGGGCGGATCTCCGTGGCCGGGCTGGACACCAAGCAGGATGGCTCGGCCATCCGTGCCCGCGCCGGCGTGCTCACCGAAACGGCCCAGCTTTATGAAAGCCTCACGGTGGAGGAAAACCTGAAGTTTTATGCTGAGCTCTACAATGTGGAGAAGGGCAAGGTGCAGAGCCGCATTGACGGGCTGCTGGAGCAGTTCCGCATCGCTGAAAAGCGCCATGCCAAGGTGGGTGCGCTCAGCACGGGCTTGAAAAAGCGCGCTGCCATCGCCAAGGCGTTGATCCATGAGCCGGACTTGCTCTTCCTGGACGAGCCCACCTCGGGGCTGGACCCGGAAGCCTCCCGCGAGATCGTGGAGCACATCAAGGCCCTCAATGGCGGCAACGTGACCGTGTTTGTGTGCACGCACAACCTGGCGGAGGCCGAGCACTTCTGCACGCGGTTTGTGTTTCTGGAGAAGGGCCGCATCCTGGAGTCCGGCACGCTGCCGGAGCTGGAGGCCAAATATGTGGCCGAGATTGACCTGCAATTGGATGTGCGGCCGGAAGACCGGGCCAAGCTGCCCGCCGGTTATGAATACCAGGAAAACAACGGCGGTGTGATGGTGCGGCTCAAGGGCAAGCCTGCAATTCCCGGATTCCTCCGGCAGGCCACCGGAGCTGCCGAGGTGTTTGGCGCCCGGGTGCTCAACAGCAACCTGGAGGCGCTCTATTTCGAGATCAGGAGGGCAATGCAATGAAAAACCGCGCGCTGTGGGCGCTTGTGAAAAAAGACATTCGGGCCATCACCTCAAGCCCGCAGATGTGGATCCCGATGCTGATTGTGCCGCTGATCTTCGTGGTGGTGCTGCCGGCGGTGTTTCTGATCCTGGGCCGCTCGATCAACTTCAAGACCGACTCTGAAGACATGCAGTTTGTGCAGCAGTTCCTGAACGGCATCCCTGACGGCGCCGTGAAAGATATGCTGCACAGCTTCCCCACGATAAACCAGCAGCTGGTCTATCTGCTCATCAACTTTGTGTTCGCGCCGATGTTTCTGATGGTCCCGGTGATGGTGTCCAGCATCGTGTCGGCGGCGGCCTTCGTGGGCGAAAAGGAAAAAAAGACGCTGGAAACGCTGCTGTTCAGCCCCGTCAGCGAAAACACGATGTTTGTGGCAAAGGTCCTGGCCGGTTTTATTCCGTCGATGTTTGTGTGCCTGGTCGGTTTCGTGATTTTCTCAGTGGAGTTTATGACGCTGGGCGCGCCGCTGTTTGGCCGGGTGGTGCTGCCTGCGCCCCACTGGCTGCCCGTTGTGCTGTGGCTGAGCCCGGCGCTCACGCTGCTCGTGATCTTCATCAACGTGCTCATCTCCGTGAAGGTGAAGGGCTTCCAGGAGGCCCAGCAGATGAGCGTGATCGTGATCCTGCCCTTGCTTTTCCTGGTCTATGGGCAGATCGGCGGCATTGTGTTCTTGAGCTCGTTGCTGGTGCTGGCGATCGGTCTGGTGGTTTTCCTTGTGAATGCTTTCCTGATCCGTTTGGCGGCAAAGACCTACAACCGGGATAAGCTGTTTGGCACGCAGGTGCTGTAAGAATCGTTCGTTGACAAGGGCCGGGCATAGTCCCGGCCTTTGTTATGTCAGTCCACAACAGGCTTCGAGTATACTCCACATATGCAGAATTCACCCCGTTCAGACCACTCCGGCTCGATATACGCAGCAAAGTAATCGAGTGCAGCATCAGCAGAGTCAAACAATCCGTTTTGATTCAACAGGTTAAAGTGAGCAAGAAATAGTGTCCCTTCTGGATCGCAGCCATGCCATTGGCAGATGAACATACAATCACAGATGCATGAAAATGCGCCTTGCATTTCGGGTGGATAAGATACATCAAAACCCAACAACTCGTATTGTTCCGGCGGCTTTGCTTCGCATCCGTGAATCCTGACCCATGCCACAATATAGTCATCTTTGTTCTTTCGGAAGGATTGATACCGGAGCGCATCCTTTTGATGATCAAATAGGCTATAGTCCTCTATTCTGTAATCATGGTAAGCTCTGAAAAGCTTGCGGTCTTCCTTTGATAGCAAGACTTGCTTGTTCATTGGTAGAAACTCTCCGGTTCCTTCACAGCCAACACCACGATACACCCGCACCGGGGTATCCTCATAAGGCAGCGCATAAACCCTCAGTGGTTTTTTGCGAAACCGGGGTAGCTCCTCGCGGTACAGTGCTTCGTATTTTTTCAGGATGCAGTACCCAGCAGGCTTGTAAGGGTATGCTATCTGCTCCTGGATGAAGCCCTTACCATCGGAACCGCTTTGGCATCTGTACAAATCCATGGTTCTACCTCTCTCGGATCGGCTAGGGCCGGACTCCGTACCGGCCCACATAACTGCCTGATCATTATTTGTTCTGAATCTCCCGCATGAAATCCTTGTCCACCACCTGCACCGGGAAAATGCATAAGTGCTTTTGGCAAGTTAAGGTAACAGTATAAACACCGGGCGCCATGAAATTGATGTCGCTGGATACCTTGATGATTGGATCGGTCATCTGGCCGGCATACTTGTCGTTTTGCCCCAGGTAATAGAACACCTTCCCACCGTCAAGATCCAGTTCTTCGTCTTCGCCAACAACATAAACGATACGGCTTGGGTAACTGCTTATTTCAAACTTCGTTATATTATATTCATCGCAGCTTATGAGGAGTAAAGATGATATGAACAAAACCACAATGACAAAATAGGCTTTCTTCATACTACACACCTCAACTCATACCTGATGGAGAGTATTATATTGCAATCGCAGAACTCCGTAAACGATGTATGCCTCATCCCATTGACACCCTGCATAATCTAGCTTAAAATGGTAATCACAAAAGGGAGTAGCGTTTTGCATGGCCAACAGCCCGATGCCCTTGGCATCTGGACATGCAACCGGTCCGGTAGCGAGACTTTTGGCACGATTCAAAGGAATTGAGCCAAAAGCTTTTTTTGTATGGAGGAATATTCAGATGGACGTCTATGCCAAATCGATTGAGCAGGCCGCAGCCGACCTCGGCGTGAAAAGCGAAACAGGCCTGACCACCCGCGAAGCCGAGCAGCGCCTCAAGCAATATGGCCCCAATGCATTGGTGGAAAAGAAGAAGACCCCGCTTTTTGTCCGCTTCCTGCTGCAGTTCAAGGATGTCATGGTGATCATCCTGTTCATCGCGGCGGTGATCTCACTGTTTGTGGGCGAGCACGGCTTCGGGTTCAACAGCGAGGGCGCGGTGGATGCCGGCATCATCTTTGCCGTTATCCTTTTGAATGCCATTCTGGGCGTGGTGCAGGAAAGCAGGGCCGAGCAGGCGCTGGAGGCTTTGAAAAAGCTCTCCGCGCCCAACGCCCGCGTGCTGCGCGACGGGCAGCGCCAGGTGGTGCCGGCAAGCCAGCTGGTGCCCGGCGACGTGGTGTTTGTGGAGGCCGGCGATTTGGTGCCCGCTGACGGGCGGCTGATTGCTGCGGCAAACCTCAAAGTGGAGGAAAGCAGCCTCACCGGCGAATCGGTGCCGGTGGAAAAGCACACCGAGGCCATCCCCGGCGCCGATGTGGCGCTGGGCGACCGCACCAACATGCTCTTCACCTCCGGCACCGTGACCTATGGCCGCGGCACCGCCATCGTCATGGCCACCGGAATGAGCACCGAGGTGGGCCGCATCGCCACGATGCTGCAAGACAGCCGCGAGGAGCAGACGCCGCTGCAAATCAAGCTGGAAAAGATCGGCAAGATGCTGGGCATCCTGGCGCTGGCAATCTGCGCGCTCATCTTCGGCATCGGCCTGCTGGAAGGCAAACCGGTGTTTGAGATGTTTATGACCAGCATTTCGCTGGCCGTGGCGGCGATCCCCGAGGGCCTGCCGGCGGTGGTGACGATCGTGCTGGCGCTGGGTGTGTCGCGGCTGGTCAAGCAAAACGCGATCATCCGCAAGCTGCCCGCCGTGGAAACGCTGGGCAGCGCTTCTGTGATCTGCTCAGACAAGACCGGCACACTGACGCAAAACCGCATGACCGTGGTCAAGCTCTATACCAACGGCATGACCGACTTCAAGGGCGGCGCCGAGGGTGACTCCCTGGAGCTTTTGAAACTGGCCTCGCTGTGCTGTGACGGCACGGTGACGATTGAAAACGGCGTGGAGAAGCACATCGGCGACCCCACCGAGACGGCGCTGGTGGCAGCGGCGATGAAGGCCGGCCACGAAAAGGCAGCGCTGGAGGCCGCCGCGCCCCGCGTGGCGGAGATCCCCTTTGACTCCGACCGCAAGATGATGACCACCGTGCACCGGGTGGAGGGCGGATATCTCTCCATCACCAAGGGTGCTCCGGACATCATCTTGGCCCGCTGCCAATCCAGCTCCGCCCATGGGCAGGCCATCGAGGCCAACGGCGAGATGGGCCGCAGCGCCCTGCGGGTGCTGGCGGTGGCCACCCGCCGCTTCGAAGCGTTGCCCGAAGACCTTTCCTCCGAAAACCTGGAAAATGGCATGGAGTTTGTGGGCCTGATCGGCATGATCGACCCGCCCCGCGAGGAAGTCAAGCACGCCGTGGCGCTGTGCAAGGCCGCCGGCATCCGCCCGGTGATGATCACCGGCGACCATCTGGAAACGGCCGTGGCCATTGCCAAGGAGCTGAAAATCTTCCGGCCCGGTGACAAAGCGATCACCGGCGCCGAGCTTGCCAAGCTGTCGGAGGAAGATCTTAACCGCACTGTGGGCGAATACTCCGTGTATGCCCGCGTGGCCCCGGAGCACAAGGTGCGCATCGTGGCGGCCTGGCAGAAGCGCGGTGAAATCGTGGCGATGACCGGCGACGGTGTGAATGACGCGCCGGCGCTGAAGAAGGCAGACATCGGCTGCGCGATGGGTATCACCGGCACCGACGTTTCCAAGGGCGCGGCAGACATGGTGCTCACCGACGATAACTTCGCCACGATTGTGGTGGCCGTGCGCGAGGGCCGCGGCATCTACAGCAACATCCTCCGGGCCATCCAGTTCCTTCTGGCCACCAACCTGAGCGAGATCCTGTCCATCCTGGGCTCGATCCTACTGCTGTGGGCCACGCCGCTCAAAGCCGTGCACCTGCTCTGGGTCAACCTGATCACCGACAGCCTGCCGGCGCTGGCGCTGGGCGTGGAGCCCATCGACCCCGAGGTCATGAACGAAAAGCCCCGCCGCAAGGACGAGAGCATCTTCGCCAACAACTTCGCCTGGAAGGTGGTGTTGCAGGGCCTGATGGTCGCCGTGTTGACGCTTGCCGCGTTCGTCATCGGCCGCTCGATGACCGGTGTGGCGCTCAACGACATGGGTGTCACCGTGGACGCTGGCATCACGATGGCGTTCATGACGCTCTCCATCGCTGAGCTTTTCCACGCTTTCAACCTGCGGAGCAACCGGTCGCTGTTCAGGATCGGCGTGTTCGCCAACAAATACTTGAACGGCGCGTTCCTCATCGGCCTTGCGCTGCAGCTGCTGGTGGGCCTGCTGCCCTTCACGCAGGACATTTTCGGGCTGTATCACCTCACGCTGCCCATGTGGGGCATCGTCTTCGGTCTGGCGGCCAGCACGGTGGTGATCATGGAGATTGCCAAGCTGATCCTGGGGGCTGTGAGAAAGAAGAAGGAAGCCTGAACCTATTAAACAAAGGCCCGGATGCCATCGGCATCCGGGCCTTTTTGTTCAGCGCTGGAGGCATCAGCCCCGCTCATGAAACCCCGTGCATTTGAAATTCTCATCATACTCAAACGCATCCACGAAGCAGTAGGGGATGACCTCATAGGGCTTGATCTGGCGCATCAGCATGCCATGTGTCACGAGGATGATTTTGTCATAACCGGTGTATCGGTCCAGCACGCCCAGCAGCCGCCTTTCCATCATTTCGATGGTCTCCCAGTTCCGCGTTTCCCCTTCCGGATACTGGCCTTTGCAGGCCGCGAAGTCCGTTTCCCCGCCGTCGTTGGCCCCATTCTGAAACGTCAGGTCGGGGATCCACTCATGCAGGTCAATCTCAACCGTCAATGGGATGCCCGTGATGCGTGAGATGATCGCGGCGGTCTGCATGCAGCGGGTGTAGGGGGAGGAGAGGATCAGCTGCGCACCGGCCAGCAGCGGGCTTGCCGCCGCCTCCTCTGCCTGGCGCATGCCTCTTTCCGTCAGCGGTGCCAGCTCCAGCCCCTGGCCTACAAAGCCCCGCTGCTTGCAGGGCTCATAGTCCCGTTCGCCGTGGCGGATGACGATGATTTTCATTGGATCTCCCGTTGTAGAGGTTCTGCAAGATAATGATACCACAATTATGCTACAGTAGTTATGGTTCAACTAATTATAATTTCTTGTTTTCATAAATAAACTATTTATCAGAATCGGGCCGTCGACTGGAATACTTATTTCTATTATTTGGAAAACTCTTCAATATTACATGAAAAGGTGGTATAATTCTTGCATAAAAATATTATAGGTGTTAAATATATGAAAATCGATAAGGTTATTATCGATAAGCTTCATAATATGTACGACTATGAAGTGAACTTCAATAAAGATGTAACTTTTTTATACGGCGCGAACGGATGTGGGAAAACTACCATATTAACAATTATTACGTATATTATTACCGGTGAGCTGTATTATTTGTTTCAGTACAATTTTCAACGGATTCAATTAACATGTAGTGAGGATATTTCACTCATAAAAAAAAATGAGAACGATAGTCAGTTAACATTTGATGAAATGTCAATCAAAAGTAAGCTGTTTTTCTTAACTATTACCAATGGACCAACAGATAAAAAGGTACTCTACGTGAGTTTTAATGGAAGTGAGAACATTCTGTCCGAGCTTAATATTGAGAGAGAACCATTTAAGTATCAAAGCAGAATTCGAGAGACATATTTCTCAGCCTATAAATGGCTTTATCATATTAAGTCTTTGTTTAACTATATTTATCTGCCACTTGAACGTTACAGTGGCCTTTCACAGAGGCAGGAAGAGAATGAGTATGATGATTATTTTATTGGATCGTTTTCTACTAAGAAAAGGCATGGGTTTAATATTTCTCTAAATCAAGTTGAAGAAATGATAAAAGATAAGTATACGAAAATTATGACAGAAATAAACTCAATAAGTGAACAGTTTCGAAATAGCGTATTTGAAATTATTTTTAGACCATATAACGAAAAAATTACTTTTAGAGAAACTTCCTTAATTGGACTTTCTAATGATAAGATTATTGAGTTTATAAGTGATAGTAGCGAAACGATTGGTGATGACTTTGAACAAAACGTAAATGCCTTCTTTAAAGGATACCAAGAATTCAAAAAGGAAAAAGACGGTCATAAAGATCCACAGAAATTTGTTTATTACTATGTTAAAGCTTTAGAGATTCAGAACATTTTTGATTCTGCCAAAGAAGCTGTAAAGATACGCGAAGAGTTGAATTATCCAAATAGAATATTCATAGAGGTTGTTAATAACTTTTACCAAGATTGTGATGTCAAAAAAACCATTAAGTTTTTGAATAATGGTAGCCTTAAATATACTATTTATAATTCTCATGAAGAGTTAATGGATGTGGATATTGAGTATTTGTCATCTGGAGAAAAGCAAATACTGGTGTTCTTTGCACATCTAATCTATGGGCTAAACGAAAGGACAAATGGGATTTATGTTATTGATGAACCAGAATTATCACTTCATGTCGCATGGCAAAGGAAATTTGTTAAGTCCATACTAGAGATTAATCCATCATTACAATTGATCCTTGCTACTCATTCTCCAGAAATTATTGGTAGATACAAGAAGAATGCTGAGCCACTAAAGCCGATACTAAATCCTTAGGTGACATATGAGTCTAGAGTATTCTGAAACAGCAAAGGATAATTTGTCAATTCTATTTGCAAGTGTAAATAGAATAACTATTTATTTCGAAGATGAAGGAAAATTTGGTTTTTATGAAACCTTACTAGAGAGACTACTAAACCTTGAAAGTATTGAAACTGAGTCTAACATTATTGTTGAGACACTTCAGGGAAAGCAATCTATTCTTGATAGCTACAAAAGCATAAAGGGTACATACGCATTAAAGAGTTGTTTATTTGTAGTAGATGCTGATTTTGATATTTTGCTAGACAGATGCGAATATGATGACACCGGTCATTTACTTTACCTAAGTAGGTATAATATCGAAAGCTATATAGTTGACGAAAGATCACTTATTCGTGCTGCCTATCCTATTATGCGAAAGCGCAAGTCAGATATTAAAAAGGAGCTAAATTTCCGCGATTGGTATTCTGGAATTTCATTGGATTTATATAGATTATTTATCCTCTTTGCTGTCGCTAGCGCAAATGATGAAAAGAATATAAGTTATGGATACGCCCGCTTTATTTCAGATGGAGGACTTATTAATAAAGATGAATGTAACCGAGTAGAAGAGAGAATGCGAGAAACAATAAGTGATCTTGATAGATGGACATGTCATATTGATGACTTAGTTGCTGAAAAATTTGGCGATGATAAATCGAACATTATATGTGGTAAATTCCTTGTTCATGCCGCATATAAGTATTTAGACAAGTTCGGAAGTTGCACAATATCAAAAGATCTCTTTATTAGTGTGCTTGTCGAAGGATGCGACATTAATAATCTCGATTTTTTAAGGAGACACATTAGAAGAATTGCATATAATGATTAACTACATAAATAAAAAAGACCGCTAAAGCGGTCTTTTTTGGATGTTTCACACCGACGCCAGCCTCAGCACCATGTCATAGAGCTCCCGGTTGAACCGGCTCGGCAACTTCAGTGCTTCCAGGATGTCCATGTCGATGATCTTGTTCTCGCGGATGCCCACGGCCCGGTTGCCGATTCCGTTGGCCAGCAGGTTCACCGCCCGGTCGGCCATCTGCACGGCCAGGCTGATGTCCATCACCGTCGGGTCGCCGCCGCGCTGCTGGTAGCCCAGCACTGTCTCGCGGATGTCGCCCAGGAACTTGCCCCGTTTGCTCAGTTCGCCTTCCAGCGCCAGCCTCAGGTCATAAGCGCGGTGGGGGTTGTCAAAGCAGATGCCCTCGGCCAGCACCACCAAAAAACTGGTGCGGCCTTTCTCGTGCAGGTGGCAAAGGCGGTCCGCCAGGTTCACCACATCAAAGGGCACATCATATTCCACTTCGGGCACCAGCACGTAGTCGGCGCCGGTGGCCATCGCCACGTTCAGCGCGATGTCGCCGCAATAGCGGCCCATCACTTCTATGATGCCGATGCGGTCGTGAGACTCCATCGTGTCACGCACTTTGAGCGCGGCCTGGCAGGCCGTGTTGCAGGCGGTGTCATAACCCAGTGTGAAATCGGTATAGGCCAGGTCGTTGTCAATGGTGCCGGGCATGCCGATTGTGGGCAGGCCCCTGGTGGCAAGGATCGCGGCGCCGTGATAGCTGCCGTCGCCGCCCACCACGATCAGGCCCTCGATGCCATGCCGTTTGGCGCTTTCCAACGCCTCGGCGCGGCCTTCCTCCGTCTTCATTTTGAGGCACCGGGCGGTCTTGAGCATCGTGCCGCCGTTGTTGTGCACGTCGCTCACGCTCTTGGGGGTCAGCTCCCGCAGGTCTCCGTCAATCAGGCCCTGATAACCCCTGTTGATGCCCAGAATGCTCATGCCACGGCTATGCGCCGACTTCACGGCGGCCCAAACCGCGGCGTTCATACCCGGCGAATCTCCGCCGCTCGTCAGGATGGCGATGGTTTTGTTCCCCATATGGTCTCTCCCCAATATTCCGGCTATTCTTTGCCGGATTGCAATTTTCCGTATTTGGTCAGAACCTCTGCTTTGCCCCGGAT
>JAEYYW010000176.1 GCA_023428265.1 Bacillota bacterium | reverse complement strand
TGTGCGCAAAGGGCAGTGAAAAGAAGTCACGGGCCCAATCCCGGCTGCCATACACATTGTCCACCGAGTCGGCCTTGTGGCCGGCGGTCATCGTGAGCAAGTGCTCCAGCGTCATGGCGGAGGTGCCTTGGCTGTCGTCAGACACCTTCACGCCGGGGAAGAAGTCCAGCACCCGCTGGTCCACGCCTTTGACTTTCCCCTCATCAATGGCGATGCCGATGAGTGTGGAGGTAAAGCTCTTGGTCGCGGAGAACAGGTCGTGGTGGGTCTCCGCGGTAAAGGGGTCGAAGTAGGCTTCGGCCACCAGGTAGCCGTGGCGGATGATTAGAAAGCTGTGGATGGGCGTGCCTTGCTCCCGGATTTTCTGAAACATCTCCACCAGCTTTGCCGAGTCCATTCCCTGGGCCTCCGGGGTGGAGGTGCGCCAGGTTTTGCCGGGGTAGTAGGTGCCGTTTGCGTCAGCCGTGTCTCCCTCCTCCGCTTTGCCGGGAGCGGTCTGACCGCTGCAGCACGGCAAAAGGCCCAGCATCACGGCGGCCGCCAGGAGCCAAAACATCCTTTTGACCATGGGGTTTTTCTCCTTCATCGCAACCCTTCCTGTTCCGATTGCCCGGCCACAGCACCCGGGGTCATGCGGCGCAGCAATCCAAATCCATTCAATAACGATAATATTACCATTACACAGCATTTAGATCAAACGACAAAAGAAAGAGGGGCGTCGCTGCCAGGCGCTTCATCACGGCAAGGTTTTCTCCAGCGAAAAACATACCGTGCTGTCCGGCATCCTGTCCGGCCCGCCGGTGATCCGATACCCCATTCTCTGCCAGAACCGGATGGCGGAGGGGTTGTTGGCCTGCACGCCGGAGAGCACGGTGCGTGCGCCGCACCGGCGCATCTCCCGTTCCACGGCGTTCACCACCTTGCTGCCCAGGCCCGCGCCGCGCCATTGTCTCGCGATCATCAGCAGGCTCAGCAATGCCGTGCCATCACGGCCCTCGTGCCGGTTCGGCACATAATCGACGACACCGGCCATTTCGCCTTGCACGAAGATGCCGCAGAACACGCCGTTCATTTCGCTGGAGTGCCGCAGGTCTTCCAGCACCATCTCCAGTGAAGCCAGCGGCACTGGCCCCAACTCCAGGAAATCCTCGCACTGGCGGTAAACCTCCAGCACGGTGGGAATGTGCTCTGCCGCAACCGGCATTATCTCAAACGCGTTGCCTATATTCTCCAAATTTTCGCCCTCGATTCTGCCGCAAATGTCCATCTGTTTATACGTCTCCGGATTTGGTATAATAACCACAGTATATTTCAGGAGTTGACGATGAAGGGCAAGCGTGCCTCTACTTTTGTGATGATTGCCATTGTGGCCGTGTTGATGACATTCGCTGTGGTGCTCATCAATCATACCACAATTTTCCAGGAGGGAGATCCCATCCCGGTGTGGAAGGGGGTCTGGCAAGTCGCGGTGGATGGCGTGCCCTACGCGCAGATCAGAGACGAACCGGTCACATACATCACAAAGACCGGTTATCACAACGAATTATTTGAGCACATAGAGACCCAATACAGTGTGAAGTTTCAGGAAAAGGCACAGGACGATCTATATCTGTTTGGGGGCAGCGGCGGGCCGCTGAAGGTGGACGCCCGGCAATACTCACGATATTACCAGATATGGGAAGTGAACGAACCTTGAGCAAAAGGGAACCGCGAGGTTCCTTTTTCAATAATATCGGATTTTTCCGGCTATGGGGAGAGAGAGTATGCTCAAAACACAACCCTGCTGCAGCAACAAAGTCTGGTTCGACCGTCCGGCCACAAGATGGGTGGAAGCCCTGCCCATCGGCAACGGCAAGCTGGGGGGCATGGTGCATGGCGACCCTGCCTGCGAGCTGGTGCAGCTCAATGAGGAGACCGTGTGGGATGGCGGCCCGATTGACCGCACCAATCCCAAAGCGCTGGAGGCGCTGAGCCGTGTGCAGGCGCTGCTGTTTGCCGATGAGAATGAGGCGGCCAGCGAGCTTGCCTCGCAGTCCATGATGGCCATCCCGGAGACAATTGACTCCTATCAGCCGCTGGGCAACCTTCGGATTGAGACCGGCCACACCGGCGCTGCCGCCGATTACCGCAGGGAGCTGGATCTGGACGCCGGTGTGATGAAAGTGTCCTACGCCATCGACGGCGTGCGGTATGAGCGGGTTTTCCTGTCTTCCGCTGTGGATGATGTGATGGCGATCCGGTTCACCTGCGGCGAGCCGGGCAGGCTGAACCTCGCCGTCACGCTGCGCCGCGACCATTATGCCGCCACACAGGCCGCCGGGGAGGACGGGCTGCTGCTGTCCGGCGCCTGCAGCGGAAAGGGCGTGCGGTTCCACGGGCTGTGCAGGGTGGTCTGCAGCGGCGGGCAGGTGCGCACGGTGCAGGATCGCATTGAGATTGCCGGGGCTGACAGCGCCACGCTGTTTCTGGCCGCCGCCACCGATTTCAACCAGGGCGACCCGGCCGCTGTGTGCGGGGAACGGGTGAAAAAGGCAATTGCCAAAGGATATGACGCGGTTGCGGCAGATCACAGCGACGACCATCGGGCGCTGTTTCGGCGCGTGAGCATTGACCTGGGCGGTGGCGACCAGCCGGACATCAGCACCGGCGAACGGATGGCGCGCATCCGTGACGGCGCCTATGACCCCCGGTTCATCGCGCTGTTCTTCCAGTATTTCCGTTATCTGTTGATGGGCTGCTCGCGGCCCGGCGGCGTGCCCTCCAACCTGCAGGGCATCTGGAATGACAACATGAAAGCGCCGTGGAACAGCGACTACCATCCCAACGTGAACATGCAGCTGAACTACTGGCCGGCGGAGGTGTGCAACCTGTCTGAGTGCCACACGCCTCTTTACGACTGGCTGAAGCGGATCGAGCCCTCGGGCGCCCGCACAGCCAGCGTGCACTACGGCGCCGGCGGGTGGGTGATGCACCATGTGTCTGACATTTTCGGCTGCACCGCGCCCATCGACGGGCTGTGGGGCGTCTGGCCGATGGGCGGGGCTTGGCTATGCCTGCACCTGTATGAGCATTATCTGTTCACGGCGGACGCAGCGTTTTTGCAGAAGGCCTACCCCCTGATGCGGGGCGCTGCCCAGTTCATGCTGGACTTCCTGGTGGAGGCTCCCGAGACCACGGCGGTGGCCGGGTGGCTTGTCACAAACCCGTCCCACTCGCCGGAAAACACCTTTGTGAAGGCCAATGGCGAGGCGTCGCAGCTCACCTATGCCGCCACGATGGACATGCAGATCATCCGCGAGCTGTTTATGGCGTGCATTGACGCCATCGGGGTGCTGGAAGGGCCTGGCTTTGCCGACGACGGGTTCCGGGAGCGGCTCGCGCACGCGCTGGAAAGGCTGCTGCCCACCCGGATCAGCGAGAAGACCGGCGGCATCCAGGAGTGGGTGCAGGATTATGATGAGTTTGAGCCGGGGCACCGGCATGTGTCGCAGCTCTTTGCGCTGCATCCCGGCACGCAGATCACGCTGCGCGGCACGCCGGAGCTTGCGGAGGCCGCCCGCAAAACGCTGGAGCGCAGGCTGGCCAACCAGTATGACGGCCAGGCCTGGAGCCTTGGGTGGATCGCGAACCTTTGGGCCCGCCTGCAGGACGGCAACCGGGCGCTGGAGGCGATCCAGGAGGTTTTCCGCAGCCACATGTTCCCCAATCTGTTTGTGAACGCCCATGGCAACCCGCAGGTGGGCGACGCCGGGGCCGCCACGGCAGCAATTGCCGAAATGCTGTTGCAGAGCCACGAGGGCTTCCTGAACCTGCTGCCCGCATTGCCGGATCTGTGGCAGGAGGGCAGTGTCTGCGGGCTGCGGGCAAGGGGCGCTTTTGAGGTGGATCTGGCCTGGCGCGGCGGCCGGCTGGAGCGGGCTGCCGTGCGGTCGGAGCAGGGCGGCATCTGCCGGTACCGGGCTGACGGGCCATGCGGTGTCTTTGTAGACGGAGCCGCTGTGGAAACGGCGGAGGAGCAGGGGATCAGGAGCTTCCGGGCGGAAAAAGGGAAGCAGTATGAGATCATTGCTGTCACCGCTTAAGAAAAGCGGCGCGGCGCTGATTTGACGCGCTGTCTATAGTCGAAAAAACCGGCCTGGTTTCCCAGGCCGGTTTTTCAGTATCAAGAGAATTTTACGCCTTCGCGTCCACAGAAGCCATGTACTCGATGAGGTCCACAACCTTGTTGCTGTAGCCCCACTCGTTGTCGTACCAGGCCACCAGCTTCACGAACGTCGGGTTCAGCATGATGCCGGCCTTGGCGTCGAAGATCGAGGTGCGGGGGTCATGGATGAAGTCGGTGGAAACCAGGTCTTCATCGGTGTAGCCCAGAATGCCTTTGAGCTCGCCCTCGCTGGCTTCCTTCACAACCTTGCAGATCTCCTCATAGGTGGTGGCGGTCTTCAGTTTGCAGGTGAGGTCCACCACAGACACGTCCAGCGTGGGCACGCGGAAGCTCATGCCGGTCAGCTTGCCCTTCAGGCTGGGGATGACCAGAGCGGCGGCCTTGGCGGCGCCGGTGCTGCTGGGGATGATGTTGTTGGAGGCTGCGCGGCCGCCGCGCCAGTCTTTGGCGGAGGGGCCGTCCACGGTCTTCTGGGTGGCGGTGGTGCTGTGCACGGTGGTCATCAGGCCTTCTTCGATGCCGAACGCATCATTGATGACCTTGGCCAAGGGGGCCAGGCAGTTCGTGGTGCAGCTTGCGTTGGACACCACGGTCATGGAGCTGTTGTATTCCTTGTGGTTCACGCCCATCACGAAGGTGGGGGTTTCCTTGTCCTTGGCGGGAGCGGAGATGACGACCTTCTTGGCGCCGCCCTTCAGGTGCAGCGAGGCCTTGTCCTGGGCGGTGAACACACCGGTGGATTCCACCACGTATTCGGCGCCGCAATCTTTCCACGGAATCTCGTCCGGGTTCTTCACGGCGTAGAAGCTGATCTCATGACCATTCACCACGAGCTTGTCGGCGGTGAAGGAGATGTCGCCCTGGAACTTGCCGTGGATGGAGTCGTAACGCAGCATGTAGGCCACATAGTCCAGCGTCATGAAGGGGTCATTGATGCCCACGACCTCCACCTTGCCGCTTTCGATTGCCGCGCGGAACACCAGGCGGCCGATGCGCCCGAAGCCGTTGATGCCAACCTTGATTGCCATGATCTATACCTCCTGAATTTAGAATATCGGTTTTATATTTGTTATAGCGTCTTCCACCGCGAGAATTATATACCAATTGCCATGCGGTTGACAAGTGTCCCAGAGGGACGTCTTTTGTCCCGGTTATGGCTTTGTCTTCTCAACGCGTCTCTTTCATCGGAATGCCAATGTGCTGGATAAAGTAATCCACATCCCGATTGCCGGTCTTTTCCGCTTCCTCTGTGAAGAAGCATCCGGGCACTCCGCCGTGCGTGCGGTGAAATAGCACGCAGGAGCAGCACTTGCCCCATTTGTCACAATCGGTAAAGGTGCATTTGCATTGGTTGTCCTGGCCAGAAGTGTTGGTTCGTGAGCATGCCATGCAGGCTTCCTCCGGCTGATCCTAGTTTTGATCAAACATGATGGAAAGCACAAAACCCCGCGGCTACTTGTCATCATCATCCGTCGGGGCTTGTGTACCGATTTCAATTTCACCTCTCTGGGGTGGGTAGTAATCCTTTGAGACCAGTTCCCGGCGGACCTCCTCGCCGCTTGTGAAGACTCTGTAGATCTTCACCCTGCAACCGTTTCTGGCTGGTGTGATTGTCTTAGTCCACCCGATTGGTTTGCCAGGGTTGCTGTATTTTATCGGTTTTTGCGGTGTGATTGTCTCGAAATCCTCTGCCACCACGGTGATGGTCTCCACGCCGGGCAGGCCGTAGAATTCCACCGTGATCAAGGACTTTGCGTTGTCCACGGTGAACAGCAGATAGACGGGCTTGTCCAGATTGTTGCGGATGCGCAGGTCCTTTTTGCTGCCCCAATCCACCGTGGCGTCACGGCCGGGATCGGCATAGGTCAGCGGCCAGGTGTGGCTGTGGCGCTCCACAATTTCCAGACCGGCCAGCAGCGCGGCGTTGTAAATCGTGGTGGACACCTGGCACACGCCGCCGCCGGGGGCATCCACCAACTGGCCGCCGGAAATCGTGGGGGCGTCGCCATACCCGCGTGCCTTGGTGCGCTCGCCTGTGGCCTGGTTGAAGGAGAACTCCTCGCCGGGCTCCAGCACAGTGCCGTTCACGGCGTCGCCTGCCAGCAGCACGTTGCCTGTGCGCACGATGTCAGGCTTCAGCGCCGTTGTGAATGTGCCCACCAGCTGCGTGCGGTCCTTCAGCTGCTGCACCGTTTCCTGGGGGTGCAGCAGTTCGGTCTGCAGGCTGAGCGTGGCAACCTTGCCGGAATCCACTCTTGCCTTCATCTTTGTATAAAGCTCTTCTGCGTCCACGTCGCGGCCCGGAGACTCCTCCGTATAGATAAAGCACGGGTCCGCCGCCGGGAAAAACTGGAGCGAAGCGTTGATGGGGGCCACGCTGGTATCTCTGGAGATTTCCATTGCGATTTCATGCAGCCTGGTCTCGTCATAATCGGCGGAAAGGCTGAAGCTGGCGGGCTCGCTGCGCAGCGTGAGGATCTCCGACAGGCGCTTGAAGACGCCACCTTCGTGGCCCACTGCCAGCGCCTTGTCCAGCACTTCGTCCAGGTTGTAGTGGGCGTTGATGTCGGAAGAGCGGATCTCCCACTTTCTGCCGTCAATCTCCACCGTCACGCCCAGCTCGGGCACGGAGCGGTCGCCTTCAAACAGTGCCGCGGCCTCCGCCCTGGACTTGCCGCCCACGTTCACGTTGTTCACAATCACGTTGTGGTAGAAGGTGTCGCCGCTCACATTGAGCAGCTCGGAGCAATAATACACCGTGCCGCTGGCCGTAAACACCACCGCCACCAAAATGGCGGCCAGCAGCTCCATGCCGCCGTTGGGCCGGACCCGCCGCCCCGTAGGTTTTTGCCTCGTGGCTTGCAGCGCCCCGGCTTCGGCCGGATAGCCAATATTGAGCACGCGTGCGAACAGGCTCCGGCGTGCCTTCGGCGTCGCCGTCCTGCCCGATTGCGGGCGCATATGGGGCGCTGTGAAATCCCTCATTCAATCGCTCCGGTGGTGTGTTTGTGGTGTGTGCCTGGCAAGTGGCTTACTTCACGCCGGTGACCAGGTCATACAGCGCGTTGCCGGCTTTGGCGGCCTCGATCTCCTTGTTGGTGATCACGGTGCCGGCGGCGATGATCACGTTGCCCTGATCATCGGAAATATCCTGCGCGGTGGTCTTGCCCAGCAGGAAATCATTCTCGCTGAAAGCCGGGGCGGCTTCCTCTTCCTCTTCTGCGCTGCCCTCGGTGATCACGGCCGCGCCGATTGTCACCACGGAGGCCACGTCCAGCGCGGTGCCGTCGTTCAGCACGATCTTGCGCAGCTCGCCGGCGGTTTCGTCCACCATGAGGTCGGCCACCACGCCCAGGATCCGGCCGGAGGAATCAATGGCGTCCAGGCCGATGATCTCCATCGTGCGGCTCAGCGTGCGGCGGAGCTCCTCATTGACCAGCCCGATGTCCTTGCGGCTCTTGATGGTGAGCATGTCTTTGCCCACGGAGCGCACCTTGGACCAGTGCAGCACCGCCTGGGGCTCAAACCAGGGCGTGCCGGCGAAGGCCAGATACTCGATCTTCTTGGTGGTGGGGTTGATGGCCACGCGGCTCACCTTTTCCACATTGGCGCCGTCGGCAATGGAGAGCACCGGCAGCAGTTTGATTTCGGAGACTTTCTTCATGTTCTGACCTCCTGGCCGGGCGGTGCCCGGTGAAATTTTGTGCTATATCGCTTTTCGGAGAATGGCGTCCAGCCGCTTGCGGTCGGCCGGATCCATCGAAAGCCCCTTCATGGCCTGCAGCTTTTTCATGGCCTCGGCCTTCCAGCCCATGGTCAGCAGTGTTTCCACAATGGCCACGGTGGCCCGCGCCTTCAGCTCGTCTGGCACATCCATCCGCGCGGCCTGCTCCAATGCGCGCAGTGCGTCGGGCAGCTGGCCCTGGGCCAGGCTTGCTTCGCCGGCATTCAGGCACTCCTCGGCCTGGCGTCTGTGGGCTTCCTCCCGCTCGCGGGCAAGGCGCTCCTGCTCCAGGCGGCGTTCTTCGGCTTCGCGGGCAAGGCGCTCCTGCTCCAGGCGGTGCTCTTCGGCTTCGCGGTCAAGACGCTCCCGCTCCATGCGGTGCTCCTCTGCTTCGCGGGCGAGGCGCTCTTGCTCTTCCTGCAGGCGCCGGGCTTCTTCGGCGGCCTTGTGCATGGCGATGCGTTTTTCTTCTGCTTCATGCTCCAGGCGCTCCTGCTCCTCCTGGAGCCTGCGGGCTTCTTCCGCCGCCAGCTGGCGGGCCGCCTGCAGGGCCTCTGCCTCGCGGGCCAGTCGCTGCTGCTCTTCCAGCCAGGCCGCCTCTTCTTCCGCTGCCTTGCGCTGGGTTGCGCGGCGGGCTTCCAGCTCGCTTGCCAGCCGCTCCTGCTCCGACTTCCACCTGGTGGCGGCTTCATCCTCAACCGGCAGCACGGCAAACACCTTTTCGGCCACCAGCTCCGCGGCCTTCTCCGCCTCTTTCTCTGCCGATTCCTGCTCCTGGATGCGCTGGGCTTCCAGCTCGGCAACCCGTTGCTTCTCTGCCTGTATCCTCTCGCGGATCTGCTGGGCCTCTTCGGCTGCCACCGCTTCCTGTTGTTTTTCCTGCTTCAAGCGCCGTTCTTCCTCCTTGTGGGCGCGCCGGTCGCGCTCGTGGCGGCGGCGCTCCTCCTGACGGGCGGTTCTGGCCAGATCGGCGCTGCGCACTTCCTCCTTGAGCTGCCGCTGCTTCTCTGCCCGGCGGGCTTCTGCCTCGCGGGCCTGCCGGGCCTCTTCCAGGATGCGCGCCTCTTCCTCTCGGGCGATGCGATCCTGCTCCTCCCGGAAAAGCTTGTCCAGCCGCTCAATCTCTTCTTCCCTGGTTTCTATGGGAGCTTCAGGCTCCATGGCGGCGGCTGCGGCATCTGCCACAGGCTCCGCTTGCTCCTCAACTTGCTCTGCTTGAGCCGGGGTGGCTTCCCCGGTGTCGGCGGTGATCGTCTCCGGTGTGGGTTCAACCGATACTGCCGGTTGCTCCGCTTCTTCTGCCGGGGTGGGCTCCGGATGCGGTTCTTCCTGCTCCGGCGCCGCGATTGCTTCCGCCGCTTCCTGTTGCTGCCCAGCAATGGCCGGTGCGGTGAGTGCCGGCGGTGCGGTGACCGTCTCCTGCTCCGCTTCCGGCTCTGCTTCCCGCCGCTCTGATGCGGCAGGCTGGGCGAGCATGGCCATTTCCCGGCTTTGCGCCTCGTTCAGCGCCATCGGCTTGGCCTTGGCACCCCGGCCCTCCCGGGCGGCGGGGGTCATCTTCGCGCCGCTGGACGGGGCATAAAGCCTGCCGGTGGCGGTGCTCCTGCGGGTAACCATGTTCACAGCCACGACCAGCAGCACGCCGCCGGTTGCCAGCAGCGCCACTCCCTTGAGGAAATCATCAAAGGAGGCCACCCGGTTCACCAGCGTGCCGATCATCAGCGCCAGGCCAAGACCAACCAGACCCGCCAGGGCGATCACCCAGGGTCTGATCCTCAATCTCGGCGAAAGTAGCAGCAGAGCCGCGAACACCAAAAGTGCCGCGCCTGCAGCGATGATCTGCGGCGTTGTCATAGCTGTGCACCTGTTCACACCGGGGGTTATGCACCAAGCCGGCACTATGGATATTTGAGGAAAACCCTCGAGTAGCCTGATTGTAATTCATCGCAATAAATATGTCAATATTTAGAATAAGTTGCCTGAAAATGGCTTAATTGCTGGATTCTTACAGTTTAACCACAGATTGCCACCAAGTAATAATTATCGATATGAAGATATTGTGGATAAGGCTGTGGTCAGGCAATCGCAACATGCGCCGGTGATCGCCTCCTATCACTACTACATATAGGTGGTTTGGCCTGCCACGGTTTTTGGGTTGTGCATGGTTTGCTTTTTATTTGGATGGTTAAAGAAATGAATGCACAGGCTTGTCAACAAAAGCGGTGGATAAACTGCCCCATGGGGCCGCGGCGCAACCTGCCGACATAACGATATTGGCCGGCGTGCGGCAAGATCAGGCTGCGCCAGCCGTGTGTTGCCGCCTGGTTCTTCTTTCGGCGGCGGAAATCGTTTATAATTTGTTACAAATCATATGAAATGGATGTGCCTGCTGATGTTTTTCACCAGATTCAACCCAATGAGCGAGGCGGAAATCAACCGGGTGGTCGCGGAGAAACCCAGGGCCGATGGCCATGCCTGCGGCAGTCTGGCCGGCTGGTCGTTTGCGGCCCGGTTGGAGGGCCCCTATGCCCCCGACCGGCTGGAATACAGCATTCTGGACGGCGAAAAGCTGGCGGTGACAGAAAATGGCGTGAGCTATGAGGCTCCCTATTCCGCCATATCGCTGGGCCCGGTCATCCTGCTGACGCATATGGTTCCGGCCACCACGCGGGGCTGGCACCTTGTCATTGACACGAGAACCAATGCCATGACCGCCTTTGAGACGTGGTTTGGCATCGAGGTGCCCGTCGGGGGTGACCTGGCCGGCACCAGGCCGCCCACCGGCACGCGCAGCATCCCCCGCGAGATCCAGCGCCACTACCACTTCGGCTGGGCAGACAGCGGCAACAACGCCAGGCCTGACAAGCTGCACACCACGACGAACCGTGTGGAGGGGCGCGGCCTGCACTGGCGCTACGACAACGGCGCTGAGCTTCTTACATTCTTCCCGAGCGTGGTCTGCTCCACGCTTGCGGAGCTGAGCGACCCGCGGGGCGGCATCACCATGTCCAACCCATCGGACTACATCCGGATAGACGATGAGTTTGTGATCTATGCGCGTTGGGAGGTGGAATTCAGCGGCAAGATGTGGGTTGAGGTGATGAACTTCCTGGATCGGGAGGCGGCGGGCCTGGAGTTTGGCTTCGGGGAAGACGACGGGCTGGCCTATGGGCTGCACAGGGCGAAACTGGAAGTCACCGGCGACGCGGCCCATCTGGAACCCATCTCCTGCTATGGAAACAAGACGCCGCCGATGCCGAGACTTGCCGGCAAGGGCGCGCGCTATTCCTACCGGCCGATGGACATTGACATCCCCATGACCAAAGAGGAGGCGCACCGGCACGCCGCGCAGTCGCAGCGCATTCTGGAAGAGGGCAGCCCCAACATCATGATGAGCGCCAACCAGCTGCCGTGTACGGACTATCTGGCCGGCAAGCGCTTCAGCGTCCGGCTGGACGGGGAGAAGCACACGGCTGCCCCATGGGGCGGGGAGGGCGGGCCTGTCTATGAATATGATGTGGTCAGTGTCGACAGGCTGCGCTGGCGCTTCTCCGGCGGGCAATGGCAGGAGGAGAAGTATGCGGCGTTTGAGCCGGCGAGGGGCCTGATCCTGTTTTCCCATATGCTCACCGGCGATCCGGACTTCGCCAATGTCACGCAGGCTGTGGATTTCACAAACGGCCTTGCCACGACCGTGCGCGCCCAGATCGGCAATTGGCACAGCCAGTGGGAGGTGGGTGCCTATGCCAAGTTCGGCGTGCTGGAATATGGCGATCTGGTGCCGCCGTTTGCGCGCCGCCACCACTTCACGACCGACCTGGTGGGGAAGTGCTACGCCTGGGCTTATAGCGACACGATGAGCTCCATCCATGTCTACAGCTCGCCGGAGAGCAGCAGCTGGACCATCTTCCAGCAGGACAACAGCGGCGGCGCGACGTGGAGCAGCCCTTGCTTCTACATCAAGCTTCGTGACGATGCCTATCTGTTTCAATGGGTGGAGGAAAACTGCAACGGCAGCCAGGGCCTGATGGTGATCAACCCAAACACGCTGCACGACAGCGGCTTTGCCTATGGCGTGAACCACAACGGGCTTTACCTGCATGTGATGGGTGCGTTCGGGCGCAAACTGGGCAGCTTTGATATTATGAAATATTTCGACAGGAAAGGCAGCCTGTAAGGCGATAGGGGAGTGGTCCGCCGGTATTGCATAAATATGCTAACAAGCGTATAATTATCAAAAAATACCGGAGTGAACTGTCATGAGCAACAAAGGCGTCACCTATCCCAAGGGCTTCCGCGCCGCCGGCGCAGCCTGCGGCCTGAAGAAAAACGGCAACCCCGACGTGGCCCTTGTGGTGGCGGACCGGCCCTGCGCCGCAGCGGGCATCTTCACGCGCAACGTGGTGAAGGGCCACTCGCTGCAGCTCACGCAGAAGCATGTGGCGCTGGGCACGGCCCGCGCCGTGGCAGTCAACAGCGGCTGCGCCAACGCCTGCCTGGGCCCGGCGGGCGACGCTGCCGCACTGGAAATGGCCTGTGCTGCCGCCTCTGCCGCCGGCTGCCTGCCGGAGGAGGTGCTCACCGGCTCCACCGGCGTGATCGGCGTGCCTCTGGACATGAAAAAGCTGGAGGCCGGCATCCGCGCCGCCGCGCAAGCTCTTTCCGAAGACGGCGGTGACGCTGCCGCAAGGGCCATCATGACCACCGACACGGTGGACAAGCAATCGGGTGCGTCTGCGGTGATCGGCGGGTGCGAGGTGCGGCTGGGCGGCATGTGCAAGGGCTCCGGCATGATCCACCCGGATATGGCCACGATGATCGCGGTGCTCACCACCGACGCCGCGATCACCTCTGCGGCGCTGGACGCGTCGCTGCGGGCGGCGGCCGGGGTGAGCTTCAATCGCGTTTCGGTGGATGGAGACACTTCCGTGTGCGATATGGCGGTGATCCTGGCCTCGGGCCTTGCCGGCAACCCTGTGATTGAGGCCGGCACGGCGGAGCACAGTGCGTTCACCGAGGCGCTCTGTCTGCTGTGCGGCCCGCTGGCCCGCATGCTGGCCGCCGACGGTGAGGGCGCCACCAAACTGCTGGAAATCCGCGTGAACGGTCTGCCCACCGAGGAAGATGCCTACAAGGCCGCCGTGGCTGTGGCAAAGTCGCCGCTGGTGAAAACGGCGGCTTTTGGCTGCGACGCCAACTGGGGCCGCATTCTGACCGCCGCCGGCTACTCCGGCGCGCGGTTCAACCCTGATCTGGTGGATGTGTTCATTGGCGGCGTGCAGGTGTGCGCCGGCGGCAGAGCGCTGGCCTTTGATGAGGATATCGCCCTGGAGGAGCTGCAAAAGCCGGAGGTGCTGCTGCGGTTGGACTTCAACCAGGGCGGCTGCTCAGACTTCATGCTGGCCTGCGACCTGACTTATGACTATGTGAAAATCAATGGCTCCTATCGCACCTGACTGCCGGTCACAGCACGTCAGGGAAGGGCGGCTCGGCTTCCTGCTGCTCCAGGTCACGCCGCTTCTTTTCCAGAAAAATGCCCATGTTGCTGGAGACGGTGCTCAGGAAAAACGCCAGCAGGCTGGCGTCATCCAGCGGCATTGTCTCGCTCAGCGCGATGGCAAACACTGTGGAGGCCAGCGTGATTTCCTCCGGCGTCAGGCTGTTCAGCGGGAAGCAGGACGGTTCGGCGGCGCCGTCTCCGTTGGCGCCTGCCTTTTGGTTGCGCATCGTGTTCATGGCTCGCCTTCCCCGAGCAGCAGTTGGTGCGCCGCAATCAACGCCATCATATCGCTCACCGACACCAGAAACGCGCTCAATACCGCGCTTTCCTTGGCGGTCAAGCCGTCTGATATCACGATGGCAAACAGGCTGGCCAGCAGTGCCAGCTGATCCGGTTCAATTTGCTCCAGCAACGAGTCCACCTGGCCGCACCCCCCACTCACTAAGGTATGCGGCAGGCGGGGCCGATGGCTCTGTTACCCCACAATCCTCTGATACGGCATCAGCATAAACGACGTCATTTCTGCCTGCACCTTTTTGCGAAACGGCGGGATGCAATTCAGCACACCCATCAGCACGTTGGACAGGCGTGTGCCGATGTTCTTCTGCGGAAAATCATAATAGCCATGCTTTTTGAAAAACTTGTGGTCGGCGCGAAACACGGAGCGCAAAGGCCCATAGATTTCATCACGAAACACCTTCATGCCGCCCACGCCCAGAAAGGTTTTCGGCGGCACATAACCGGCCTCGGCAAGCTCCGCCAAGCGCAGGGAAAGGCTGTCGAGCACCGCGTCCATGGCGGCTGAGTCGTCGCACTCATCCGTCACAATCCCGGCCAGGTTGGCGCGGTCCAGCTCAGCGATGGCCTGCAGCACTTCCACCACGTTGTGGTTCTGCCCCAGGGGCCCTGAGATCAGATAGGCGAGCTGCTTGCCCACCATCTGGGGCTGGTGGGTGTTGAGGAATCTGCGGTCAACGAACGTCTTGAACCGGGCGGAAAGGAACCGGCCCTGCAGCGCCCCCGCCAGCACAATGATGTCCGCGCTTCTGATCTTGTCGTTGTAGAGGCTTTGGATGTCGTCACTGCCGCCATAGACGCATTGGTTGTTATAGCCGCACTTCAGGCAGCCCAGGCAGCCGCCCTTGATGCGGGCATCGGCCAGCCGCACCACCTCCACCGGGTCTGCGCACGCCTCAACAAAGCGCTGGGTCATGCGGCGGAGATTTTCATCGCCGGGGTTTTCATCGGTGATCAGCAGCACTCTCTTGCCGCCCGCGGCAGACTTCGCCCCAGCCGGGCCGGGGGTATAGACGGGGCTCTGCCCGCGTACCGGCGCATAAAGGCGCTGGGTGGGCAGCCCCGTTTCGATGCTGTGGAGGAACCCCCGCCCAAACTCCGCCAGCTGGCGCTGCCCGGCCGCGGTGGTCAGGTCGCTCATCCCCGGGGAAAAGAACCCGCAGTAACGCATGCCCAGGTCGTCACAGACGGCGCGCATCCAGGCGTGGGCGGTGTTGTCAAAGAAGTGGATGGACGTGGTGAGCGCAGCGGCATATTTGCCCGCAAAGGCGCTCTGCGCACCGCGCTCGGTGATCAGCTCCACAAAGCGCATGTAGTTGGCGTGGGCCAGGCACACATACAGCGGAAATGCCCAGAGCACGCCGTCAGCCTCCCGCACCTGGCTGAGGATCTCTTCAAACCGCCCGTCGTTGTTTTCGATCTGCCGGATGCCGTGGGCGATGTGCTCCATGTGGAACTCATGCTCCGGCAGCACCTTCTGAAGATACCTCACATATTGCATTGTCACGCTGGTTTCGCCCTTGGGGCTGCCGTTCAACACCAGGATTTTCATGATTCTTCGTCCTTTCCGGTTTCGCTGCCATTCAATTGCTTGATAAATTTCTCACACCAGTCGGCTACGAATTGATAATACTCCGTGCCGAAATCCAGTGTCGCCATCTCAAACGTGCCTGCATAGGGCTGCACTTTGCCCCGCAAAGCGGATAGCACCGCTATCTCGCCGCGCACCGTGCCGATAAACTCATGGATCAGCTCTATCGCCCTCTCCTTCGGCAGAAACCGATAGAAAAAGAAGCGCACCAAATGGTCGTGCTTGGCCCGGTTCAGCTTGAACGGCTGGTCCAGCCATTTGAAAAACGCTTCCCGGCCCGCCTCCGTGATGGCATACTCCTTGCGGGGCTTGCCGCCTTCCGCCGTTTCGGTCATGGTCACGGTGCCATCCCGCTGCATTTTCTTCAGCATCGGATAGATGCTGCCGAAGCTGGCGTCATAGAAATAGGCGATGGAATGCCCCATGTGGCGCTTGATGTCATAGCCGCTCATGTTGGAGCAAAGTAGGAAGCCCAGGATGATGTATTCCAGCATACGCACCTCATATATCGAGTCGATATATCAACACGATATATCATATGCCGGTTCCCAAAAACTGTCAACAGGATTTTATGGCGGAAACGATATTTTTTGCGCTTCCATGCACGGCCTGGCTTTGCTGGGCAAAACTGACAAAATAACCCATGAAAACTTGTCAGAGCACCGCACCGGTGTTATAATTAATCCTTATGAACCACGCGTTATGCGGAGGCTTAAGCGATGTATTATTTCATTGTGAACCCCGTGGCGGGGCATGGCCGTTGCCCCAAAATCATGCGTTCACTTTCTAAAATCATGCTCAGCAAGAATATTGAGCATGAAATTGTGCTCACCAAAAATGCCGGCCATGCCGAGCAGCTGGCGGCGGCGGCCGCCACCGCCGGTTACCGGGCTGTTGTGGCCGTGGGCGGTGACGGCACCGTGATGGAAACGGCGGCGGGCCTTCTGAAGTCCGGCGGCAGCGCCGCGCTGGGCATCATCCCCGGCGGCACCGGCAACGACTACCGCCGCAGCCTGGGCATTCCGATGGATGCCGAAGGCGCCCTTTCGATCATCCTGGACGGCGAAATGAAACAGGTGGACGCCGGCCTGTTTAACGGCAAGCCGTTCTTCAACATCAGCAGCATTGGCTTTGATGTGTCTGTGGTGGAGGAGCGGCACCGCATCCGGTCCCTCGGCGGCATGGCCTACTATCTGGCCGTGTTCACCACATTGGCCCGCTACCGCTGCCGCAAAATGCGCCTGTGGGTGGACAATGTGCTTCAGGAAAAGGAGCTGCTGCTCACCGCCATCGGCAACGGGCTGTTTTACGGCGGCGGCATGAAAGTGCTGCCTGAGGCGGAGCCCGGCGACGGCAGCCTGGATGTGTGTGTGATTGACAGCATCCCGAAACTGAAGATCGCGACCCTCTTCCCGAATTTCCCCTCCGGGGGCCATGTCAACTTCCCGTTTGTGAAGCTGTATCGTGCCAAAAAGGTCGTGATTGACAGCAACGGCGAGCCCTTTTCCGTGCAGACCGACGGCGAGTTGCACGCCGAAGTGACCAGCGCCGAGTTCAGGATCCTGCCGGGGGCCCTCAGGGTGATGGCTCCCGCCCGCTGAGGACAAGGCCATGGCTATCCCGTATCTTTCTTTCATCAACTCCAAAGAGCTGGGTTCGATGATGGACGTGGGCGGCCCCACGATCCACTACATCGACGATGGCGACGGCCCCCCGATGCTGTTTCTGCATGGGCTGGGCTTTTCTCTGTTCACCTTCCGAAACAATTACCCTGTGTTTGTCAAAAGCATGCGCATCATCGCCGTGGACCTGCCCGGCTGCGGCTACTCCCGCTTGCCCGGCGGCTGCGGCGCATCACCGCAGCACATGGCCCAATACCTGATCCGGCTTCTGGATGAGCTCAAGGTGGAGCGCGCCGCCATCTGCGGCGCCGGCGAGGGCGGCATTGTGGCGCTGGAGATGGCGATCC
The DNA here is from genome assembly GCA_023428265.1 of Bacillota bacterium. Lineage (GTDB taxonomy): Bacteria > Bacillota > Clostridia > Christensenellales > UMGS416 > JAEYRA01. The sequence goes on along the minus strand of JAEYYW010000176.1, from coordinate 36,209 downwards.
GCTACCCGGAGCGGGTGTCGGCGCTGGTGCTCTCCAGCCCCGGCAGCCTGACGCGCCACTTCCCCAAATCCATCCGGCAGCTGATGAACCCCATCCTGGGCGAGCTGCGCATGAGCTTGCTGGGGATTGGCGACGTGCACCGTTTCCTCAAGTGGTGCTGCTTCAATGAGATCGCCGTGGACAATTATATGACCCGCCAGGTCTACAGGCCCTTTGAAAACCGCGTGACCCGGCAGGCGCTGCTGCGGCTCATCAAGGAATATGACGACGACTATGTGCACGAAAACCTGAAGGCCGTGATCTGCCCCGCGCTCATTGTGTGGGGCGAGATCGACGCCGGCCGGCCCTGCGGCATGGCAGACCTGTATGCCGGCCAGATTCCGTCATCCTCCGTCTTTTTGATCCGCAACTGCGGCATGCTGCCCCATGAGGAGAAAGGCCCGGAGTTCAACGAGCGGGTGATGCAGTTCCTTCTGGTGGCGCTGCCGGAGATGGAGCCCACGGCGATGAGCGTGCTGCATGAGGAAGCTATGGATTATATGGTGTATGAAGATGGATATGAGTAGTCAGTAGTCAGTGGTCAGTAGTGAGTAGCCGGGAAGTTGTTGTCGGGAGCCCTTCTGCGGGATCAGGTTTGCTGCCCGCGCTCCGCCGGCCCCGGCTCCCTGTCGCAGGCTTTGCGATATTCGCCCGGTGTCATGCCGGTGTGCTTTTTGAAAAGCTGACTGAAATACTCCCTGCTGGGGATGCCCACACTGCCCGCCACCTCCACCACCGGCAGGTCGGTTTTGCCCAGCAGCATTTTCGCCTTTCGGATGCGCAGCTTGGTCAACCGGTTCATCACCGTTTCACCGGTGCTTTTTTTGTATAGCCTGCTCAGGTATCCCGCCGCCACGCCGGCGTGGGTGCTGATGTCTTCCATCGTGATTTCCCGGAAATAATTCTGCGTGATAAACTGCGTGGCCCGGCGCACATATCTCTCACCGCCTTGCCGCACCGCGCCGTCGTCATAGGTGCGGGCGATGGCCAGCAGCAGCTCCGCCGTGTGCAGCTCCAGCTCCAGCGGCTGGCCTTCGCCGCTTTCGTCCAGGCTGTTGATGAGCCTCCGGAGCGCGCCGTATACATCCTCCGTGTCGCGCAGCACAACGCTGGGGCGCGGCTCGGCCAGCAGCCGCTTCAGCGCCGGGTGCCTTCTGCAAAGCTCTCCCAGCGGCAGCACTGCGGCCTTGCGTTCCATTGAAAACTCAATGTTCATCATGCGGCAGGGGGCGTCCGCCGCCACCAGCAGCCCGTGGGGGGCCATCGCGTCCAGCAGGATGAACTCCCCTTTCCGCAGCGTCGTTTCCCGGTCGGGCAGGCGGATGACGCAGCGGCCGGAGATCACATACATGATCTCGGCGCGGTTGTGGGCGTGCGGCGCCATGTCATAGCCCAGCCAGTCCTTGCGGTAATATGCCTCCACCGAAGCGGTGCGGCTGTCCAGCAGGGCGGCGGGGGAGTAGGGGCTTGCGATCGTGTGCATCCTGATCCGCCAAAGCCAGTTTTGCTGATTATAGCATGGCAACCGCATGAAATGGGTGCTGATTCGATTGAAACAATAACAGACGATATGATATAATCCCAAATGCGATACTCCGGAAGGGGCGCAATGATGATCGGGAGCCCCGAATTATGGTTTTGTTACGGTTAAGTGCATAATCGCCGTATAATATGGGCATTTGAGTATAAACCGATTGTGTTTGTCGAGGGTCATCCAAGATGATTGGTAACGAACCTAGAATCCTGATCGCAGACGATGACAGTGTGAGCCTGCACCTGCTCAGCCAGGTGTTTAAGGAGGGCTTCACTGTGCATTGCGTGAAGTCCGGGGAAGAGGCGCTGAGCGTGGTGCTGGCATTCAAGCCTGACATCATCCTGCTGGACATTGTGATGAAGGGCATGTATGGGTTTGAGGTGTGCCGCAGGCTGAAGGCCATGCGCGACACCGCCCACACGCCGGTGGTGTTCATTTCCTCCAGGGAAGACGCCGAAACCGAAATCGAGGGGCTGAAGGCCGGCGGCATTGATTTCATCACCAAGCCGTTTAACCCGGCCATCGTGCGCATGCGCATCACCAACTATATTGAGCTCAAGCGCACCCGCGACAACCTGGAGCAGATGTCCATCACCGACCAGCTCACAGGGCTGTACAACCGCCGCTATTTTGATCGCATGCTCACGGCTGAAATCCAGCGCTCCAGCCGCAGCCACGACTGCCTGGCGCTCATGATGGTCGATATTGACCATTTCAAGCTTTATAATGACAATCACGGCCACCTGGCCGGAGACGAATGCCTGAAGATGATCAGCCAGGCGATCAAAAAGACATTTCGCCGCGTGGGCGATCTGGTGGCCCGCTATGGCGGCGAGGAATTCGCCGTGCTGCTGCCCTCCACCAGCCTGTCGTCGGCTTGCATGCTGGCCGACAACACCCGCAAGAATGTGGAAGACCTGCAGCTGGGCTACACGGGCCTGATTGAAAACGGGTTTGTCACGATCTCCATCGGCGTGTCCGGCATGTGTCCGGAAGCAGACACCACCCCACAGAAGCTGCTGAACGATGCTGACAGGGCGCTGTATCAGGCCAAGTCCGTCGGCCGCAACCGCGTGGTTGCCGCGCAATAACCGGCGGCGCACCGGCAGGCAGCCCGCCACATCTTGCATGCAATGGGCCACTTCTTTTCTCTCTTCTGATGTGAATTTGCGTAAATGAGCCGGGCCGAGGCTGCTTTGCCACGGCTATGGAGGTTTTCATGGGTCATGATCTGTTGAATTTTGTCGATATTTCTGCACTGCAGCGGCTCATCAACATACTGAGCGGCACAACCGGCCTGAATGTCTCGGTCATTGACCTGCAGGGCAAGGTGATTGCCGAGACACCTCAATCGGCCATTTGTACCCGCTTCCATCAGCAGCACCCCGATTTGCGGCAGATATGCTCCCGGACGGGCGCCCCCGGCAGCGGCCTTGATACGCAGGTGTGCCCGCTTGGCATGGCGGACTTTACCGTGCCGGTGCGGGTGGGCGGCCACCATGTGGCAAACCTCAAAATGGGGCAGGCGTTCCTTTCGCCGCCGGGCGAGGAAGCGCTGCGCCAGCAGGCCCGCCGTTATGGCTTTGATGAGGAGGATTATCTGCAAACGGCCCGCGCAGTGCCGGTGATTTCAGAGGAGAGGGCCGCCCAGGCGCTGGGAAATGTGTCGCAGATGGTGGAAGTGCTCGGCGATATGGGCCTGAGCAGGCTGCGGGAGCTGGAAGCCCGTGCCGGTTTATACAGCGCAAACCAGGAGCTGACGCGCACCAGCAACTACAACCGCAGCCTCATTGAGGCCAATGCCGACGCGATGGCTGTGATCAACTCCGAAGGCATTGTCACCGATGTGAACACCGCCGCCGAGCGCCTGACCGGGAAACCCCGGCAGCAACTGATCGGCACGCCTGTGACGGACCATATCAACAACCCCGCCCTGGCCCGCGCGGCAATCCTGCGCGTGCTGAAAGACGGCAGTCTGGATAATCTTGAGATGACCCTTCTGAGCAGCGGCGGCCAACAGGTGCCGGTGCATATCAACCTGCGCGTATTCGGCGGGGACCACGGCGAGCCCAAGGGGATTCTCTTTTGCGCCAGAGACCTCACGCAGCAGCGCAAGCTGGAGGAAAAGCTGGACCGCGCGCGGAAATTCCGCCTGCTTGCGGAGAACTCCACCGATGTGATTCTGCGCATGTCTCCGGATGGCGTGTGCAACTATGCCTCGCCGGCGAGCTTCCGGGTTTTGGGCTACCTGCCGGAGGAGCTGAACGGCATGAGCCTCACCGACCTGTTTCATCCGGATGACGTGCCCAACTTCCAAATTGCCCGCAATGCCATCAACAAAGGCAAGCGCACGTTTGTGTTTCAGGTCCGGATCCGATTGAAGGACGGGGAGCACATCTGGACGGAGGCCAGCGGCCAGGTGTTCTTCGGGGAAGACGGCGCGCCCAAAGAGGTGCAGGCTTCTGTGCGCGACATCTCCGACCGGATCAGGGCCGAGCAGGGGCAAAAGACGGCGGAGAAACGGATCGTCGCGCTGTTTGACCATATGGCCGAGGGCGTGGCGCTCCATGAGCTCATTTATGAGGGCGGCAAGCCGGTGGATTATGTGATCACCGGGGCCAACCCGGCATTTGAGGCCATCACCGGCATCTCGCGAAGCACGGCGGCGGGCATGCGGGGCACGGCGCTATACGGTGCCAGCAAGGCGCCCTATCTGGAGATCTTCGCGCAGGTGGCGGAGACCGGCCGGCCCACGCGGTTTGAGACTTATTTCCCGCCGATGGGCAAGCACTTCAGCATCTCGGTGTTTACCTCCAGCCCCGGCACGTTTGCCTGCGTGTTTACCGACATCACCGAGCGGATCAAGGCAGCCAACGAGCTGCGGGAGGCCAAGGAATTTGCCGAGGAGCTCATCAGCACCGCCAACGCCATTGTGATAGTGCTGGATGCCAACGGATGCGTGATGGAGTTTAACCGCACCGCGGAGAAAATCACCGGCTGGACAAAGCAGGAGCTCATCGGCCGCAACTGGTTTGACCTGACTTTGCCGAGAGACCGATATCCCCAGCTGTGGGAGAGGTTCCAAACGATTGGGCAGGGCGATGTGCCCGCCAGCAACGACAACCCCATTCAGACCAAGGATGGCTGCGAGCGCCTGATTGCCTGGAACAACAGCCTGATCAAGCGCAACGGCCAGATTGCCGGCATTGTGAGCTTCGGCGTGGACATTACCGACCGCGTGATGATGGAAAAGGAGATCCGGAGTTATCAGGAGCGCCTGAGCATGGTGATGAAAAACCTGGATGCCGTGATCTTCCAGCTGGACCATGCCGGCAAGTGCAATCTGGCGGAGGGCCGGGGGCTTGAGATGCTGAGCCTCACGCCGCAAAGCGCGCTGGGGCGCAGCTATGCCGAGATCATGAATTTTGACGCAAGAGCCGTGGCTGCCTATCGCCGGGCTGTGGCCGGCAAGGAGTCCACCACCGAGGTGAGGATTGGCCCCACGGTTTTCCGCCACACGATGACGCCGCTTTTTACCGCCGACGGCAAGCGTGACGGCATCATCGGCTTTTCCGTGGACATCACCGACCGGGTGCAGGCCGAGCAGAAGCTCCGGGAAGAAAAGGAGCGCCTGCGTGTGACGCTGCAGAGCATCGGCGACGGCGTGATCGCCACCGACGGCACCGGCCGGGTCATGATGATGAATGCGGTGGCCGAGCAGCTCACCGGCTGGCCGGCGCGCCGCGCCATCGGCAGGCTGTTTGAGGAAGTGTTTGACATCTACAACGAGGAAACCGGCGCCAAGTGTGAAAACCCGGTGGAGCACGTGCTCACCACCGGCGTGGTGGTGGGGCTTGCCAACCACACGGCGCTGCGCTGCGCCGACGGCACCGTTCGCTCCATCGCAGACAGCGCCGCGCCGATACTCGATGATGCCCAGCGGGTGCTCGGCGTAATTCTGGTGTTCCGCGATGTCACGGAGGAAAAGCAGAAGGAAGCCGAAATTGCCTATCTGAGCTATCACGACCGGCTCACAGGCCTCTACAACCGGGCATTTCTGGAAGAGGAGAGCCGAAGGCTTGACACCGCACGGCAGCTGCCCATCTCCGTGATCATGGGCGATGTGAACGGCCTGAAACTGACCAACGACGTGTTTGGCCACAACGAGGGTGACGCGCTGCTTTCCAGGATCGCCGTGATCCTGCGCGAGTGCTGCCGCAATGAGGACATTGTGGCCCGCGTGGGCGGCGACGAGTTTTGCATCCTGCTGCCCAAGACCAGTTACGGCCAGGCCACGGAAATCTGCAAGCGCATCTATGCCCGCTGCGAGCTGTCTGACAGCGGCCTGCCCGCCGGCAACGCCAAGCTCAGTATTTCGTTGGGTTGCGGCACCAAGACCGAGGCCGGCGTCAGCCTTGACATGGTGATGAAGACCGCCGAAGACGCGATGTATCGCCGGAAGCTGCTGGAGAGCCGCAGCCAGCACAGCTTCATCATCTCCTCCATCCGCACCACGCTGTTTGAAAAGAGCTTTGAGACCGAGCAGCATGCGCAGCGCCTGATCTCTTATTCCAAGGCTGTTGCCCAGGCCCTTGGCCTGCCTGATGACCAGGTGAATGACATCGAGCTTTTCGCGCTGCTGCATGATATCGGTAAGATCGCCATAGACGGCCACATCCTCACCAAACCGGCCAAACTCACCGACGCCGAGTGGGAGGAGATGCGGCGGCATCCTGAGATCGGCTTCCGTATCGCCCAGTCTTCGCCGGATCTTGCCCATATTGCCGAATACATTCTCTGCCACCACGAGCGCTGGGACGGCACCGGCTACCCCCAGGGCCTCAAGGGCACGGCCATCCCGCTGATGGCGCGCATCCTTTTGGTTGTGGATGCCTACGACGCCATGACGCAGGACCGCGTTTATCGCAAGGCAATGAGTAAGGATGAGGCCTGCGCCGAGCTTCTGCTGCACGCCGGCACGCAGTTTGACCCCAATGTGGTGTGGGCCTTTCTGGAGCTGCTGGAGCGCGGCGATGAGTTTGCGTGACAATGTGATATACTATACCGGTTCCTAGAATTTCCAGAGGCGGTTTGATGCTCGAGCAGGTCGCACGGTTCCTCCACGCTCACGCCATGCTCCCCAGTGGGAGTGTGGTGCTGGTCGGCGTGTCCGGCGGCATAGACAGCGTTGCGCTGCTGCGGGCGCTGTGGCTGCTGCAGGATCAATTAGGTGTCCGTGTGGAGGCCGCCCATTTCCACCACGGCATCCGCGTCGAGTCCGGCGAAGAGCAGCTCTTTGTGGAAGAGCTCTGCCGGGAGCTGGCCGTGCCGCTGCACCTGGGGTGCGCCGATGTGCCGGCGCTGGCCCGGGCATCGGGCCAATCCCTGGAGGTGGCCGCGCGGCAGGCCCGCCACCGGTTTTTCCGCCAGGCTATGGCGGAGTGCGGCGCGGAGAGGCTGGCGCTGGCCCATCACAGGGATGATCAGGCCGAGACGGTGCTGCTGCGGTTGATCCGCGGCGCCGGCGCTGACGGCCTTGCCGCGATGGCGCCGGTGGAGGAAACCGGCATCGTGCGGCCCTTTTTGTGCGTGGGCAGGGCGGAGATCCGTGCCTGGTGTGAGCAAAACGGCTTTACCTGGCGGGAGGATCCGTCCAACGCCGACACATCAATCCCCCGCAACTGGGTGCGCCATGTGCTGCTGCCGATGGCGGAGGAGCGGTTGAACCCGCAGGCAACCGGGGCGCTTTGCCGTGCCGCCGACCTTCTGCGGGAAGACAGCCGCTTTCTGAACGGCCTTGCCAATGCCGCGCTCACACGGGCTGTGGAGCTGCCCGGCGGCGGCGCTTCCGCACCGACGGAAGATCTGGCAGGCTTGCCTTGGCCGGTGCAAAGCCGGGCGCTGCGGCAGCTGGCCCGCCGCTCCGGCCTGGCTGCCGATGTGGAGTTGTGCGACGTTGCCGCGTTGGCTTCGCTGCTGGGGGAGGCCAAGACCGGCCGCCGGCTGGATCTGGGCGGCGGGGCTGTGGCCATCCGGGAGGCGGGCATGCTTGCGGTTTTGCCGGCGCTGCCGGAGCAATCGCTCTGGGAGCCCGTGCCGCTCGGCATCCCCGGGGAAACCGAGGCCTGCGGCGGCGTGTTCCGCTGCCGGCTGCTGGATGCCGTGCCCGCTGCGCTGAAAGAGCACCCCGTGGCTGTGCAACACTTCGATGCCGATTGTTTCCCGACCGGTGTGGTGGCCCGCTCAAGGGCTGAGGGAGACCGGTTCCACCCACTGGGCGCTCCGGGCGGAAAGAAGCTGAAGGACCACCTGATTGACCGCAAGGTGGCCCGCTATGCACGAAACGGCTTGCCGCTGCTGGCCAGCGGCGCCGAGGTGCTGTGGGTGGTGGGCGTGGGCATCTCCGACAAGGTCAGGGTCACCGCGCAAACCACCCGTGTTTTGCAAATCGAGTTTGTCAAAAAGGAGAAGGGTTTATGACGGGTATGATGGCCGATGTGAGCCATGTGCTGATTGGGAAAGAGGAAATTGCCGCCAAGGTGCGCCAGATCGGGCAGGCGTTGAGCCGCGAGTATGAGGGCCTTTCGCCGGTGATGATCTGCGTGCTGAAGGGCTCCGTGGTGTTTTATGCAGACCTCGTGCGCTGCATGGATATCCCCATCCGGATGGATTTCATCTCCGCCTCCAGCTATGGCCGGGGCACCGGCAGCTCCGGCGAGGTGCGGCTGATCAAAGACCTGGACGAATCCATTGAAGGCCGCCACGCCGTGGTTGTGGAAGACATTCTGGACACAGGCCTGACGCTGCATTATCTCACCGACATGCTGCGCTCCCGCAAGCCGGCGTCCTTGAAAATCTGCACGCTACTGGACAAGCCGGAGCGCCGCAGGGTGATCATTGAGGCAGACTGGCGGGGGTTCACGATCCCCAACGAGTTCGTGGTGGGCTATGGGCTGGATTTTGCCGAGCAATATCGCAACCTGCCCGATATCTGCGTGCTGAAACCGGAAATCTATCAGAAATAGCGTGCAGGCCGCTTCACGCCGGAGCGGCAACAGTGATACCGATGGGGGGAGGGCGGCTCCGATGCCCAAGCGCCGGAGATCCTGTTCGGATCAGTCTGTGCTGGATTTGGCCCGTTGCAAAGTGCTTTGCGACGTGCTGTTTGGCGCGCGCGCTCCCGAGGCATATCAGCAGCTGGCCGGCTCAGACCTCGGGCCGTTTGTGCTGCACCTGATCGAGCTGGACGCGAATGAGGCGCCGCCGCTGGCGGAGGCGCTGGACGCGCTCTGGGCGCTGCCGCTGGGGCGGGCCGGAGCGGTGCTTGCCCTGTCGCCGGAGCGGGTCGCCGTGCTCACCGGCCAGCGGCGGGGCGGGGGGCTGTGCGGCCCGGAGATCCATGCCGGCAGTGCCTGGCTGCCGGGCGGCGGCGTTTTGGGCGCGGTGGCCAGCGCGCGGGGGCGGGGCGCGGAGGATCTGTCCGCCTGTTTCCGCGCCTGTCGGGCGCTGCTGGAGCAAGGGCTTGCCAAACTGGTCTCTCCAGGTGTGAACGCGCTTTCACAGATTTCAGAAAAGCCAATGAAACCTCTCATGGCAAAAGCCGTGGAATTCATCGCCGCAAACTACCGCCGGTCAGTCACGCTGGATGAGATCGCGCGCAACGCATATGTGAGCCCTTGCCACATCAGCAGGATGTTTGTCCGCGAGATGGGCGTGAGCTGGGTGTGCTATTTGTGGCAATTGCGCATCCGGGAGGCCATCAAATTGTTGAAAGAGACCAATTTGCCTGTGGGAGACGTTTCCGAACGCGTCGGCATTGCCGATGCCCACTATTTCGCAAAATACTTTAAGAAACAAACAGGCGTGTCGCCCAGCGATTACCGGAAAAAAACAATGGAATAAAACCGCGTTATACTGCCTTCTTCTTGTGCAAATTGCTCATCTGATTTTTGGCAAAACGGCATGAACACGCCCTTTAATGATATGAATATACCGCAAAAGGCTCAATAATACGCAAAATATTGCCTACATGAGCACAAAATAAACCATTTAGTATTCAACATATTTCTCGTAGAATGTCTGTGAAAGCGTATTCACAGAAAGAGGGTGTCTGTATTCATGGAAGAGCTGATCCGTGTTGTGTAAATAACAAAATAGTTAAAACACACTGTGCAATGTAGACACAATGCACGAAAAAGAAGATAAAACCGCCGAAATCAAGTGTAGAAACGCGTTCACACAATGAGGTGTTGCATGATGGTCAAAAGCGTCCCGCAGGCCCCGGCGCAGCCGGTGACCCGTAAAACCGCCCCACGCAAACGCTTCCGGTCATTCCGCTGGGAGTATTGGGTGATGGTGCTGCCCGGGCTGGTAGTGCTCTTCATCAACAACTACGTGCCGATGCTGGGCGTGTCGCTCGCGTTCCAGAAATACAACAATGTGCCCAAGCCGGCTTCTCTTGGCTGGGTGCCGCAGCTTTTCTACAACATCATCGAGAATTTCAAGAGGGGCAATCTGCCGCTGGTCTCGCATCTGGATGCAAACGGCCAGATTGTTTCGGAAAAGAATATATTCGGCAACTTCGCCTTCCTTTTCAATTCGCCGGACTCCTGGACAATCACCCGTAACACGGTGGCCTACAACCTCGTTTTCATCGTGCTCGGGCTCATTGTCTCCGTGGCATTCGCCATCATTTTGAGTGAGCTCAGAAACAAGCGTACGGCTAAAGTCTATCAGAGCTTTATGTTCCTGCCCTACTTCCTCTCTTGGGTCATCGTGGGGTACCTTGCGTATGGGTTCTTCGGCAACGAATACGGCTTCATCAACAAATCCATACTCGAACCGCTGGGAATGCCGCAGCAGTTCTACGCCAATCCTGCCTACTGGCCGTTCATACTGGTCTTCTTCAACCTATGGAAATACACCGGCTACAACTGCGTCGTCTATCTGGCCGCGATCACGGGCATCGATACGGAGCTTTATGAGGCTGCCACAATCGACGGCGCCAACCGCTGGCAGAGGATTGTGCACATCACGGTTCCGATGCTCAAGCCGCTCATGATCATTCTGACGGTGCTGGCCATCGGCAGGATATTCAACTCCGACTTCGGCCTGTTCTACCAGGTGCCAAGGCAGCAGGGTGCGCTCTTTGCCACCACGCAGGTGATCGACACCTACGTCTACAATGCGCTGGTACGCCTGAGCAACATCGGCATGGCCTCGGCTGCGGGGTTGTATCAATCGGTCGTCGGGTTTGTGTGCATCTTCCTGGCCAACGCGTTTGTCCGGAAGATCGACAGCGAGAAAGCAGTTTTTTAAGGGGTGTGAATGATGGCAAAGGTGTCGCAGGAGGCGCGGTTCAACAAGCTTCCGCATGGGATAAATTTCGTGCTGAACCTCGGGGTTCTGATCTTTGTGGCGCTGTGCGTGGTGCCATTGCTGCTGATGATCATGGTGTCCTTCACCGATGAGATGACCATTCTGCGCAATGGGTATTCGTTTCTGCCGAGCAAACTGTCTTTGGAATCCTACCGGTATGTGCTGGACGGCAGCCTCATTTATCGATCTTACGGCATATCGATCTTTGTGACGCTGATTGGCACCGTCGCCAGCCTCATCGTCATCACGCTCTTCGCCTATCCCATCTCGCGGCGTGATTTCAGGCAAAGGAACTTTGTTTCCTTCCTGCTGTTTTTCACCATGATCTTCAATGGCGGCCTGGTGCCGTGGTATATGGTTTATACACAGCTGATCCCCCTGAAGAACACGATCTGGGTTTATATCGTGCCATACCTGATCAACGCCTGGTATGTGCTCATCATGCGCACGTTCTTCCGCGCCACCATACCGGATGAGCTGCTGGAAGCCGCAAAGCTCGATGGCGCCGGCGAGTTCAGGACATTCTTCAGCATCGTGCTGCCCATCAGCAAGGCAGGCCTCGCCACGATAGGTCTTTTCTGCACACTGCAATACTGGAATGACTGGTTCCTGCCGCTCATGTTCATTGACGAAACGAAGATGATGAACGTGCAATACATTCTCGCCCGTATCCTCAACACCATTACCTGGCTTTCGCAGAACTCCCAGTCTCTCAGCGGCACGATTTCATTCGACACCATTCCCTCGGAGGGGGCGCGCATGGCCATTGCCGTGCTGTCCATAGGGCCAATCATATTCGCGTATCCGTTCTTTCAACGATACTTCATCAAAGGTCTCACGATTGGCGCTCTCAAAGGCTAATACCGGCAACCGCCGGAAAGCACATACAAATTTTTAAGGAGGGCTCATGATGAAAAGACACAGGCAGATTCTCTTCGCGGTGCTTGCGATCGCCGTCTCCCTGTCGTTGGTGATGGCAGGCTGCCAGACGGCTGCGCCCACCGCAGCGCCGCAGACTGCCGCACCCAGCAAGGATGTAGCGACCACCGAGCCGACAACCGCGCCGGCCGAACCGACTGTCAACCCTGAGATCAAAGACTTCAAGACAATCACCTGGTATCAGTGGTGCAATGCCGGCGACCAGCCGGACATGGGCATTGTCATGAAGGCGATCAACGACTACCTGAAGCCGATCATCAACGCTGAGGTTGACCTGAAGGTCATCCAGAGCGGCGACTATGACAACAAGATGAACCCGATGCTCGCTTCCGGTGAGAAGTTCGACCTGCTGTTCTCCACCAGCTGGGCAGCCAACTACAGGGTGAACGCCGCCGCCGGCTACCTGCTCCAGCTCAACGACCTGCTGCCCAAGTATGCTCCGGATGTTGAGAAGGTTCTCGGTAAGGACTTCCTCTATGCCGGCGCGATCGACGGCAAGCTGTATGCGATGGCCACCAACAAGGAAAAGGCTCACGCGTGGGGCCCGATCATGAGGAAGGACCTCGTTGACAAGTACAAGATCGACATGACCAACATCAAGTCCTATAAGGATTTTGAGCCCGTGCTCAAAATGATCAAGGACGGCGAGCCCGGCGTATGGCCTCTTCTGGTGGTTATGGGCGAAGCCCCCTTCCGCGATCTTGATTTTGATGAAATCAGCGACGGCAGGTGCCCTGGCGCTCTCTATTCCACCAATGACGCTTCCAACACCAAGATCATCAACCAGTTCCTGGCCCCCGAAGCCATCGAGCACTACAAGCTGATGCGTGACTACTACACGAAGGGCTACATCAACCCCGACGCGCCCACGCAGACGAACTTCGCCGACGAATTCAGGAGCGGCAAGTACTTTGCGCTGGACCAGTCGCTGAAGCCCAACAAGTATGTTGAAATGTCCAGCTCCCTCGGCATCGATGTGGTGCAGGCGCAGTTCACACCCGCTGTGATGAGCAACCGTGAAACGACGGGCGCGATGCTTGCCATCCCCGCCGCCAGCGAAAACCCCGAGCGCACACTGATGTTCGTCAACATGCTCTATACCGACACCACGCTCATCAACCTGATCCAGTTTGGTATCAAGGACGAGCACTATGTGATGGTCAACGACAAGCAGTACAAGGATGGCCCGAAGAACCTGACCAAGCCCGCTGGCTGGAAGCCCGGTTTCACCTGGACATTCGGCAACCAGTACATCGAGCTGATCTCCGAGAGCGACCTGCCCAACGTTTGGGACCTCTACAAGGAGTTCAACGACAGCGCGCTGCCGCTCAACAGCCTTGGCTTCGTCTATGACGGCAAGGCCGTGCAGAACGAGATCGCCGCCTGCATGAACGTCCGCGACAAGTATTACCTCAATCTGTTCACCGGCGCCGGCACTGAGCCTGTTGACACGATTGTTGCCAACATGGCGGCAGAGTTCAAGGCTGCTGGGGTTGATCTGGTCCTGGCCGACATGCAGAAGCAGTATGACGCGTTTTTGGCCAAGAAGTGATTGACCGTCTCCGAACGCACAGGTAAAATTGTTCCCATTGGGACGGAGCGGGCAGGGCCTGCTCCGTCCCGTTAAAAGGTGGTGGTTGCCCGATGAAAAGTGACGAAATTGCAAAGCTCGCCGGCGTATCCCGCAGCACTGTTTCCAGGGTTGTCAACAATTACCCCAACGTGCCGGAAGAGACACGCCGCAGAGTGATGGAGATCATTGACCGCTATGATTACGCGCCGAACACATCGGCCAGGGCATTGGCGGGCAAGCCTCATAACACCATCGGCCTTTTTATCATCAGCATCTCGGAAAAGGATGAGAACCACCGCATTTATCAAAACAACTACTTCGCTCCGTTTCTGGAAATCATTGTGGACGCGTTGAACTCCCAGGGCTACTACGCTCTGGTCAATGTGATTTACTCCAAGGATGACTATGACCGCATCAAGCAGGCCTTTCTGCAGAAGCGGATTGACAGCGGCATTATCATCGGCACGGAAATGGCCTCCGATGTTTACGGCGATATCCTCAAGCGCGGCTGCCCGCTGGCCATCATCGACCTGGATCCGGATGAGGCCAGGAAGTTCCGCGGCGGCCAGGCCAACCTCACGCTGATCAACTCCATGGACTATGACGGGGCCTATATGGCGGTGGAATACCTGCTGGATCTCGGGCATCGGGAAATCGGCCTGCTGGCAGGGCGCATGAGCACTTATTCGGGCAGGGAGCGCTACAAGGCGTTTGTGGATTGCATGAGCGCCAACGGCGTGCCGGTGCGCGAAGACTTCGTTCTCCACGGCGAGTTTTTAAAGAGCAACACCGAGCAGGAAATTGCACGGCTGATCAGCCGGGGCGATTTGCCCACCGCCATCTTCTCCTGCAACGATGACATGGCTCTGGCCGCCATTGATATGTTCAAAACCAAAGGCATCCGGGTGCCTCAGGATGTCTCAATCATCGGCTTTGACGACATTTCCATCTCTGCCCATGTCAGCCCCGCGCTGACCACGGTGAAGGTGCCGATTTATGAGATGGCACGCAAAGCGGTGGATTCGGTTATCCGCGCCACAGGGACGGAAGACAAATCCCAAAGCATGGTCAGCCTGCCTGTGAAGCTGATCGTCCGCGACTCCTGCATGCAGGCCGCCGGATCTGCCAAGCGGCTCGGGCTGGCATGAAAGATGACTCTCAAGGGGTAACAACCATGAAATACGGTTTCTTTGACGACGCCAACCGTGAGTATGTGATCACCACGCCCCAAACGCCGCTGCCGTGGATGAACTTTTTGGGTGCGGAGGAGTTTCACAGCCTGATCTCCAACACTGCCGGGGGCTACAGTTTTTATAAAGACGCCCGGCTGTGCCGCATCACACGCTATCGCATGAACAATGTGCCTTCCGATTTCGGCGGCCGTTATTTCTATATTCTGGATGGCAAAGACTACTGGTCTCCGGGCTGGATGCCGGTGCGCCGCGAGCTGGACCGCTACGAGTGCCGCCATGGCATGGGTTACACGCGCATCACCGGCGCAAGGGGAGGCATCACCGCCGAGGCGCTCTTTTTGGTGCCGCCGGGGCAGCACGCCGAAGTGCAGCGGGTGCGCCTGACCAACACGGGCACCGCCACCAAGCAGATCAAGCTGTTTTCCTTCATCGAGTTCTGCCTGTGGAACGCGCTGGACGATATGACGAACTTCCAGCGCAATTTCAACACCGGCGAGGTGGAGATTGAAGGCTCCACGATCTATCACAAAACGGAGTATCGCGAGCGCCGCAATCATTATGCGTTTTATTCGGTGAACGCTCCCCTGGCCGGCTTTGACTCAGACAGGGAGAGCTTTTTGGGCCGCTTCAACGGCTTTGACACGCCGCGGGCCGTGGCCGAGGGCAAGCCGGGCAACTCCGTGGCCGACGGCTGGTCGCCGGTTGCGAGCCATTGCCTGGAGGTTGCGCTGGAGCCCGGGGAATCAAAGGATTATGTGTTTGTGCTGGGCTACGCGGAAAACGCCCGTGAAGACAAATGGCTGGCCCCCGGCGTGATCAACAAGACCAAGGCGCGGGAGCTGCTGGCCCAATATCAGACCTCCGCCGACGTGGACCGGGCCATGGCCGCGCTCAAGGCCTTTTGGGACAGCCTTCTCGGCATCTACGGCGCGCAGACGCCGGACGAGCGCTTCAACCGCATGGTCAACGTGTGGACTCCTTATCAGTGCATGACCACGTTTATCATGTCGCGGTCCGCCTCGTTCTTTGAGTCCGGCATTGGTCGCGGCATCGGTTTCCGCGACAGCGCGCAGGACATTCTGGGCTTTGTGCATCAGGCTCCGGAAAGAGCCCGCGAGCGCATCCTGGATCTGGCCGCTACACAGCTGCCAGACGGCAGCGCCTACCACCAGTTCCAGCCGCTCACCAAGAAGGGCAACAACGAGGTGGGCAGCGGCTTCAACGACGACCCGCTGTGGCTGATCGCGTCAGTGGGCGCCTACATCCGGGAGACCGGCGACTGGTCCATCCTCGACGATGCGGCAGACTTTGACAACAACCCCGAGCTGGCCGCGCCTGTGATGGAGCACCTCCGGCGCAGCATCCGGCACACAATGGAGAACCTGGGCCCCCACGGCCTGCCGCTGATCGGCCGTGCAGACTGGAACGACTGCCTGAACCTCAACTGCCACTCCATCACGCCCGGCGAGAGCTTCCAGACCACCGGCACCAAGGACGGTCGCGTGGCTGAGTCGGTGTTCCTTGCCGGATTGTTTGTCTATTATGGCCGGGAGTATGCCACGCTTTGCCGCGGGAAGGGGTTATCGGAGGAAGCGGAAAGCGTCGAGCGCCAGGTGGAAGCCATGGAAGCCGCCGCGATGGCCCATGGCTGGGACGGTGCCTGGTTCCTTCGCGCCTATGACGACGCCGGCCAGAAGGTGGGCAGCCGCGAGTGTGATGAGGGCAGGATCTTCATCGAGCCCCAGGGCTTCTGCGTGATGGCCAGCATCGGCCAGAAAGACACGGCCCTGAAGGCTCTGGATTCTGTGAAGGAATATTTGGACACCCCCCACGGGCTGGTGCTCCTGAACCCTGCCTACACCTGGTATCGCCCGGAGCTGGGCGAGATCTCCTCTTATCCGCCGGGCTATAAGGAAAACGCCGGCATCTTCTGCCACAACAACCCATGGGTCGTGATCGCAGAAACCACCTTGGGGCGCGGCGACCGTGCCTTCGAGTATTGGGCCAAGACCGCTCCGGCCTATTGTGAAGACCAGGCCCTCCGCCGCACCGAACCCTATGTGTATGCCCAGATGGTCGCCGGGAAAGACGCCAAACGCCACGGTGAGGCCAAAAACTCCTGGCTCACCGGTGCCGCCGCGTGGAACTATGTGGCCGCCGCCAATTACATCCTGGGTGTCCGCGCCGGGTTCGACGGCTTGGTCGTGGATCCATGCATTCCGCCTTCCTGGGATGGCTTCACCGTCTCCCGCCGGTATCGCGGCGCCACCTATCACATCGTCGTGAAGAACCCCGGCCATGTGAGCCGTGGCGTGGTCACAATGACGGTGGACGGCAAGCTCATGGATTGCTGCACGGTTCCTGTGTTCTACGGCGGGCAGCACACCGTTGAGGTGCTGATGGGCTAACTCTCTCGTTCATCTATATAACTTTATATGCTATGTCAACCTCCTTTCTACCCCCTTTGCCAACGCCCTTCCCCTTTCGGGGAGGGGCAATTTTTTGATACCCCAGGCCCCTAAAACGCATGGTTCAGCCGCCGATGTGATGTTTTGGGGAGCATTCCGATATACACCCCGCCGGAAACGCGATATAATAACACCATGGCTGAAAGGCCAATTCTTGACAGGAGTTGATTGCCATGCCTTGGGGTTGGATCATTGGAATTGCCGTTATCGTCATCGTCGTGTTGTGGTTCATTTCCACCTACAACCGTTTTGTCTCGCTGCGCAACCGCGTGGAGGAAGCCTTCTCCACAATGGACGTTTATCTCAAGAAGCGCTACGACCTGGTGCCGAACCTGGTGGAGACGGTGAAGGGCTATGCCAAGCACGAAAGCTCCACCTTTGAAAACGTGGTGAAGGCCCGCAACATGGCCATGGGCGCCCAAACGCTGGAGGAGCGGGCCAAAGGCGAAAACATGCTCAGCGGCACGCTGAAGTCGCTGTTTGCGCTGGCGGAAAGCTATCCGGAGTTGAAGGCCAACCAGAACTTCATTGACCTGCAGAACCAGCTCACCAGCATTGAAAATGACATTGTGAACTCCCGCAAGTGGTACAACGCCATTGTCCGCGAGTTCAACATTGCCCGCGAGGCGTTCCCGAGCACCATCGTGGCCGGCATCATGCACCTGGAAAAGAAGCAGATGTTTGAAATTGACAGCGCCGAGCGGCAGAACGTCAAGGTGCAGTTCTGAGATTTTGCAAGCGGTAAGGGCGGGGCTGATCCCCGCCCTATTTTGAAGGGGGGTTATCATGGAGCGTTTGAAGCATCTTCTGTGCGTTTTGGCCGTCACAGCGCTGCTGAGTGCCCTGGCAGCCCCGCCGGCGCTTGCGCAGGCGCGGCCTGACGAGGGCGGCTTTACAGTCTCGAACTATGACATTGCGGTCGTGGTTTCTGAAGACAACAGCTATGCCGTCACCGAAACGATCTCGGTGGATTTCTCCGAACCGCGTCATGGCATTTATCGGGAAATCCCGCTTTCCGGCGCGGTAACCCGTGCCTCCGGCGGAGAGGGGTTTTTCAAGGCTGCCATCTCAGAGGTGGCTGTGAAGGATGTTCCTTTTGAGCTCACCGAAGACAATGGCATCGCGTCCATCCGCATCGGCAGTGCCGACAGCACGGTGGAGGGGCCGCAAACCTACCGCCTCCGTTACCGGCTGCAGTTTGCCGATGACGGTGAGGCGGGCTTTGACGAGGTCTATCTGAACCTGATCGGCAACGGCTGGGGCACGGATATCAAGAAGGCAACTTTTACCGTCACGCTGCCCGCCTCCGTTGACCGCAATGCCGTGGGCTTTTCGATTGGCCGCCCCGGCGAATCCGGCAATGCACCCTCCGACCTGGAGGTTGCGGTGGACGGCAACATCATCCGCGGTGAAACACTGCGGGTGCTGGAGGCAAAGGAGGGCCTGGCGCTCCGGGTGGAGCTGCCGCAGGGCACCTTTGCCGCCGTGGCTGCCCCCCAACCGGAGGTTGTGCTGCCCAATGAACCGGTCAAGGTGGAGGAGCCGCCCGTGCAATGGTCCACAGACCGCCCGGAGAGCGCCGGAAGAGCGTCCGGATTTTTGGTGGGCGGCGGCGCGGCGCTTGTCATCTCCGCGATCATCGCCTTGGTGGTGCTGGCCGTTCGGCGGTTCAGCGGGATGAGCGGCGGCTTTTCCAGGCCCGGCTTCGATCCCACGCGGGATGAGCTGTGGCGCATGAACCAGATGAATCAGATCAACCAGATGCACCACATGGACCATATGGATCAGCAAAACACCACGTCTGCTGACTTCAGCTCCTTCAACGGCGGCGACAGCGGCAGCGGCGGCGACAGCACCGGCGGCGGTGGCTCCTGGTAATGGGCTCTGAAGAGTTTGAACCAAATGGGGGGGATTTTCATGAAGCGCTTGAAGCGCCTGCTGTGCGTTCTGGCCGCGATATGCCTGCTGGGCGCCCTGGCTGCCCCGACGGCACTGGCGCTGGCCAGGCCCGATCAGGGTGGCTACACAATCACCAACTATGATGTGAACGTTGTGATCTCGGAGGACAACACCTACCTGGTGAACGAGACGATCACCGTGAACTTTTCCGAGCCCCGGCACGGCATATATCGTGACATTCCCTTGAGCGGCCAGTGGGTGCGAGACAGCGCCCATGGCGGCAGCACCAAGTATCACGCCCGTATCCGTGACATCGCCGTGGAGGGAGCGCCGTATGACGTGAGCCGCGAACGCGGCTACACCCGCATCCGGATCGGCGATGCGGACAGAACGGTGCAGGGCGAGCAAGTCTATTTTGTGAGCTACCGTCTGCAGTTTCCTGACGACGGCATTTCCGATTTTGATGAAGTTTACTACAACCTCATCGGCACCGAGTGGGCGACGACGATTGACAGGGTGACATTTTCCGTCACGCTGCCCAAGGAGTTTGACGCCTCCGCGCTGGGTTTTTCCACCGGCTCCTTTGGGAGCCAGGGGTATGACCCCGATGCGCTCACCTATCAGGTGGACGGCCGCACGGTGACCGGCGTTTTCACCCAGAGGCTGGGCTTTTACCAGGGCCTGACGATGCGCCTGGAGTTGCCGCAGGGATATTTCACATTTCCCGATCTCCGGGTGACCGACTGGATCCTGTTTGGCGGCATCCTGGCGCTGGTAGCCGGCGCGGTGATCCTCTTCCTGGTCTTCGGCATTGACGAGAAGCCTGTGAAGACGGTGGAGTTTTATGCGCCGGAGGGCATGACGCCTTCGGAGGTGGGTTATATCATCGACGGGTCGGTGGACAACCGCGACGTGCTCTCGCTGATCATCTATTGGGCCCACAAAGGTTATCTCACCATTGAAGACACCGGCGGCAACGCATTCACGCTGCGCAAGGTGAAGGATTTGGAGCCCGGCGCCAAGCCCTTTGAGACCCATATGTTCAAGAAGCTTTTCAAGAGCGGCGACGAGACCACCTCCTCCGATCTCAAAAACACGTTTTACAAGACAATGGAGAGCACCCGCTCCATGGTGCGCGATTCTTTTGAAAACAAGGCGCGCCGCATCTTCACCACCGCTTCGGTGGGCCTGAAGGCGCTGATGAGTGTGGTCACGGCGCTGCCGGTGATGCTCACGGTGGGGCTGGTGTTTTATCGAAGCACCTATGATTTCATGGAGACGTTTTTCACCACGGCGATCCTGGGAGGCCTGGTGCTGCTGCCGGTCTATTTCCTGATCGGCACGCTGCGCGCCTGGCGTGGTGACAAGCCGGCGACCCGCGTGATCAAGTTGGTTTCCTTCCTGCTGCTGTGCCTGCTGGCGCTGGTGCTCTTCCTGGTTTTGACGGCCGATTCACCGCTGCCGCTGCTGCCTGTGACGGCCGCCGTGGCCACGGTGGTGCTGGGGTTGGTCACGGTCTTCATCACCAAGCGCACCCCCCAGGGCGTGGCCTGGCTGGGCAAGGTGCTTGGGTTCCGTGACTTCCTGGAGCTGGCCGAGCGTGACAAGCTTGTTGCGCTGGTGGAGCAGGACCCCTCCTATTTCTACAACATCCTGCCCTATGCCTGGGTGCTCAATGTGTCAGATAAATGGTGCAGGAAGTTTGAGACAATCGCCATTCAGCCGCCAGAGTGGTATTCCGGCCATGGCGGCATGTTCCACCCGGTGCTGTTTATGAGCCATCTGAACCACTCGATGAACTCCATGCAGGCGGCGATGGTCTCGCGCCCGCAGTCATCCGGCAGCGGCGGTGGTGGTGGCGGCTTCTCCGGCGGAGGGTTCTCCGGCGGCGGCGGCGGTGGTGGCGGCGGCGGAAGCTGGTAACACCCAACAAGCAAATATGCAGTGGGGGGTTCCACGGAATACCTTTTACCTTCCGGCACACCGGTCATATGGGCTCCAGCGTATATGTAGGAGGACTCTATGTATTGCTCTCATTGTGGCACCGTTGTAAAGCAGGGTGCATGCAGTTGTGATGCATGCGGCACCAAGGTTGTGCCAACCAGTGAGGATGGCACGCCGTTGATGCAACCATCTTCCGACAGCAAGGGGAAGAGACGGAACCCGCTCTTGATCCCATTGATTGCAGTTTCTGCTCTGTTATTGGTTTCCGTATCGTTCTTCCTGGGTGGCTGGTTCTCAAACCAGCTGTTTGGCACTGCTTTGGTATCAGCGCCTGTTGTCAGCCACGCACCCACTCCAACACCCCTGGCCACGCCCACAGCAACGGTTGATCCGGCGGACTTGCAGATTGTTGAATTCGTTGACAAGCAAGTGGAGGCATGGATCCGGTTGAAGTATATCAACAAGGACGGGCCAATTACCGTTGCCGATATGAAGCAAATCACGGTGTTTGAATTTGACTCCGTCAATGACAGCCAGGCAACCGGAGTGATCGAATCGCTGGATGATCTTCGTCACTGTGCCAATTTGAGAACCTTGTCGGTCTTCAGGCAGCCGGTCTCCAGCATCTCCAGCCTCAGCGGCCTGGAGAACCTGACCAGCGTGACGCTGCTGAGCTGCGATGTGGCGGATCTTACGCCGCTTGCCGGCAAGAAAAGCCTGCGGACAGTATGGGTCAACGACTGCCCGGTTAAGGATGCATCGCCGGTGCTGGCGCTGCCCAGCCTTCGTGAGTTCAATGCCAACGGCTCGATGCTCTCAGACATTTCTCCCCTTGCCGACACGCGCGGCCTGACTGCCTTTTACTTTGACAGAAAGCTCAAGGATTATTCGCCGCTTTTCTGCCACACAGGCATCACAGACCTTACCCTGTCCGGCATTTCCAACAATGACTTTATCGCCATACTTGTGGCAATGAAAGGGCTCGCCGCGCTCCGGATTGATAACTCCGCCATTGAGGAGAGCGGCCTGGAATTGCTGAAAGGCCGCAACATGTATGCCCTGAATCTAAACAACTGCGGGTTGAAAGATATCTCGGCGTTGTCTGACTTGGCTGGCGTCAGTGACCTGCGCCTGACGGATAACCAGATTGAGGACATCTCCCCTCTGGCCGGGCTCACGGGGATTGATTATTGCCTTGATCTGCGTAACAATAAAATTACGGATTATAGTCCCCTGAAAGACATGAAGAACCTGCAATCCCTTTATGTGTCGGGCAACCCGGTAACATATGACAAAACGCTTGAAGAGTTGGAGAAAGGCGGCTGCAAAATAACCAGATAATTTCTGGATACCAGACAGAGGCCGGCTATGCTTTTGCCATTTCGGTAATTTGTGGTATAATGATTCGCTGTTCCTGTGGAAGATCATGAAACCACCGGGCATCCGAACAGCCACGATAACTTGCATGCAGAGGATTACCGAACGGCATGACCGCCACGAAATTCAAAACACTTCTGTTGGTATTGCTCATATGCCTGCTCACCGGCATGCTTCTGGCGCTGGGCAGCCCTGACGTATTATCCGCCGGGATGACGGCCCTTTCGGCAACCACGCCGGAGGGGTCTGTTGCTGCAGCCATCGTGCCTGCCGCTGCCGAGTCCGCGGCGGCCACCGTGCAGGCGGCCGCAACCGCTGCAAAAGTGCAGGCCTTAAGCCCCTCCGCGCCTGCCGCGACACCGGAAACGGAAGAGGACCAGTGGTTTTCCACGGTGGAGACGGTTTACATCAGCCCCGGTCAGGACCATTGGGATTACACCAGCCCTACCCTTGGCATTGAGATCAGCAAGGTGGTTCTGGAGAGCCCGGTGAAGCTTGTGTACTACACCGCCGAGGTGCGCATGAAGAGTGGGTCGGAGCTGAGCCCCTGCTTTGCCGACGGCGACACCAGCGGCAAGACGCGCCGCACGGCGGAGGAAATCGCAGCGGAAAGCCAGGCTGTGCTGGCAGTGACCTCCGACAAGTTCACTGGTTCCCGCTATCAGAAGGGCACCGTGATCCGCATGGGCGAGACGCTGCTGGAAAAAGGTGCGGCGGACACATTGGCCGTGCTGCCCGACGGCAATCTGGAAATCCTCAGCCCGCTGAATGCCGGCGCAAGCAGCCTGCTGGCGAGGGGCGTGCAAAACACCTATTCCTACGGCCCGGCCCTCATTCGCGATGGGGCGCTCAATGATGAAGTCAGTAACCACAGGCTCGCGCCCCGTTCCGCCCGCGCCGGCATTGGCATGATCGCGCCCGGCCATTGGGTGATTATCGTGGTGGATGGCGGCAGCAAGCAGGCCAGCGTCGGGATGATGCTCACCGAATACGCCGCGCTGTTTCAAAGTTTCCGCTGCACGCAGGCCTACAACCTGGAGGGCGGCAGCGCCGCGGCGTTATGCTTCATGGGCAAACAACTGAATGGGCTGCCCGGTCAGAAAAAGCCCAGAGTTGCCGATGTGATCGGCATTGGGCACTCTGAGCTGGTGGGGCAGGATCGCTGATCTTTTATTCCCCTTTGCATGCAACCAGGCTGTTGACCAATGTGTAACCAAAGAGAGTGCCTGCCAGCAGCCGCACGTTTTCGCTGTATAGATATGCGATAAAGCCGGGCAGTTCGACAGACGGCTGGATCAGGAAAATCACCGGAATTGATGCCGCTGCGATCAGACTGGGCAGGCCGATCAGCAGCAGGCTTATCCAATCCACGCGGAACACCTTGTTTTTTTGGAAGAGCACATCGCTGCGCAGCAGCGCGCCAAACACAATGGAGGCGGCAAAGATAAAGAGCAGATAAGGCATGGCGTTGTATTGCTGCTGCTTGATGATCTGCACTTGCTGGCTTACGACATGCATTAGGACCAGGAACGCGGCGATGGCAATCAGCCGGATAACCGCAGACAGCAGTTTCATGCGGGTTCCTCCCATATTTTGTTTTCATTAACAGTATAATGCTATAGTCAACTGGAATCAAGCGCAGGGGTTTGGCTGGCAATACCCATAAAGGGCGTATGGGCCTATTTCTTTCTTTTGAGAAAAATACATAAGTGACATGATTGTGGAGCACTAGATTCTTTTCTTACAGTATTTGATTATATAACTTTATGATATAATGATGTAGAAAAATACAGGCATATTATGTAAGAAAGGGTGAGTTCCAGTGTTAACAAGATATGATCTGCCGGATCTGGTTGTTGAAGCTCTTAAGGCGAATAATGGCAGCGCAAGCATTCTTGACGTATGTAAATATGTATGGCATATGCACAAAGATAAGATTGAGCGTTCAGATAGTCTTTTTTATACTTGGCAATACGAGATACGATGGGTGTTGATTTAATCACTATCTGAGAAAAACGGGCCTCGTGAAAAAATCCGTAAGAAACCGCAATGCGCCGGAAGAAACCGTGTATTCATGCGGGTTCTAGTGTAATCTTGTGAAATGAAGTGAAATCAATTTCACGGCGGTGGGTGCAAAACTTTTCGGCCAAATTTGGGCGCTTTGCTTCTTGTCCAGGCATGCACCCGCTTTTCATTTAAAGACCATTTAAAACTTATAAAAAGCAGATTTAAACTCCCCCTATAAATGGCTTGACAACGTGGGTTGCAGGATTTTATAAGCTCATTATAGCGGCATATAAAAAGGATGGCAATATTGCGCAGATATGAGAAAATACAAGATTAATTTCACGCGGACACGCGGACATTTTTTCAGTATCACGCGGACATATGTCCGTGTTAGGATTCATGCGGATTTCCTCAATTTACTTTAGTTAGATAAAGCGTTTTTACGCGGACATAAAGGGCGTTCAATAAACTATCTACTTATTAATAACCTTGATCACCCTGCCGATAACACGCACATCAGCGTCAAATGGATAGAATTGTGTTTCGTATTGCGAATTGCCAGGCACAAGTGCGAAACCGTCATCAGTGCGATAAAAATGTTTGATTGTGGAGCCGTCTGCAATGGCCACCAGGGCAATCTCACCATTCTCAACCGTGGGTTGCGGACGGATCACGACGCGGTCGCCAGAATGAATGCCTGCATCAATCATGCTGTCGCCATCAGCGACGACGGCAAAATCTCCGGACCGGATATGAGAGTCATCTATTGCAAGGCTGCCATCCAGCTCTTCTATCATCTCAATCGGCAGGCCTGCGGCAGCTCTGCCGACAACTGGAATGGATAACACCTGGTGGACTGTATTTTCACTCGTCTGTTGTGGTAAAGCATATGTAGTGACCTGAGATGGCAAAGTGCGGCCCAGCTCAGCGTTTTCTTTAATCAATCGTTCCCGCTGCTGCCGAATAATCTGCCTGAAGTTCGGGAAAATCAGCTCGAATTTTCCTTCAAGCTTGATTCTTTCATAATCATTTGCAGATGCCCATGCAAAAAGAATATACGTGACCATTTCATTGGCAAGATGGCATTCATCCTCTTGTATCAATGGGCTTTGCGAAATGTCGTAGTATGCTGCGAAGATGTTGTTGGCTACCTTTTGAAGCATGTCGGAACGCCAACTTGCTATTTTTACCGCAGTATCTGCATATCTTGAGTGTTTATCGTCAAATGTTTCATGTAATTTTTGTTGAGCAACTCGCAAATAGTTAAACATAAGCCCTTCTCCTGTGTATAGCCATTCCTCTCGCACATTAAATTCTTTACACAAGATACTGACTGTCCGCTTAGATAAAGTGCCAGAACCACGCTCAACATTTGAAACGTGGCCGTTAGAAATATGAAGTTTTGCACCAAATTCTTTCTGAGAGAGACCAAGCTCTTCTCTTAGTGCCTTAACACGATCTCCTATAGATTCCATTCAGCCCTCCGATTAAACATTCCAAACTAAATAAAGTTTAATTGTCGCTTGACAACTAAGGAATGTTTAATTACAATGATGTAGACCGTTAAACTTTGCTTAATACTACCACGCGGTAAAGATTTCCACAATACGGAGGGTTAAGGAATGAAAAATAGTCATTATTCGACATTAGGCAAATACATCATTGAGCGTTTGTATCTTGCTGGCAAAACGCAGAAGCAGCTCGTTGATGAAGCAGAGATATCAAATGTGACTATTTGGAAGATTCTTAATGGCAAAACACCTTTGACCGTAAGGCTGTCCAAAAGGATTGCGCCGGTCATCGGTGTGGATGAACTTGAGCTTCGCAAGGTCGCTCTGGCTAGCAATGCAGCTGGCGTCGATGAGCTCGGGGCCTAGCCTCAAAATTGTCGAAACCGCCTCCGGGCGGTCTGCCGGACCCGGCCTACCGGCACTGATGAGACAGGCCAGCAAAGGAGTAGAACCATGGAGTACAAGGAACTGCTGCAGCGCTACATCGCCCAGGAGCAGAATACTCTTTACGATCTTTCCTGTAATTACCTCATGACAGCGCCCGTGCCTGGATGCGAGGTAGAGTTTGCTGCTACAAAAGAACGCATCGCTGGCCTGGAACGCATTCAGATGATGCTCGACATTCTGGCCGCCCAGGATGTGAACAAAGAAGCCGCCCATGCTCTGGACCAGCAAGAGCGGCAGTACCTTGGCACTGTTCAAACAGTTAAGGCAGTTACTGATTCGGTTCTGGCTTCTCTTGTGAATGTAGCCAATTGTGGTAGTTCTCAAGAACCCGGAATGACAGATCAAACACCAGAAATGCAAGCTCTGCATGCAACTCAGCACTAGTGGTTGCCTGCGGCTTCTCAAGAAGTGGTTTCAAAATGTCGTCTTTCTCAGCCGTTAGAACTTGAGCTTGGAGCTTCTTAAATTCCTTGAAGTCCTTCACAATAATCACCCCCTTTCGACAGGATTATATCACAAAAGAGGTATTACTACATGATCATCCATCTCAAACCACCAGAGGGCACAAAGATCGAGGTCAGCGAGCAGGGCGACGTGATCATGCGGCTGCCAAAGGCCTCCGGTTATGAATCCCGCAATGACCTCATCGGCCTGGTGGACGTCCACACTCACGAGCCCGGCGATCTGCTCGGCCAGAACGGCGCGAACCACACCCCGCCCTGTGACCGTGTGTCAGTCGGCGTGACGCGCCGGGGCTACATCCGGATCTCCCGATAGCCGAAACCGCCCCGCGTGGGGTGGTCCGTCCGGGGCTTGCCGCCCGGCGCTGACGATGGCAGGCAAAAGACAAAGCACCGTGAGGTGAACGACAGTGGAAATGCTCTCAGTGAAACAAGTGGCAGAGCTCAAGGGATGCGACGAACGGACGGTTCGACGCCACATCCTTGGCGGACTCATTGATTTTGTGGAGGCAGAAGCCCCCGGCAATAAATTGAAGGAATATCGCATTCCGATAGCCGCCCTGGAGCCCAGGCTTCAGCAGCGGTATTACGGAGAAATGGCCGTGGAGATCTCACCACTTGCGCCGCCTCGGCAGGCTGCCAGGGCGCTGGAGCAATACAGCGCCGAGGATCGCGCCGCGATCCAGATGTGGAGCCAGGTGTTGCAAGAGTGGCAGCGGTACCGCAACGATCCGGCCCAGCCCAGCAAGACAGAGGTAGACAAGCTCTTCGTGGCCATGATGCAGCTGAAGCGTCCAGAGCTGCCCCTCTCCACCGGAACCCTCTACCGCAAATGGGCGGCGCTGAAGGCTGGCGACATGGACGGCCTGATTGACAAGCGCGGCCAATGGCGCTGCGGCCAGTATGAGATGCACCCCCGGCTATGGGAAATGTTTCAGGACTTCTACCTCGACCAGCGGCAGTTCCCCATTGCAAAATGCGTGGAGTATGTGCGGCTTTGGGCGCAGGAGTATTACCCGGAGCTGGTTGACCAGATGCCTTCATATCACAGCTTCCGGCGCAGGCTCATGCAGGAGCTGCCGAAGGCGGTGGTGGAGATGGGCCGCAACGGTGACAAGGCATATGCCGACCGCTGCGCCCCGTTTGTGGATCGCTACTACGACGATCTGGAGAGCAACGAATACTGGATCGCCGACAACCACACCTTCGACATTTTGACGCAGAACGGCGACGGAAAGCCCCACAGGATGTACCTGACGGCCTTCATTGACGCCCGAAGCGGCATCTTCACCGGCTGGTGCGTGACCGACGCGCCGAGCTCCGACTCCACGCTGCTAGCCTTGCGTCACGGCATCCTGCGGTGCGGCATCCCGAGGTTTGCATATCTGGACAATGGCCGTGAATTCCTCAACAAGGACATCGGCGGCCTGGGCCACCGGCAGAAGAAAAGCACCAAAGGCGAATACACCCCGCCACCGATCTTCGAGCGCCTCGGTATCACGATGGTCAACGCCATCGTCCGCAACGCAAAGGCCAAGCCAATAGAGCGCACCTTCGGTGATGTGAAGAACATCATCTCCCGCACCTTTTCCACCTACACAGGCGGAAACGTGCTGGAGAAGCCCGGCAACCTGAAGCAGCGCCTGAAGGAGGGCGTCCCTCTTGACCAGGAGCTCCGGGCAGCGGTCGACGCCATCCTGGACGGTTACTACAACATGGGCGAGTACAACGGCAAGGTTAAAGCCGACCAGGGAAAGAGCAGGATACAGGTCTTCAACGACAACCTGCGGATCAAGCGCACCGCCACAGCTGAGGATCTCAACCTGCTGTTGATGCGCACCACAAAGCCCCAGACGATTGGCCGAAACGGCGTCCACATCACCCTGTTCGGCGAGAAGATCTTCTTCTGGAACGAGTGGACGCACTTCCACCAGGATCAAAAGGTGTATGTCCGATTCGACCCCGCCGACCTTCAGGAAGTGCGGATATACGACGCCGAGACCGATCAATTCTTGCAAGCAGCGCCGATGCACCGGGACTTTATCGCCCGGTTTGGGCTCGACAAGGATACCGTTGCCAATGCCATGCGGCGCGAGCGCCAGACGAAACGCGCTACCAAGACGCTGCTGGACAGCAAGCGCTGCATGACACCTGATGAACGGATCGACGCTCTTTCGCTCACAATCCGGCACTCTGACCGCAACCGCGCAAAGATGGAAATCGGGCGCGGCAAGGCGCTGGAGCCTGTCAGGGCCAACGAGCGCAGCTCCCCCCTTATGGCAGCAAACGGTGGCATCGTCATCGATCAGGCTGAACTGAATCGCAAAACAATACTGAGGAGGAAAGACAATGGCGACAGCTGAGCGTATCCAGACCCACGACGAAATTGAAATGCGCGAATGGGCAAATCAGTTCATGGCCGAGAACAACATGACCCAGGCGGCCCTTGCCCGGCAGCTAGGGTACCCGAATCCCTCCGCTTTAAACCAGTTTTTAAAGGGCTCTTATCCCAGCCCCGCCACGTTTGTTCGCAAGCTCAGCGAGCTTCGCACCATTTCATCTGCTTCCAAGCCGCTGCACAGCTTCGGCGGTTATGTGCCGCTGAGCATCTCTGAGGATATCTATCAGACGATCCGGGCGATCCACCTGAAAGGCGGCCTGGCCGTTGAATGCGGTGATCCTGGCATCGGAAAAACCATGGCTGGCCGCAAGTATGCCAGCGACTATGCCAACAACTCCGTGCTGGTTACCGTGAACCCCAGCTTCGCCACCAAAAAGAACTTCTTCAAAATGCTTTGCCGGGCCTGCCGCCTGCCGGAGGGGCCGCTC
Source organism: Bacillota bacterium (assembly GCA_023428265.1). Classification (GTDB taxonomy): domain Bacteria; phylum Bacillota; class Clostridia; order Christensenellales; family UMGS416; genus JAEYRA01. Next base: position 6,610 of record JAEYYW010000176.1, on the reverse strand, counting down.
GACGAAATGTGGTACACCTGCGTGAACTATTTCCGTAGCGGCGGCGCTTTGAAAGTGCTCATCATCGATGAGGCCCAGCATCTGCCGGCAAAGGTCATTGATCATATCCGGTCGATGGCCGATGAAGTTTCAACCCTCGGTATCGTGTTCCTCGGCAACCGGCGTCTTTCCGAAACCATGGGTGGCCGGCAGCAGCTCGACTACGCACAACTGATTAGCCGCACGAAGATCCGCCGCATGCGCACCACCGCGCAGATCACGCTGGAAGATGCCCAGATGCTTTTCCCGGAAATCAAAGAGGGCCACGCGCTCAAGTTCATTCTCAGCGTGGCCCAAAGTCAACAGGGACTGCGTGGAGCCTCTAACCTCTACAGCAATGCCCTTGACCGTGAAGATACCACATTCGAGGGTCTGGTGGCAATGGCCAAACACATGCAGATGCTTGTTTGAGACACGCGATATGCCCAAGGCCCAGCCCCGTGGAAGCCGGGGCCGCCCGGATCTCCTCCGGGCGCGGCGCTCACAGCATACGAAAGGAGGTCATATCCGATGCGTAACCTAGCTGCCGCCTGGCACTGGCTTGTGACCCTTATCTGCGGCAGGGGCTGCACCGTGACGTGGAGGTAAGCATGGGAGTGATCAATTACATCGTTTCAGAGTGGAATCGCTCCGGCAACCCGGCCTGGCTAAAAGCCATGATGCTGATCGCTGTTGTCGCCGTCTTGGTATTCATCAGCTCAAAGCTGAAGGTCATGCTGGCTGGCAAGGGAGAGATCTTCGGGGAGGGTGAAGGCCATGTCGGATGAAACATGGGAGAAGGTCAAGGAAAGGATTCAACTGGATAAGTCGCTTCCTGAAGGCACCAACCTGGATCAGTTTCGACCGCAACTGGAGCTGCTGGCTATCAAGATCACAGAACTAGCTAAAGCCCTTGTTGACATCATTGCCAAAGCCCTGCCGCCCATACTGGAATTACTATGTGAAGCACTAAAGGCAGCCGGATTCTTTGATGATTATTGTAGAGAGTGCCGTAAGCGATGGCCAGTGATCAAGTTTGTCGATGCCCCTCGCGCCCGGCGCAACATCGACCGCCGCCCGCAGCGCCGCAATGCCAGAAGCACGATATAGGAGACCGACCATGTATTACGGTGAGATCCGGCACAACCCACTCTACCACCTCGCGGCCAGTCTGCTCAACCCCGCCTACCGCGCCTGGGCGAAGCGCCAAAGGGAGCGGAAGATCTCCGGCTCAGGATCATGAGCAATTGTATCAGCAAAATCAAACGATAGGAGGCATTCATCCATGGAAAACATCTCTCCGGCGGTCCAGATCGTTGGAATGATCTGCATCACAATCCTCGCCCTCGCGCTGATCGGCACGCTGTGGGGCAAGAAGACTGGTAAATAGAAAGGAGCTGCCATGGCACGGAAACGCATTGAAGAAACCAAAACCCTGAACAGTTGGGATGACGTCAACCTCTCCCTCGCCGAGATCATTGAACACCAGATCGCCATCGAGGCCACCGAGGCCAAGATGCAGCAGATCATCGCCGATGCCAAGCTGGCCGCTGAGATGGCGGCAAAGCCCCACCAGGAGGCTATCGTCCGCCTCGAAGCCATCATGCAGTCCTACTTCGACGATCACAAGGAGGAGCTTGGTGACAAGAAAACAATGGTGCTCAACAACGGCGAGGTCGGTTACCGCAAGTCAACCAAGGCGGTGCTGCCAACGGCAAGGGCGCTACTGGATGATATCATCGCTAAGCTCCGCGCCCGGAAAATGACTGAGTGTATCATCAGCAAACCGGAGACAGTCGATAAGGAGGCTGTCAAGAAGTACCCCGCTGCAACCTTGGCCGAGATCGGAATCATTCTGAAGGTTAAGGATGTTTTCGGCTACAAAGTGAACCGGGAAACGCTCAAACCCGAAACTTGAAGCCCAAGGCCCAGCCCCGTGGAAGCCGGGGCCGCCCGGATCGCTCCGGGCGCGGCGCTCACAGCTGATAAGGAGGTATATCCCATGCAAACCACAAGCAAGGCTACTCACATCAAGATTGCGGTCGTTGCCGCACTCCTCATCGTCCTGGTTGGCGCGTTGCTTATGCTCTTTTTCATACAGCTGGGCTGGAAGACATTCAACACCTTGGACAACATTGTGCAGAGGGTTGATACGGTCACATCTGATGAAAACCGAAAGACGGTGGAAGACACTGCCAAAGCCATGATCGCCAGCTACGAAGCCGATGTTCTTACCTATAACCAGTATAAGGATTCGCTGGATAAGGAGAAACAGGAGTTGGCAGAACAGGCCAAGAAACGAGCCAACCAGACAGCCAACGCATACGACAATTTCATCTATGAAAATAGCTTTGTATGGCTTGATGGCCTGCCAGATGGTGTCAGGAGCACACTGCCGAGCATTCAATAAGCCCAAGGCCCAGCCCCGTGGAAGCCGGGGCCGCCCGGAGATCTCCGGGCGCGGCGCTCACAGCTTTCTGAAAGGGATAAAACATGGTTAAGAGAAAGACATGGGAAGAGTTCAGAGATTCTGGCCTCTTATGGTGGATCAATATGATTCTTCACACCTTTGGGTGGGCCATTGTGGTTGTACTAGGAGAAGGCAATGAACAGACATTTGCCTATCCTGCAAGAGTTGGTTTCCGTGGCTTTGACGAAGGCAGTAACTCCATTGGATATCGGAGGGTATCACGATACATCAAGGAAAACTCCAACGAGCTCGTGAAGGAAAGTGAGGACTGAGACCATGAGCAAACACCATCAACCCATTATGAGCGACTTCCCTGAGCACCAGCAGCTGAACATCGAAGCCGTCGCTAAGGAAACAGAGCGTTTGTACAACATGCTGCCGATGGGAACAGAAGGTTACTGTCGCGGTCGTTGCCAGGAGTGCTGGGCACATAAGATCACCTCGATTAACACTGGAAGCATTTTCCCGCTCACTCTATGTTTCACAGTGATTTCATTACACAACGCCATGAAGTTACTGGTAGCCAGTAAGCTTCAACCCACCAAGTAGCCCAAGGCCCAGCCCCGTGGAAGCCGGGGCCGCCCGGAGATCTCCGGGCGCGGCGCTCACAGCTCACAAAGGAGAGATGGTCATGCAGGAGCTAACCGTCAAGAAAATGACAGCCGGACAGCGTGGGTGTATCTATGCCACGGCTGGTGAGCTTGGCATGGTGGAACGGGGGAACCCAGATGATGACCTGCACGGGTTGGTGTACCGGGTGACCAGCAAGCATAGTCTCTCCATGCTATCGAGTGATGAAGCTAACCTGGTGATTGATGAGTTGGCGAGGCTCATGAAGCTTGCCGCTATCAAGAAGCAACCGCAGGCAGCTCCCTCTTCCAAACATGAGCAGCGGCCCGGTGGCATCACCGCCGACCAGCAGCGGAAGGTCTGGCGGCTCATGTATCTGCTGCGCGATGCATCCCCCAGCTCAGCCACGCTCGGCGACAGACTCTGCGGGATCATCCATAAAAGCCTGAAGGTGGATTGCACAACGGAGCAGCCGTTTCGGTTTGTAACTATGGAGGGTGGTTGGAAGCTTATTGAAAGCCTAAAAAAGATACTAAAGAACGCAGACAAAGGGGGTATATAAATGGAGTTGAAAGTTGGTTTGGATGATCTGAAACCTGAATATCGGGAGATCGTCGATATTATTGGTTTCGACCAATTCATAGGGCTTGTGGAGCGGTTTGGTGGGTTCCAGCTCTATATCCCAAAGCCAGATTCGTTGGTGAGAAATGAGCGGAACGAGCTGATTAAATCCGAGTTCAATGGGTTCAACTTCAGAGATCTGGCCCAGAGATACGGATTGACAGAGCGGCACATCCGTGAGATAGTATCCCCGGTAGTGAAGCAGGTTCGCAACCGTCCTATGGATGGTCAGGAGTCATTTTTTCAAATTCTGACAGAACAGAAAGATTGAAGCCCTTCATTTGTAATCTCACATGTCGGTATATAAGATTGGGTCATAAGACCCAATCTTTTTTGTTTGGAGCCGAACATGACACCAGCCATCATCGTGACCATTGTGATCTTCATCCTCGGTATCATCTTCGGGATCATCGGTTTTTTTCTCAAGCGTACAATTTCGCGTGTGGACGCCCAGGATGAAGCGATCCAAGAGATCCGCCAAACCTATGCCAAGCGCGAGGAGCTGTGCCGTGTCGAGGATGCCAGTGAACAGGCATATGCCAAACTGGAGCAGCGCATCGAGGAACGGTTTGACCGGACGGACAGTGAGATCAAAGGCATCAAAGCGGAATATCTGGTGCGTGAAGACTTCTTCCGTGAGATTGCCAAACTCGGTGGCCAGCTTCAAAAGGTATATGACTTGCTGATTGAAAGGAGCAAATAACGTGAACCCGAACGAACAAGATCTCATGCGTCAGCGTTTGGTGGCCGGTTCCTTTGCCAGCAACAACGGCGCTTTTATGCGTGTGATGAACATCCTTGAAAAGGACTGGAAGCGGATTGAGGATCTCCAAATGGCGCTTCAGGAATTGCGTCCTGACGAGTTTTCTGAATCGCTGAGCTTTTTACAAAAGGCCGGGTACATCGAAATTCGGGAGGTCTATGGTGCCCAGCGGCCCATGGAGGCTTGCGTTGCCAATTACAAGACCTGTGAAGCTGGCCTGACTGCCAACGGCATCCGGCTGTCCAAGGGTTTCATTACGGACCCGGCTGTGAGGATGTAATGGGACGCCGCCGAAAGCATGGGAAGATCGACGATCTATCCCAGGAGCTACAGGATGCGGTGGAGCAGATGCTGCTGTCCAATTGCCGGTACAGTGACATTGTAGATTATCTGGCCACTCAAAGCATCGCGATTTCCACGGCATCCATCTGTCGGTATGCCCAGGACTTTCACGCCAATGTTGAGAGGCTCAAGATCGCCCAGGAGAATTTCCGTCGTATGACGGAGGAGCTGGCCAAGTATCCAAACCTGGACACCACAGAAGCAATAATCCGGCTGGCCAGCAACAATGTCTACAACGCCCTGGGAAATATTGCCCCTGAAGACTGGGCAAGCATCGCGCCTGAAAAGCTTCTCCGGGAAACAACCGGCCTAATCCGCGCCGCGATGTACAAAAAGGATGTGGAGATCAAGAACAAGGCCGAATTTGAGAAAGGCCTCGACGCAGTTAAGGGGGTCGTATTCGAGGCCATGGCTCGTAAAAGGCCGGAGTTGTATGCCCAGGTTGTGGAGTTTGTCGATGGCATGGAGGGCAAAGGATCGTGAAATGGTATGTCGTTCATGTGATGACAGGCGCGGAACAGGATGTGCAGAAAAAGCTTTCCAACTTGGGCGTCACGGCATTGGTGCCTATCGGCACCCTTCAGGAGAGGAAAGACCGTCGCTGGGTTGACACACAGCGCGTCCTACTGCCCGGTTATGTGTTTGTCGAAACTGAGCTGGCCCCCAGGACATACTACACGATCCGTGGGGTTCCGGGCGTGATGCGTTTCCTTGGTCTGTCACCTGGTGTTCCATCATCGGTTCCATTGCAGGAGATGGAGCCATGGTTGATTCTCGGAAACAACGGTCAGCCACTGGACATTGCAAATGGAATCAGAGATCTGGGCGGGTTTACGGTGATCACCTCCGGGCCGCTGGCCAAGTTAAGTCATCAGCTCACCGAGGTGGACGCCAGGCAACGCCGGGCAAAACTCAAGCTCTATATCCAAGACAAGACTTATGAAGTAACAATCGGTATCAAGGTCACAAACAAAAGCAGTGCGTCAGACCCAGCGGATGAGCAATCTCCATGTGAGACGATGCACGAACAAAACGGCAGCAAAAACCAGACTGTGATGGAAAAAACTGGTTGAGGGCGAAGCCATGCGCGAAACCCCATTTAAAACCCATTTAAACCCGATTTAATTTCACCACAGAGCGCCTGCGGCGGTAACAGGGCGCGTTTTACTGGAAGCGATTCTAGGGCCTCTAGCGGGGCTCTTTTTCAATGCACATGAAAGGGGGTGAATCTTCGTGTCTGTGGTTCAAAAGCAAGGGGCTGAAAAGCTGAAAAAGATCATCAAGGGAAGCAATATGGCATCATACGATGATGCCAGGCATGACTTTTGGACTTACTGTCAGATGCGGTTCCCAAAGTTTTATACAGACGACAAAGTTTACCTTCATCAAGTCGCCGATACGCTGCAAGGCATCTTCGAGCACACCCTGATCAACCCAAAGACTGGCAAGCCATATCGCAAGGTCACAATCTCCATACCGCCACGCCATGGGAAAAGCTTCATCCTGTCGCTCTTCAATGAATGGTGTATGGGCAAAGACAACGAGACCAGGATCATCAACGCCAGTTATAACGACTTCCTGGCCACGCGCTTCAGCCGTATGGTACGCGACGGCATCGACGCCACCAAGGTCGATCCCGACCTGGTGATCTTCTCCGATGTGTTCCCCGGCACCCGAATCAAGGCAGGCGATGCGGCCATGCAGATGTGGAGCCTGGAAGGTCAGTTCTTCAACTTCCTGGCTACAGGTTTTGGTGGCACCATCACTGGTGTCGGCTGCCGGATCGGCATCATCGACGACCCGGTAAAGAACCACATTGAGGCTGC
>JAEYYW010000111.1 GCA_023428265.1 Bacillota bacterium | reverse complement strand
GGTGTGTTCAGTCGGTGTTCCATCGTCAAACCTCACCTTCGGCATGGCGGGCACAGTGGCACTGCATGTTTACGGCCACCGGCAAGCCGGCGATGTGGGTGTGGAAAGTCTCAATGTGCACAGCCAGCGCCGTCACCGAGCCGCCCAGGCCCATCGGCCCGATGCCCAAGCCGTTGATCTCCTCCAGCAGCTCCCGCTCCAACGCCGCCATCGCCTCGTTTGGATTGGGCTGCCCCACCGGGCGCAGCAGGGCCCGCTTGGCCAGCTCCGCGCAGCGCTCGAAGGTGCCGCCCACGCCCACGCCCACCACCACCGGCGGGCAGGGGTTGCCGCCGGCCAGGCGCACTGTTTCGATGACAAACTCCTTCACACCGGCCAGCCCCGCCGCGGGCTTGAGCATCTGCAGCCGGCTCATGTTTTCGCTGCCGAAGCCCTTGGGGGCCACAGTAATTTTCACCCGGTCGCCGGGCACAATCTGCGTGTGCAGGATGGCCGGCGTGTTGTCGCCGGTGTTTTTTCTCTCCAGCGGCGTGAGCACCGACGCGCGGAAATAACCGTCGCGATAGGCCCGGCGCACGCCGCTGTCCACCGCGTCGGCAAGCAGCCCGCCCGTGATGTGGGCATCCTGCCCCACATCGGCAAACACCACGGCCATGCCAGTGTCCTGGCAGAGGGGCAGGTTCAGCTCCTCCGCGGCCCGCAGGTTTTCCACCAGCTGCCGTAGTGACTCCCGCCCGAAGGGGGAGCGCTCGGCCGCAGCCGCTTCCTTCAATGCGCACACAGCGGCCTCGTCCAGCCTGCGGCAGGCGGAAAGGCTCAGCTCATAAACCTTTTCCTCAATCTCGCTGGCATGTATTTCTCTCAAAATGTCACCCCGTCGATTCACATCGATTCCATTATAACAGATAAACAGATACAAAAAGAGTTGTTTGATTGGTGAAATGCCCCTTCCCCCAATCCCATGGGGGAAGGGGTTGGGGATGAGGGTTTTTCCCTAGATCGACACCACCCTGCCCACCTCGGACGACTGATAGAGCCCATGCACCAGCTTGACCGCCTCAATGCCTTGCTCGCCGTCGATGTAAAACGGCTCCCCCTCGCTGATGCAGTGGTAAAAATCCATGATCTGGGCAAGGTGCCCGCTGCCCCAATAGTCCCGGCCCCCGATGGCGTAACCCTGCGAGTCGCAAAGCACCTCAAAACCCCCGGTAGTGTTATAGAGCCGGTCGCCTTTCATCAGGATCACCGTTTCTTCCAGCACCGCCTCAATCTCCACCGGGGCGTTGGCGGCATAGGCCACCGTGGCATAAAGAACCGCCGGTATGCCGTTTTTCATCACAATGCGCATATGGGCGGTGTCTTCCACATCAATCATGCCCATGAGGCTGTCGGTGCTCACGCAGCCCTTGATGCTGGCTGCGCCGCCGCCGATCCATTGCAGCAGGTCCAGCGTGTGGATGGCCTGGTTGATCATCACGCCGCCACACGAATAGATCTTCTTGCCGTGCCAGCCATCGGCGTAATAGGCCTCATCACGATGCCACGCCACCAAGCCGCGCAAGGCCAGCAAGCGCCCAAACTGGCCGCTGTCCACAATGCTCTTGAGCATCCTCGACGCCTCGTTGTAGCGGTTTTGCAGCACAACGCACAGCCTGCCGCCCCCTTGCCTGCGGTCTTCCTCAATCATCTGGCGGGCTTCGGCCGGTGAGCAGGCCATCGGCTTTTCCACCAGCACATATTTGCCGGCCTTCAGCGCGTCGATGGCCATCTGCCCATGCAGATAGTGGGGTGTGCAGATGTGCACGGCGTCGATATCAGGGTCTTTCAAAAGCTCCCGGTAATCGGTGAACATCGCGCAGCCGTTGGCCTCGGCGGAGGCCTGTGCCTGCTCCGGCCTGTTGTCGCACACCGCCGCCAGGTGCACACCTTCCAGCTCGCGGAGCACAACGGCGTGCGTGTGATGGATGTTGCCGCAGCCGATGATCGCGGCGTTGATCGTGTCCATTCATGCCCTCCGATGGCAGCATTACAAGTTAGCGTACCCAATCCACTGGAAATGTAGGCATTGGCTATTGAGTGGCCCCATCGCGCAGAGCGCCTTCGGAAACCCAAAGCATGCCCTTGATGGCCAGCAATGCGTTCTCATCCAGACAATGCCAGTTCAGATAGGGGAAGAACGGGCAAATCCGGTGAGTGCGCCCGTTGTGCTCGGCCATAAAAGTCAGATGCTTGCGCTTCTCCCGGTCTGTCTGCACACAATAACCGCAACCGTCACAGGGCTTGGTCCGCTCGAGGATCAACCCCTGCAGGCGCACGTCCATGCCGCCATACCGCTGCAGCACTTCGCGGAAGCGGGGGATTTTGAGCTCAAAGATCACAGGGTACAGCTTCCGGTAATCAAACCAAATGTTTAGACCAATATCATCCTTCTTGGTCAACGGCTTGCTCCACTCGATACGGCTGCCCGTCTCGGAGATAACATCTTTTCTGATATACCCGTTGGCCGCCTGCCACTCCTCCAGTGCCTGGAACAACGCCGCATTGCCCGACAGAAACGCAAACACCCCGGTGCCGTAAGGCAGAGATGGGTCAAACATGCAGCGCGCAAACGCCGCAACCGGAAACCTTCTGGAGCACACAGCATGGGAAAGCGCCACCCAGGCCGGAACCATCGCCTCGTATCCCTCGCAGGAAAACAGCAACACATCCCCGGCATCTTCCACCGAGAAACCAAACTTCTTGAGAACCGCAGTCTGTTTGTTGGCCTGTAGCTTCAAAGCAGCTTTCGGCACCCGCAAGCCTCCGCCAACCGCCTCGCCGGCCTCACCCAACTTCATCAACAGCTCATAAAACCCGTCGATCTTCTTCAGGATGCTCCGCATTGCCTTGATGAGCTCGGGCTTGCGGTTGTTCACTTCCAGGAACCCATAGGAATCGTCTGGCAAATCCGGCAGCCCAAGCACGCCGGGCTCCTCATAAATCAAAGCGGCGGCATGCCAGAGAAAATCATATAGCTGCCTTTGGGATCCCTCGTCCGCCAGATCCGACTGCACAGCAATGAAATCCGGAAACGTGCCCAGCAGCGCATAGGCCATGCGCTGGGCCAGGCCGGGAAATTCTTTCCCTGCCATATAAGGTTTTTGCTCAAAGGCAGTCATTGCACCTTCACTGCTTTCCCGGTTCTGGCCGATTCATAGACAGCCAGGATGATCGCCAACGGGTGCCGGGCGTCGCGGCCGGTCACCTTGGGCTGGCGGCCCTGTTGAATGGCATCCACCACGTCCTGGATCTGGCGCTGATGGGAGCCTGCGCCAATGGCGGCGCTGCCGGCTCCGGCGCCCTGGCGCACTTCGCAGCCGTCTGAGTAAGTGCCATAGAACCCATCACCGCCGGCGCCCTCGGCGCGGAACTTGCGCTCGCGGATCTTGTCATTCTCCATGATGATGCCGCCGTCGGTGCCATAGATATCGAGCCTGGTGCAATAGCCGGGGAAGGCCGTGGTGTTGCCCTCCAGCAGCCCCAGCGCGCCGCTCTTGAATTTGATCGTGGCGGCGGCCACGTCTTCCACTTCGATGCGCTCATGGCCGAGCGTGCCGCAATAGGCAAACACCTCGTCGGCCTCGCCCATCATGTGCTGCAGCATGTCCACATAGTGCACGCTCTGGTTCATCAGCGCCCCGCCGCCATCCAGCGCCCAGGTGCCGCGCCAGTCGCCGCTGTCATAATACTCCTGCGAGCGGTACCACTTGGTGTGGGACCCGCCGAAGGTGAGCTTCCCAAACAGGCCCTGCTCCAGCGCCTCGCGGGCCTCCACCATCGCGTCGTCAAAGCGGTGCTGCGAAATGCAGGAGAGCACCACGCCGGCCTCTTCGCAAGCCTTGATCAAGCGGTCTGCCGCCTCCAGCGTCACGTCGATGGGCTTTTCCACCAGCACATGCTTGCAGGCCCTTGCCGCCTTCACACCCAGATCGCCGTGCATGCCGCTGGGCACGCAGAGGTGCACCAGGTCAATGGCATCATCCTGCAGCATCTCGTCAAAATCATAGTAGGCCTTGCAGCCGTAGGCTTCGGCATAATTGTCGGCCTTATCTCGCACCACGTCGCACACGGCAACCAGTTCTGCGTTTTCAATGCTGTCGATGGCGGCAAGGTGCGTGGGGCCGATGGCGCCCAAGCCCACCACGGCGCAGCGGGTTTTTTTACTCATGTCATGCCTCCTCAGCCTGGATTTCGGCGATCAGCTTCTTCAGTGCATCCGCCGCCACGGCGAACTTGTCCGCACCGGTGCCGGGGATGTCGTGGTTGTTCACCAGGTGCGGCTCGATGGAGAGGAAGCCCTCATACCCATCGCGCCAGAGCTCCGCCAGGATTTCCCGGCAGTTGCCGTCACCCTGCCCCACCGGCCGGTGAGCGTCGCTCACCACATGGGTGTCAAAGCCGGTATCGGCTTGCGCTTCACCGGCAGTATCCACCGAGTCCTTCATGTGCACATAGCGGATCTTGCCCTTAAGCATCCGGAACGCGTGTGGGTAATTCTGCACACCGCACTGCACAAAGTTGGAGGGGTCATAAGTAGCCCACAGCGCCGGGCTTTGCACCGTGTCAAAAAGGTCGCGGCAGCGCTCCGGCGTGTCTCCGTAGATCCCCTTTTCGTTTTCGTGCAGCAGGATCACCCCGGCCTGCCCGGCGTAGTCCGCCATGGCCTGCATGCGCTTCATCACCTCGGCGCGCCAGGCAGAAGGGTCGTCACCTTCGGGGATATAGTAGCTGAACAGGCGGATGAACTGCGTGCCGAACGCCTTGGCCAGCGCAACCACTTGTTTGAACTGCTCGAATGCCGGCTCAAAGTCGTCGTCAATGAACGTTTTGCCCACCGGCGACCCCACCGCCGACACGGCAAAGCCCCTGGCCTCCATGCGCTGCCTTGCGGCGCGGGCTTCCTCTGGCGTGTAGCCCGCCACGCCCTTGCCGTCGGCCCCACGGAATTCGATGAATTGGATGCCGTGCCGGGCCAGCACGTCCATTTGCTCATTGAGGTCGTCGCAGATTTCATCGGCGAAGGCAGTCAGGATGAATTTGCTCATAGAATCCTCCAGAAAGATAGCTTGTTCATCGTATCAGTCTGATCCAGGAACACAAGCTGGTGCGAGTTTCTCTCGCCTAACCTTGGCTCTCAAATTCATTTGCTCTTTGAATCCAATACTGCCGGATCATTTCCACAATTCTGCAAGCATCCTCAACCTCTGTTGGTTGATGATATTCTGAGTAATCACTGAATACATGGCCGCAATGGGTAAGATCGTCATTCTCATACCCTCCGCAAACACCCAGCAACCATTTGGAATTAAGCAGACCTTTCCGAAACTTGAAAACATAGTATTTCATATCCAGATAGTCGAAACTGCCTGTAAGCTCAATTCTTGCAGGTCGCCTGCCAAGCTCACTAGGATGTGAAAGCCACTGAATCATATCAAACATTGCTTGATCTTTCTGATTCATGCAATACCACCTTTCCGAACTTGGATGAATTTATTCCCCCGGATACTTAAGCCCCCACTGCCTGCGGAAGCCGTCCATTGTGTCCAGAATGGCGATGGATTCCTCAAGCGGCAGGTTGGGGCTTTCCACCAGGCCCTTGCGGACACAGTCTGCCACCTCGCGGATCTCATACTCAAACCCGTTCACATCCATCGGGAATTTCAGTTCCTCCGTGTGCCCGCCCTTGATCAGGCGCACCGTGTCTGCCGTCCAAAACGTCGGCAGTTCAATCCGGCCATCCGTGCCGATGATCGAGGCGGTGTTGTGGCCATGGGCGTGCACGCCGCAGGTCATTGCCGCAATCTGGCCGCCGGGATATTTGAGCAGCAGAGCGGCGTTTTCATCCACGCCGGTTGGCCCGATGTGGGCAAACGATTCCGCCTTTTCGGGCGATGCACCAAACAGCGAGGCCGAAAGGTGCATCACATAGATGCCCACATCCAGCAGGCCGCCGCCGGCCAGCGCCGGTGAAAAGAGCCGGGAATCGGGATTGACCGGCATGGTGAAGGAAAAATCAACCGAGAGCATCCGCACCTCGCCGATGGCGCCTTCCGCAGCAAGCTTGCGGGCATGCACGGACGCGGGCAAGAACCTGCTCCACATCGCCTCCATCAAGAATGCCTGATTGGCACGGGCGGCATCCGCCATCCTGCGGGCCTGGTCGGCATTCACTGCCAGAGGCTTCTCGCACAGCACCGCCTTGCCATGCTCCAGGCAGAGCAAAGCGTGCTCGCAATGCCCGGTGTGCGGCGAAGCCACATAGACGGCGTCCACCTCCGGGTCGCGGGCCAGCTCCTCATAGCTGCCATATGCAGCGGGCGCCCCATAGAGCTCCGCAAACGCTTTTGCCCGCGCAAGATCGCGTGAGCCCACCGCGTGCAGCACAGAACCCTGCACACCGGATAACGCTTCGGAGAATTTCCGCGCAATGATGCCCGGGCCAAGCACAGCCCACTTCACAAGACGATCAGCCATAAGTACCTCCTCGGGTTGTGTTGCCAACATTATACACTACGATGAACATGTTGGAAATTGAAAACAACTGATGAACTGCACTGGGCGCTATCATACAAAATGAGGAGCCATAATTGACCATTTCGCCGAAATCGACAAGTATCGGCAAATTCAGTTTGCCTTTTTCGCACCGCTATGATATATATATCTTCGCGCATAAATCCCGGCCGACATATACACAAAAAAATATACAAGTTGCAGGTATGAAAAGCTGGCGAATGTGCAATATTAACTATGCAAACGAAGCAATCATGGCATATAGCCGGGTGAATTCAAGAGGTGAAACGTATGACAAAGGAAATGGACCGCGTGGTTGTTCTGTCTGACAAGCTGAAGGCGCTTTCCCACCCCCACAGGCTGCGCATCGTGCAGGACCTGATGAGCCAGGCCCGCAATGTGACCACGATCCAGGAATCTCTGGGCATCCCCCAGCCGAGTGTGTCTGCTCATCTGGCTAAGCTCAAAACAGCCGGCATTATCCAGGGGCACCGCAGCGGCCAGGAGATCTTCTATGAGGTTGTGGACGACGACTCCAGAGACCTGATCAAGTCGCTGTTTGACTGATCTTCACAGGGCAAACTCAAATGCAGCGCCTCATGGGCGCTGCATTTTCATTTTACTGATTCAAATGGGCCGGTTATTTCCCCTCCGGCTTGTTTTTAGCTGATTTCAGGAAAAGCATCACCAGCGCGCCGCCCACCACCAGCACCGCCAGGATGATGATCACAATCACACCGATGGGTGCGGTTTCCCTGGCGGGGATGTTAGGTTCGTAATCACCGCCGGTCTGCAGGGTTGGGGCTTCGGTGCCGGCAGGCTCTCCGCCCTCCTTGGGGCCGGTCACCACATAGCTCATGGGCTTGCCCTCCGGCCAGTCCTCCGCAGACTCGGTGCCGCTCCACACCGCCTGCACAAGGCCATAACCGCTCACGGTTTCATCATCCACCACCGAAACGTCTCCGTAGACCGACTTGAGGTCCTCCAGGATCACACGGTCCTGTGTGTCGCCCTCAAAATCGATGCCGTTGCCGGCGGCGTTCAGGAAAAACAGACCCTCCACCTGGAAGTCGGTCGCGCTCAGCGGGGCCAGCGTACCAAGCCCGTTGAAGCTCACGTCCAGCGCTGTCAGCTGCATGCCGTGGAGCGGGTCCAGCGTGGCGATCTCGTTGTAGGAAAGGTCGATGTAGCTCAGGTCCTGCAGGTCGGAAAGCGGCAGGATGTCGGTGATGCCGCAGTGGCTTGCCAGCAGGATCGTGAGGCCCGGCAGCGACGACAGGAAGCCGATGTTGGCCGTGCCGGTGCGGCTGATGTCCAGATAGCCCAGCTGCTCAAGGGCGGCCACGGGGGTCATGTCGGAAATCTGGTTGCCTGCCAGAGACAGCCGCATCAGCGCCGTCAGCGTCTTCAACGGGGAGACGTCGGTGATCTCGTTGTCGTCGAGCACAAGGTTGTCCAGGCCAGTCAGCCCCTGCAGCGGTGATACATCGTTGATCAGGTTGGTGCCGGCCCGCAGATCGGCCAGGCTGCTCAGACCCCGAAGCGGGGAAAGATCCGTAATGCCGTTTCTGGAGAGATCCAGGTTCACCAGAGAGGTCAGCCCGGCTAGCGGTGAAATGTCCTGCACGGCGTTGTCAGACACGTCCAGCGCCGCCAGATCCACCATGCCCTTCAGCGCGGAAAGGTCTTCAAACCCGTTGCCGGCCATGTAGAGCTCGCCCAGCTTCACCATGCCGGAGAGGGGCGAAATGTCCTCAACGGTGTTGCCGGAAAGGTTCAGGATCGCCATCTCCGTGAGGCCGGCCAGGGGGGAGATGTCCTGCACGCCGGAGCCGGCAAAGTTCAGGGACTCAAGGGCCTTCAGGTCTTTGAGCGGGTCAAGGTTTTCCACCAGCGTGTTTTCCACCGATAACGCCGTCAGGCCCGTCAAGCCCGCCAGCGGGCTCAGGTCGGCCACCTCGGTTTCATCGGCCCAGACAGCCGCGAGCGTCTTGAGGCCCGCCAGCGGGCTCAGGTTTGTCACGGCGGTGTTGGAAATGTTCACCTCTGCCAGCATAGACAGGCTGCCCAGCGCCGTGAGATCGGCAAAGGGGTTGTCATAGGCCGTGAGATACTCCAGTTTGGTCATGCCGGCCACGGGGGCCAGATCGGTGATCTTGTTGCCGGACACATCCAGCTGCGTCAGCGCCACAAGGCCCGCCAGCGGCGAAAGGCTGGTGATCGCGTTGTTGCTGAGCCACAGCTCATCCATGGCCGTCATGCCGGACAGCGCCGATATGTCGGAGATGCCGTTGCCGTTCAGCTGCAGAGACACAAGCTTTTTCAGATCGCCCAGCGGTGAAAGGTCGGCCACGCCGATGCCGGCGGCCTCCAGCACCGTGAGCTCCCGGAGACCCTTGAGGGGGGCCAGGCTGTCCGGCGTGTTCTGCGATATTTTCAGCTCCTCCAGCGCGACCAACCCGGCCAGCGGCGACAGATCGCTCACTTTATTGAAGCTGATATCCAGCTTGCGCAATTTCGTCAAGCCTTTCAGCGCCTTGATGTCTGAGACATAGTTGATGCTCACATCCAACTCGGTGACATTCATGCAGTTTTCCAGACCGGTGAGGTCCGTGACGCCCTTGTTGGTCAGAATCAACGGCTCGGAGAAGGATTTCAGCTCCTCCAGGGCAATCTTGCCGTCGTTGTTTGTATCCACACCGGCCTCAACCAGCGCCAGCTGCAGATTTTCATCGGTGATCCCGGCATCCGCAGGCGCGGCCAGTGCCGGGGCCTGAAAGAGCGTCAGCAGCAGCGTGACTGCCATAAAAGCGGCAGACAGTTTTTTCATTTGTTTCATCAAAAAGGCTTCACCTCACATTGCTATTTCTCTATTATAGAATGCAACGCCCCGATGGTAAACCTTTTGCCGCCAATTCATCGATTGTTTACAGGTGGCAAAAAGTGGAAACAGAACACCCGCAGCCACCCCGGAGCGCTGCCGGTGCAGGATGCGGCCACCGCAACGATCATGCTATAATCCAGTTGTTCATCAGGAGGAAGACATGAAAAAAGTATTGAGCCTGCTCCGCCGGGCGGACCAGGATTTTCAGATGATCCAGGCGGGCGACCGCGTGATGGTGGGCGTGTCCGGCGGCAAAGACAGCCTGCTGCTGCTGACGGCGCTGGCCGAATACCGGCGCTTTTCCGACTATCCCTTTGAGCTCTGCGGCGGCATGATCGACCTGGGTTTCGGCGATCTGGAGCCGGAGCCGATTCTGCGGCATTGCGAGGCCATCGGCGTGCCGCTGCACATCAAACACACCAACATCGGCCCTGTGATCTTTGACACCAGGAAGGAGACCAACCCCTGCTCGCTCTGCGCCAAGATGCGCAGGGGGTCGCTGAACGAGCTGGCGAAAAGGCACGGCTGCAACAAAATCGCGCTGGGCCACCACCGTGACGATCTGATTGAAACACTGCTGATGAGCATGCTGTATGAAAGCCGCCTGCGGGTGTTTGCACCGGTGACATGGATGGATCGCACCGACATGGTGCAGATCCGCCCGATGATTTATCTGGAGGAAAGCCACATCATCAGCGCCGGCCAAAGTCTCAACCTGCCGGTGGCCCACAACGCCTGCCCGGCCTGCGGCCACACCAAGCGGCAGGAGATGAAGGAACTGGTCAAGCACCTGAAGGGGCTCTGCCCGGAAGCGGACATCCACCTTTTCCGGGCGATCCAGAACACGCAGAACTATGACCTGTGGGACAACATCAAAAGAAGACCGGAGTAGCCCCCCATAGGGGAGCGGCTCCCCCGCCTATTGCCGCAGCTTCTTGATCACCGCGTCGCGCTTTTCACCGGGCTTGACATCCTCTCGATATAGAAACTCCACCATCTTCCAATCCAGCGCCGCCCAGTCACGCACGTTGGCGGAATAGTTAAACACGCTGTCCGGATAAATGTCGGCGGTGTGTTCAAAGCCCAGCGCGCGCATCAGCATCCTCAAGAACTGGGCGCGGCCGGCGGCTGTGTCTGCAAAGTCGGTGGCAGCCCCGATCACGCACGTGGTGATCCTGCCGCCCTTGGCCCGGTTGATTTGGAAATATCCGGATTCATTTTCGGCCATGGAAGGGTATTCCTGCTTGAGCTCCGCCGCCGTGCGATAAGACACCACCAGCGTGCCGCCGTCGGTCACCGTCTGGATGCCGGGGAAGCCCCCGATCGCGGAGAGCCTTTCCACATAACCCTCCAGCAGTTGCCTCTGCTCCTCCGTGGGCTCGCCGGCAATCTCAAGCCGGATGGGCTCAGCCCATTTGCTCACAATGCCGCTGGAGCTGCCGCCCCAATAAAACCCCACCTCGTTGAAATAGGCGATCTGCGCCTGGCTGCCGATGGCGCCGCTGTTGGCGGAGTTGGGCGCGATGGCCTGGCCGGGGTCAAAGGCCCGCACCAGCGGCATGGCCTCCTCCGCACCCATGCCCGCCGATGCGCCGGAGCCGTAGAGCAGCGAGAGCATCAGCCAATCCTCCTCGGAGGGAGCTGCGGTGCCGGCGCTTTGATCCAGCGCGCTGGCGCCGCTGCCGGCCGGGTCCTCCGCCAGGCCCAGGCCCAGCAACACAAAATGGGCCACGGCCCTGTCGCGGGCCGCCTGATCCGCCAGACCGTCGGGGATCAGCACGGCGGCTTTCCCGGCGGGCGGGTCTGCGAAACCTGCCGCGTCGCTGCCCGCATGGCCGGGGATTATGGTCGCGCCCTGATCGTCAGGCAAGTAGCCCACCACAAAATTGCCGCCCGCCGTCACAAACAGCATCTCCGGCATGCCGGCGACGCCGCGAAGCCTTGTGAGAATGGCGGCAAGCGCCTTGCGGTCCGCCTCGTTGGGCTTGCCGGCTACCTGGATTTTGAGCTGCCCATCCCATTTGGAGAGGACCGGGCTGCCGTCTCTTTGGCCCCCGAAGCCCACGGTTTCAAACCGGCTGTAAACGCGTTGATCCAGCACACCGGGCAATGTGGGCTCCGGCGTGGGCGCGGGGGTCGGCTCCGGTGTGGGCTCGGCGGTGGGCTCCGGTGCGGGTTCCGACGGAGCGGGCGCCACGGTGGCCGGCGCGGTGGTGGCTGGCCCGATCACCGCCAGGTCACAGCCCACGGCCAGCAGCATAACCGCCGCCAGCAAGATGGCAAGCTTCTTCATCGGTGTGGTCTCCTCATCCCTTGTATTGATCAGCTGGCCGGCGCATTCGAGCTGCCCGGCGCGGTCTTTTCATATTGCTCCAGCAGGTCCATTGCCTGCTCCATGCCCATCCCCGTCTTGATCTGGGGCAGGTAAAGCATGCCCATGAGCTCCCAATCCATCTCATCCGGCTGCTGCACCGTGGTCCACTGGCCGTAGAAGATGCTGTCGGCGTAGCGGTCTGAATCGCGCATGAGGCCGGCGGACTGAATGATCTCCTCAAACAAAAGATGGTTGCGGGCCTGCTGGTCTGTGGCGTCGCTGGCGATGGCCACGCAGGATTCGCGGATGCCGCCGGCGCCATAGCGCACCGTGAAGAAGCCCCAGTTGCCCTCAACATAGCCGGACACGGTCTTGTCCATCTCCTCCAGCGGCACAAAGTGGATGTCCATGTTGGGGCTTTCATCCACAAGGGAAATGCCGGGGAAACCCTTCACGGCGTTCATGCCGTCCATCACGCGCTGGATTGCGGCCATGTCCTCATCGGTGGGTTTACCGTGCACGGCAGCCCGGATGGGCACGGTCCATTTGCGGATGCGTTTGTCCGCAATGCCGTATTCGCTGCCGAACGCGATCTCCGAAAAATAGTCCAGCGCAGCCTGCCGCGCGGGGTCCGCCACGGCAGCGGTGGCAACGGGCGCAGCGGCTTCCGGCCGCCCCATGCCGGCAGCGCGGCCGCAACCGCACAGCAACAGCAGCAACAGGGCTGGCAGAAGGGAAAGTCTTCTCACCTTTCCACATCCTTGCAAAATTCTAACACACAGGCCGGCTTCCGCAAACAGTTATCTTGGAAACCAGCCGTCGCGCATTAGTAAGGTATAACGGCTGCGGCTGTTTTATGAGCGATATCCGGCTGTGAAACGCAAAATTGCAATCAACCGGATGAAATTTTTCGCCACGCTCCGCATGACAGTTTCTGGATTGAGTCTTGATTTCCCCTTAACTTTGTGTATAATAGAAATGCGATTCGGGATCATAGCTCAGCTGGCTAGAGCGCCACGTTGACATCGTGGAGGTCGATGGTTCGAGCCCATTTGATCCCACCAAACCAAATATCCTGGGGTGTGCGTTAGCTCCGTATTTAAACCCACAGATCATAAACGGGAGCCCGGAGTCCCATATGCATGGATGTCATGCCCCCTCTGAGGGGAAGGCAGTAAATGCGGGCAGGGCACCCACCTGCCAGTGCGGCGGGTGATTAATTCGGGGTGGACGGCACCGTGGGATAATAATGTGATGAAACCCCCGCGCAGATTTGCGCGGGGGCTTTTCCTATCATCGGGCATGGAGGGCCTCCGCCCTGCTGCCGGCAAAAAGCGCCCCGCGGGGGGCGCACTCGGTCATTCTTCCAGTTTGAAGCTTCCGGAGGTGGTGCTCACCTTGATGAGCGCGCCGCCCTCTCCCACAGAGGCGGAGAAGCCGCTCCCGGCTTTGCTCACGTTGATGCCCGAATGGCTGGAGCGGAAGCTGCCGGAAACCGAGCTAAAATCAATCTGGAACGAAGCGTCTTTGGGCACTCTGGCCCCAACCGATCCGGAGACGGTGTCCACCTTGGTATCGGCAGCCTTGTCATACGCCAGCACCACTTCGCCTGACACCGTGGTGACGGTGGTGGGCCCGGTGATTCCGCCGATCTCCACACTGCCGGAGATGGTGCCTGCTTCCAGCGACTCACAGGAAGCGTTGAACTGGATCCCGCCGGAAACGGTGTTCAGATGCACCTGGGCGAGCTTGAGCGGCAGGCTCGTCGCCACAATGCCGCCGCTGACGGTGGAGGCGCTCAGACCGCCCTCATACTCCTCCGGCAGCGTGACCACCAGATCGGTGTTGCTGCTGCGGATCACATTGTTGGGATACTTCACCTCAACGATCAGTTTCCCGCCGGCTTTGCTGACCTCCAGCTTCACCGGGTCGCCCACGCTGCGGCACTGGCCGGTGAGCTCAGCCGTGGGCTCCTTACCCACCCGCACCGTCACCTTGTCAGACACGCCGGAGATCGAGATCCTGTCCACACCCTGCAGATCCAGGGCCTCCCGGTCGTTCACCTCATAAAGCTCGCCGCCGGCAATCACGATGTCGCCGTTGGACGCGCGGGAAATGAAACCGCACCCTGCCGTCAGCGCCGCCGCCAGAGCCAGCGCCAACACGCAGGCCACTGCCCTGAGCATTTTGTTTTTCATTGTCTTCTCCCTCTACTTTCCATAAACATCCATGTCGCCGGATGTTGTGTTGACTTTGAGTGTGGCGTCTCCCTGATTGGCTGTGCCGCGAAACCTGTGCTCCGCGCCGTTGACCGGAAGAGCCGGATGGCTGGATGTGAAGTCGCCGGACGTGCTGGTGAAATCAACGGTGAACCCCTCAGCGTCAGGGATGCGTGCAATCACGCTGCCGGACACGGTGCTCACCGTGGTTGTTTTATAGGCTGCGTAGTCCAGCGACACATCGCCGGACGTGGTGCTGGCATGGGTCTCCGCGGCAATGCCGGCCAGATGGATGCTCCCGGACACGGTGCCGGCGGAAAGTTTTGAATAGCCCGCCGTGCTGAAGTCAATGTTGCCGGACACCGATTGCAGGCTCACGCTTCCCAGCCGGAACGGCAGGCCATCGGCGGCCACGTCGCCGCTGGTGGTGCTCACCTGCAGATCGCCGGCAAACGACTCCGGGATCGTGATGGTGAGCGCCGTGTCAATCCTGCTGCTGGAAGCCGGATATTTCACCTCAATGATCAACGTGGAGCCGCTTTTGCGGGCATCCAGCGAGACAGGCCCGCCGCTGCTGATGCTCCGGCCCTTCAGTTGCGCCACCACCTTGGTGCCGCCCGCCGAAATTACCGGGTCGTCAGACACGGTCACAATGCGGATCGCGTCCACACCCTCCAGATCCAGCTCCTTGCGGTCGTTCACGTCATAGGTCTGGCTGGGGCCGAATCTGACGGACTGCCTGTGGTCTGACAAGTTGATGCCCGCTAGGCTGCCGAACCGCCAGCCGCCGGCAAACAGAAGCACGCTGCCGAGGATGGAGAACGCGATGAAGACGCCCGCCAGGAGCAATGCCACATGGCCAATCCGGATCCTCTTGATTTCCTTTTTCAAATTGTCCGCGTTCATGCCCTGGCACCTCCTTTGATGATACGGATGTGGGCCTTCACATATTCCGCCAGGCCCCTGAAGAACCATTTGGTCACAAACACCATGCCGATGCCGGCCAGCGCCGTGAGCGCCAGGGCCGCGATGCCCAGCAGGAAGCAGCCCAAAGCCGACAGGATGCCGGGGAGCACACCCCAGGTGATGAACGGAGCCGCAAACAAAACCAAAGACACGGCGAGAAAAACCAACACCATAGACCAAAACGTGATCCAGATGGCGATCATCACCGCGACCAGCGGTGCTGCGATGATGCAGTCAAACAGGATCAGCGCAAACCCCGCCAGGATACCACTGGCCACACCGGCAGCGGTGACGGGCTTCGCGGGCTCCGGCAGCCCCTCGGTGTATTGCGCGGCCAGCGAGAGCGGGTCGCCCAGCTCTCTGGCCACCTCCTCCTCGGTCTTGCCGCCGGCAAGGCCGTTGGCGAAATGCTCCTCAAAATCATTCAGGATCTCCCGCCGTTCCTCCGGCTTCAGGCGCTGCAGCGCGCCGCCCAGCGAAAGGAGATATGATTGCTTGTTCATTGAATCGTCCCCTCCTTCAACACCACGTTGACACATTCCACAAATTCCACCCATTCCTGCTCCAGCTTCTTCTGCTCCAGCACGCCCGAGTCGGTGAGAGCGTAATACTTTCGGGGCGGACCGCCGCTGGCCTCCTGTAGATAGGTCGTCACAAATCCTTCCTCCTTCAGGCGGCGCAGGATCGGGTAGATCGTGCCGTCGGAAATGTCAATGGATTGAGACAGACTGCTGGCGAGCTCGTAGCCGTAGCGGTCCCCCTTGGCCAGAAGGGAGAGCACACACAACTCCAATACGCCTTTTTTGAATTGAATATTCACCGGATCATCCTCCCATTGATGGTCTTTCACCTCGGCGAGCATTTCAATTTGGTGTTGTACTGCCCGCCGCTCACTACTGTTTATTGTTTACTACTGATAGTATAGCAGGTTGCAGAAGAATTACAATAGGAATTTTACAAGTTTTTTACGACAAAATACAAAAATTGGTTACTGAAATGGGTGGGAAACAAAAAAGGAGAGGGCTTTCGCCCTCTCCAAATGCGCCAGTAGGTTGCGGTTGCTGCAATTACCTGAGCAGCTGGAGCACGCCCTGCGGGGCCTGATTGGCCTGGGCCAGCATCGCTGTGGCAGCCTGGGAAAGGATGTTGTTCTTGGTGTACTCCATCATTTCCTTGGCCATGTCCACATCGCAGACGCGGGATTCGGCGGCGGTCAGGTTTTCGCTGGAGGTGCCGAGGTTGTTGATCGTGTGCTCGAGGCGGTTCTGCCAGGCACCCAGAGAGGAGCGCTGAGCGGAAACTTCCTTGATGGCCGCGTCAATGACTTCCAGGTTGTCGTCGAAGGACTTGGTGACCACGTTCACATCGTCCAGAGAAGCGACGGAGGCGTTGGAAGCCGTCTTGCCAAGAGCATTGGCCTTCATGTCGGAGATGGAGATGCTCAGCGTGGTGCTGCCGTTGGCGCCGATCTGGAAAGCCAGGGCGTTGCCGGTGGTGGTCACGGTGTCAGCTGCGATGTCGCCGCCGTTCACGCCGGTGGCCAGGTTGACGTTGGCGCTGAAGGACATCTTCACGCCCATGGCGTCAAAGTTCAGCACGGTGCCGGCCGCGATGGCGGTGGTGTCGGCGAGCGTCAGCGTCTGCGACACACCGCTGTTGGTGCCGGTCAGCGTCAGTGTTGTCCCGGTGCGGGCAAAGGTCAGCGTCTCGCCGGATTCCACGCCGGACACGTCAAAGCTGATGCCGGCCGCGGCATACTGCGCGATCGTGGTGGTGCCGTCGGCAGCCTTCACGCCCAGGGAGCCGCCCAGCAGGTTCTGGGTGTTGAACTCGGTCTTGTTGGCAACGCGGGTGATTTCCGACTTGAGCTCGGTGATTTCCTTCTGGATTTCGTCCAAGTCAGCGGTGGTGTTGGTGCCGTTGTTGGCCTGCACAGCCAGCTCGCGCATACGCTGCAGCATGCTGTGGGTCTCGCTCAGGGCGCCTTCAGCCGTCTGGATGAGGGAGATGCCATCCTGGGCATTGCGGCTGGCCTGGTCGAGGCCGCGGATCTGGCCGCGCATCTTTTCAGAAATCGCGAGGCCTGCTGCGTCGTCACCGGCGCGGTTGATCCTCAGACCGGAAGAGAGCTTTTCCAGCGACTTGGCGCCGCCGGAGTTGTTGATCGTCAGCTGACGATAGGTGTTGAGAGCCGAAGTGTTGTGATTGATCCTCATGGGTATTCCTCCTTGAGTCTTTCTGTACGGCATCCTTGCCATACTTCTTTTTATTGTGTTGCCCGCCCCCCGCCTCCGGGCCCGCTGCTGGCGCCTCGAGCGTGCCTGTTGCGAAGGAATGGCTTACAACCAGTATATCGGTGATCTTTTTCCAATCTTAAGCGGTGCCCAAGATTATTTCTTTTTGATCTCGTCGTTCAGGCTGGCGCCCAGATTGAGCGGCGCCGTCTCCACGGCTTCCTTGTTGACGTTCATCGTCTCCACGACCAGCTCCTTGCGAAAGATCCTCATGCTCCGGGGCGCGTCGATGCCGATTTTGACCCGGTCGCCCTCAATGCTGACCACGGTGATGGTAATCTCTTCGCCAAGCTGAATGGCCTCATTCACCTTTCTGGTCAGCACCAGCACGGTCGTGTACCTCCTTTATGCTGCGGCACACCACATCATAGATGGGCTGGCGCATTTGATAGGCATTGTTATCCAGGATCACCTGCCTGCCGATGTTTTTCTCAATGTTGATCAGCAGCGGCGCGGCCATGTTGGCCGTCATTTTGGAAAGCTCCTGCGGGATCACGGCCACGTTGACGATCAGCAGATCTTCCTCACGCTCAATCTGCAGCTCTTCAAACACGTTGTCATCCACACTCAGGGAATAGTTTTCGTCGATGATGGACGAATGGATCACCGGCAAGGCAACGTCTCCGTCGATCAGGGACTGCAGCCAGTAGAAGGGCAAAGTCTCCTCGACTTTTATGAGTATGCACCGTTTCATGCATTCCAACCCGGGAATGCCGCCGTTGAAACGGATTACCTTGTCCTCGGGGGCGTCGATTTCCCCAAACCGCCTGGACTTGAATGTCATGGGTGGTTTCCTTTCTATACACAATAGATTCCCTGTGCCTGGCTGTGTCAAACAGGATTCTTTCCTGCAACAGACCGCTTCCTACTGACTACTGACTACTGGCTACAGATACTTATCCAAATGCTTCCCGCCGGTTTGCGCTTTGGTGTCGTAATACACCCGGATCTTCAGCTCCGGATACTGCTTCATGCGGATTTCCACGTAATGGGGCTCCACGCGGATGTCTGCCCAGGCGCTGGTGTCCCATTCCAGGGAAAGGGAGGCCGGCGTCCAGTTGAGGTTGAAATAGCCGGGATCCCAGTTGATTTCCGCCTGCGGCAGCGCCGAGATGTTCAGCTCCCGCTCGCTGCCGTCATAGGCCTGCGCGCCGATATCAGCCAGGGCATTGCCTTTGTTTTCAATCCGCATCAGCACGTCGCCTTCCCCGGCGATGATCGCGATGCTGTCGATGCCCTGCTGCAGGGAGTCCGCAAAATACTGCCTGGCCGATTGCAGCACCGGCCCGATGCCCAGCATCGTGTTTTGCTGCGTGCGGTCCACGCGCATCGTGGGCATCTGCCGGTCCATCCGGAAGCGCGCGTGGTTGCGGAGCATGCGAAACTGCGGCCTGCGCGTCGAGATTTCCACCTTGGCCTTGTGGGTCGTCACCTCTATTTGGGCATCCTGCCTAGTGATCTCCAGACGGGGAAACTCCATTTTCTACCGCCTTTTTTTCTTCCGCGGCAACCTCCTGCCGGTCGGAAATCGTTATACTCCTTCAGATTTTCTACAGAATCTGATACGAACCTAAGCCGAAACAGGACCGAAAACTCGATCCTGCTATATGTATCGGCAAAACTTACGTGCTACTTAATGCACGAATTTCCGCTTTTTTCAGGTTTCAGGACATAAAATCCAGCAAGGTGGGAGAAATCACCCTTGCGCCGACGGCAAGCGCCGACCGGTAGATCGCCTCGGCCATCTTGAACTGCATCGTGACCTCTGCCTGGTCAATGTCTTCCACCTTGGAGAGAATCTCGGTGTAGTTGATCTCGTTGTCGGCGTTGGACGCCTCCATCATGTCCAGGCGGTTGATGCGCCCGCCCACGTCTGCCAACAGCGACAGGGTGTCCTGCTGCTTGTTCTGCAGTTTATTGATGAAGGAGCTGATCGTGCTGGAGCCTGCGTCGGACCTGAGGGCCGACACAAGGTCTGACAGGATCTTGTTCAGGTTGTTTTCCCCGGTGCCCATGATGTCCACACCATTGACCGAGACGGTGGTGATCACGTTGATCCCGGTGGAATACTGGATCGTCTGCGCCTGCAACGCGCTTGCCTCCGTGGTGGTCGCCGTGACCAGATTGGTGCCGTTGTAGAGCAGGTTGCCCGATGCGTCATAGGTGAATGGCTCACTGGTGGTGTTGTAGCCGCCGAAGATGAACCTGCCGCCATAGGTGGAGTTGCCAAGCTGCACCAGGTGCTGCCTGATTTGCTCCACGATCTCCGCCGTGGCCTCTTTGTCATCGGCAGACATCGAGCCGTTGGATGCGGTCACGGTGTTTTCATATGCCTTCACCAGCATCTCGTTCATTTCCCGCAGCGACGTTTCCGTCTGCTTCAGCCAGCTTTGCGCGTCGCCGATCGTGTTGCCGTGCATGTCAAGCTTGCGGAGCTTTGCCTTGGCGTCCAGCGTGGACATGATGCCGATCGGGTCGTCAGAAAGCTTGTTGATGCGCTTGTTTGAGGAAAGCTGATTCTGATATTTGCTCATGACATTCATGTTGTAATTCAGGTTGGTCATAAAACTGTTCATCATCATGTTGTTGGTAATGCGCATGCTGCCACCTCTATCGCGAGCCGGGGCGGAGCCCGGCCCCTATTGTCTGGGGCGTGGGGGCGAGCCCCCCGTTTCCGGTTCTTCCCCCCCTCGCCCGTTCTGGGGAAAGGGGGCTGGGTCAGGGGTTACCTGCCCACAATGCCCATCTTGTTGATCAGCAAGTCCAGGTATTCATCGATGGTAGTGATCACGCGGGCGGAAGCGGCATAGGAATGCTGAAACTTCACCAGGTTTGTCATTTCCTCATCCACCGACACGCCGGAGACCGACTCGCGCTGGTTCACCAAACTATCCACCAGCGCCTGCTCGCTGTCCAGCATTTTGTTTGCATGGCTGGCTTCCACGCCGATTTCAGCCAGATAGCCCTTCAGGTAGCCCTCAAGGCTGCCGATGACAGGCAGGTCGAGGCGGTTCTGCAGCCTCACCAACGCCAGGGCGTTGGTGTTGTCTCCTCTGCCGGTGGCGTCCGCAATCTGGGAACCGGCCGCCGCAATGTTGTAGACACTGGCCTTGATGGCGGCGCTGATGGAGAAGTTAAAAGCCGTGACGCCGCCGGCCGGCACTTCGAAGAAATCGACGCCGGTGGCCGAAGCATTGCCGTTGGACGCGTCCGGATAAGTCCACCCGGCGTTGTGTATGGCGTTGAACTCGGACGCGATGGAGCTGGCCAGCGTGTCCAGCCGGTGGGCCATATAGGGAATGCCGACGTTGTCTGCCGTGTCGCCGTCACGCAAGTCCAGATAGGCCTTGAGCCGGCCGCCGGTCACAACCAAGGGGCTGGCGCTGCCGTCCGCCTCGGTGTAGTCTGCCCAGGTCACATCCAGCAGGTTGCCCAGGCCGTCGATGGGGTTGGTCTTTGTGGCGGTGGTCTGCAGCTTGTGGGTGGTGGTTCTGTCCACCAGCAGGTTGCCGCCCAGGTTCACCGACACCATGCCGTCCGCATCCTCTTGGTAGGTGTAGTTGACAATGCCGGAGAGCTCATCCAGCAGGTTGTTGCGCTGGTCTCGGAGGTCGTTGGCTCTTTGGCCGGTCAGCTCATAGCGGAAGATCTGGTCATTGAGGCCGGCGATGGCATCGGCAAGGCCGTTGACCTGTATCACCGACACCCGCGCAGCTTCGTTCATATCGGCCTGCTTGTCAGCCAGCTGCTGCGCGATGTGCTGGAAGGCATCGGTCATCTTCATTGCATTCTGCATCACGTTGGTGCGATATTCCTTGCTTTCCGGATTCATCGTGAGCGTGTGCAGGCTGGTAAAGAAATCGTTGATCGCGGTGGAAAGACCGGTGTTGTTGGTCTCGCCATAAATGTCTTCAATATAGCTCAGCGCGTCGGATCGCGCGCTCCACATTTCCTTGGTGCTGTTTTCTCTGCGATATTGCGTGTCCAGGAAAACATTGCGGATCTGGTCCACACCGTCCATACGCACGCCGGCGCCGGAGTAACCGTTGATGATCTCCTTGAAGCGCTCGTTGCCGGCCACCAGCTCCTTGCTGGAGAGCAGCAGGCGCTGGCGCGTATAGCCCACGGTGTTGGCGTTGGCGATGTTGTGGCCGGTCAGGTCGATGGCCCTCTGCGACGCAAACAACCCCGTTTTGGCAATTTCAAAACCATAAAAAGACGATCTCACGGGCTACACCTTCCTGTCCAGCAGCTTTAGTGAAGCGCTCGTTGCGCTCTGGATGCTGCCACCCTGCCCATATGTGGCCCCAGACTTCTGGTTGGTGGCCGAATTGAGCATGAACTGCACATAATCCATGTTCATCTGCAGCAGTTTCATGTTGATTTCATTGTGTTTCATTTGCTGCTCCACGAGCGCGGTCAGCTCCTCTCGGAGCCGCACCAGCGCCTGGCGCTGGCTGCCCTCGGCCCGCTCGATGATCAGCGACATCCTCACCTGCTCCTCCGGCAGGTTGAGCGCCTCCGCCAGAGAGCGCACGCAGCGGCTCTGGCGCTTTTCCACACCCTTGATGAGGCCAAGCACTGCCTTTTCCTCTTCCACGATGCCATGCAGCACGTCGGCATCACCGGCGGTGATGGCCTTGGTCTTTCTCTCTGAAAGCTCCACAAGCGCCGCCTGGTGGCTGCGCTGCTCCTCGAGGATGGCGATCAGTTCGTCAAGAATTGCTTGCATGAGACCTCCTTGGGCTGTGGGCGGCCGGTTATTCCTTCATCTCGTTGATTTCACGGCGCAGCATGCTTTCGGCCACTTCGCGGGCGCTCACGCTATAGGCGCCGCGGGCGATCTTCCGGGCCATCTCATCCACCTTTTGCTGATCCACCGGGTCATACTCCCGGGCGGCCTTCAGCGCGTCCATCCAGCCCTTGGCTTCCGGTGAAAGCGCCACGTTGTCTGCACTGCCGGGCGCGGCAGCCTGCTCCACGGAGCCGGTGCGCACCTTGGAGGCGTTGCCGTAACGCTGGATCAGGATCTGCGTGTTGATGTCATTGATTCTCATGCTCGGATCCTCCGGTCTTTCTGTCTCAATCGTTCTTGAGGATATGGATCTTGCTCTTGACGTCCCCGCCGCTCTGGCTGGTCTTGCGGGGCGCGGCGCTGGCAGTCATCGCGTTTTTGGTGGAATTCAGCTCCTGCACCAGGTCGCCTTTGCATTTGTCACAGTAGCGGCCGGAGTAGATCGCCGTGCCGCACTTCATGCAGTTAATGGCACCGCTGTCGCCGGCGCGCAGCGCGATGCGGCCCTCGCGGATCAGGTAGAGGATGGACTTCTCGTCCACGCCGGTTTCCTGTGCCACTGTCATCACATTTGCGGCTTTATCCCGATCCAGATAGTTGCGCACGGTCACGTATTTTTGATCCAGTTGCTCCGCACACACGGGGCACAGCGCGCTATAGCCCCGAAACGCCTTTTTACAAAACCTGCAGCTTTTGATATCCATGTTTTTACTTTCTGCTCCTATTCACCCAAACGATTTGCGGTGGATTCCATCTCATCGGTGGTGCGGATGGCCGTGCCCAGCACCGAATAGGCCCGCTGTGACTCCATCAGCCTGGTGATTTCTGTGGCCATATCCACATTGGATCCCTCCAGCCAGCCCTGCCGCACTGAAATGCCCGTGGCCGCCGTGGCCGCGCCGGACCCTGCGGTGACCTGATAGCGGTTGCCGCCGGCATCCTCAAGCCCCTCCGGGTTGGGCACGCCGGCCATTTGGAGCGTCGCGAAGAGGGTGCCGTTTTGATACAGGTTGCCCTGGCCGTCAGACGCAACGGTGGAAGCATCCCCCGGGATCTGGATGGGGCGGTTGTCTGTGCCAAGCACAAAATAGCCGTCGGCGGTGACCAGATAGTTTGCACCGTCATAACCGGAGGCCTTGAACGACCCATCACGGGTGAGATAAACCCGCCCGTCGCTGCCGGCAACGGTGAAGTAGCCGCCGCCGTCCACCATGAAGTCCAGCGGGTTGCCGGTGATGAGGCCGGCGCCCTGATCCTGCACGAGGCGGGTCGCGCTCACCAGAGCGCCGGTGCCGTTCAGCAGTTTGCCGGTGGCCTCGTCCTGCCATTTCATCTGTGTATAGAGTGTGTCGGCAAAGCCAACCCTGCCGGCCTTGAAGGCCGTGGTGCTGATGTTGGCCATGTTGTTGCCCACCACATCAATTCTGGTTTGCTGCGCCCGCATGCCGGTGAGCGCGGTGTATATCGACTGAAGCATCACTAGATCCTTCCCACTTCATTCACGGTTTTCTGCAGCGTGTCGTTGATCATGTTGATCATGCGCTGGTTGGCTTCATAATTGCGCTGCACGGAGATCATCGTGACCATTTCGGAACCCAGCTCCACGTTGGAGCCCTCCAGCCAGCCCTGCCGCACCTGGCCGGTGGCGTTTGCCGCCGTGAGCGGCCCGGAAAACAGGTTTGCCCCCGCTTTGGTCAGCACGCCGGGGTCGGCAAAAGTGACCAGCTGGAGCCGGGCATTGCCGCCGGCAGCGGTGGTGATGTTGCCGTTCAGGTCCACCGCAAAGCCCTGGCTGCCCACATTGATGCGGCCGTTGGTGCCCCGCACATAATAGCCCTCGGCGGTACAAAGGAAGCCCTGGTCATTCACCTGGAAGTTGCCGTTGCGGGTGTAGCGCAGGCCGTCGGGCGTTTCCACCACAAAGAAGCCGTCGCCCACAATCGCCAGATCCGCCGCGCGGCCCGTGGGCTCCAACGAGCCCTGCTCAAAACTCGTCACCGCGTCGTCGGCATGCACGCCGAATGTCATCGTGCCGATGCCGCCGGAGTTCGTCTCCGGGTCGTTGATGCGGCCAATCAGCACCTCGCTGAAAGAGCGGGTGAGCAGCGAGTCGCGCTTAAAGCCCGTGGTGGTCACATTGGCCAGATTGTTGGTAAGGACGTCCATCGCCTTCCTCTGGGCCAGCATGCCCGATGCGGAAATGTAGAGGCTTCTCAGCACAGTTCGCCACCATCCTTGGGTTCTTGTATATTGTATATCGGAGGATGGGGGGCGGAACTTTAGTTGGAATCAAAGGCGAAAAAATGGGAAAGGAAGGAAAAAACCCGGTCAAGGCTGACCGGGTTTTCTTTCACCTGGATTTTTTGGACTTTCTCCTGGCTTCAATCGCCTTCATCTTCTTGCGCACGCTGGGCTTCTCATAATGCTCACGCTTGCGCACTTCCTTGAGGATGCCGGAGTTCTGGCATTTCCGCTTGAACCGTTTGAGAGCACTTTCCAGCGACTCATCTTTTCCAACACGTACTTCAGACACGATAACAACCCTTTCATTCAGCCACAATGGGAGGCTTTGTTGTTTGCACGCTTCTATTATACAGTCTGATTTGCATTTTGACGATGGTTAATATTGATCTGTTGCCAACTATCTCATGAACGTTTGTTCATTATCTCGTTATCAATAAATATCACTGCCATTTCCGGCGCGCCGCAGCCTCCTTTGCATTTGCGTGGTTTCTTTTCTTGATTTTCCAGACAATTGTATCACAATCCCATGTGTGCCATAATACCCATATTGCCATATTTCACCAGATAAGGAAGTGATCCAATGAGCACACCTCTTCCCCGCAGCACCCCGGAGGCCATGGGCGTGAGCCCCGCGGCCGTGACCGCCTTTCTCAACCGCATGGAGGCGGAGAAGCTGGAGCTGCACGGCTTCATGATGCTGCGGCACGGCAGCGTGGTCGCAGAAGGTTGGTGGAAACCCTACGAGGCGCAGAAACCCCACATGCTCTTTTCGCTGAGCAAGAGCTTTACCAGCACCGCCGTGGGCTTTGCGGTGGCCGAAGGGCTGCTGCATGTGGACGACCCGGTGCTGAAATTCTTCCCGGAAGAAG
The DNA here is from genome assembly GCA_023428265.1 of Bacillota bacterium. Lineage (GTDB taxonomy): Bacteria > Bacillota > Clostridia > Christensenellales > UMGS416 > JAEYRA01. The sequence continues at coordinate 16,291 of JAEYYW010000111.1, read as the reverse complement.
CACCGGAGGAGCCTAGCCGCCATTGGGCGGAAATGAAGGTGCGGCATCTTCTGAGCATGAGCACCGGCCACGCCAAGGATACCACAGACTTCATGGTGCGCCGCCGCGACGGCAACTGGGTGAAAGGCTTTCTGAGCAGGCCGGTGAAGCACAAACCGGGCACCCACTTCCTCTACAACACCGGCGCCACCTACATGCTCTCGGTGATTGTGCAGCGGCTCACAGGCCAGCGGGTGCTGGATTATCTGACGCCGCGGCTCCTCCAGCCGCTGGGCATCGAGGGCGCGGTGTGGGACCAGTGCCCCATGGGGTATGACCAGGGCGGTTTCGGCCTCACGATCAAGACCGAGGACATCGCCCGCTTCGGCCAGTTCCTGCTGCAACGCGGCATGTGGGAGGGCAAGCAGCTGCTCCCCGCCGCGTGGATTGACGAGGCCACCGCCAAGCATGTGGATAACAGCGCGGTGCACGGCAACTCCGACTGGGGCATGGGCTACGGCTACCAGTTCTGGCGCTGCACCCCCGAAGGCGTTTATCGCGGCGACGGCGCGTTTGGCCAGTTCTGCGTGGTGGCGCCGAAGCTGGACACGGTGATCGCGATCAATAGCGGCACCAACAACATGGGGGGCGTGATGAAGGGCCTGTGGGAGCTGCTCGCAACGGTGGGAGAACCGGTGGCCGAGGATGCTGAAGCCCGCAGGGTCATGACGGAAAAGCTTGCCGGCCTCCGCTATGCCCCGCCGGTGCTGCTGGCCTTCTCGCCGATGGAGGCCGACGTGACCGGCAAGACATACATGCTGGACAAAAACCCCGACCGCCTGGCAAAACTGGGCTTTGACTTCCACAAGGGCCACTGTGACGTGCGCCTGACCATTGGCCGGAAAGCCCACACGCTTGCTTACGGCAGGGGGCATTGGGCCGAGAGCGAATACCCCATGCCGGGGCACGGTGGCCAATACTCGCTCACGCAGGGCGTCGCCAGCTTCACCTGGCTGGAGGAAAACACATTGGAGCTCACGGTGCGCCTGCTGGGCGAACCCTTTGTGGTGGTAATCAAGGTCACGTTTGTGGAGGAAGGGCTTACGATGGACCGGAAGCTCAACGTAAACATCGGCTCCGCCGAGCAGCCGCCGATAAAAGGCCACCTGGCGAAATAGCAGAGAAAACAAAAGCCGGGCAATCGCCCGGCAAAAGAGGCCGGTTTCACCGGCCTCTTTTGCTTGCGCTCCCTTCTGCCAGCCGGCTACTTCCGCAGTGCCGTGTATCCGTTCCAAAGAAGATAGATGGCGACCAGTGCGGAGCCGGAAATATCCACATAACGGATCGCCGGATGCGTCGGCGCGATGGCAACAGCCGCCAGCGCCACCACGACAACGAGATCAACACAGGATTTGGCCCGATAAAGCTTTTGCTGCGCGGCGACGACCGCGTTGAACTCAACTCGGGCCAGTGAGCGATACCGGAAATAAAACCAGGTGTTCGTCAGCAAACCGAGCGCAGCGATGACCAACCCCATGGCCACATTCCCGTTGGCTGTGTAGGAGGTCAGGCGGATCACGGCAATCAACAGCATCACGATGCCCGAGCAAGCCATCGTGCCACCTACCCACAGATTTACCAGACGCTCCAGCCGGGTCTTCCCTGCCGCGTCATCCACGCGGCCCAGCTGCAGTTTGCGGAAAATCAGCCAGGAAGCGATCACTGCGACGAGCTCGGTGGTGCGCCGCAGAAAATCAGCCATCTGCGTCGCGGAGAAGCTGGTCAAAAACGAAACCCCGGTCACGATCGGCCCCGGCGCGCTCAGCAGCAGCGCCGTCAGCAAGGTCCTTTCGCTCTTGGTTGCCTGCGGCTTGGAACGTTCAGTCATGCTATACCCCCAGGTAACGGAAGAAAGATACCAATGCGGAGATTGCGACCGCCGCCGAAATCGGCACCGTGATGGTGTCCATGCCTCGGCGTGTAAACAGCTCGACGAGCGCGCAAACCGGAGCAACGAACAACGCGATCGCAAGGCATAGGTACCAGGGCACCGCATCGTACATCATCGTGGTGACGAAAATCGCAAGGCATGCCACGCCGTACATGGCCAGCGTTCCTTCCACAGTCTTTTTCCCCTCCACATAACGATGCTCGATGGTTCGGCGGCCGACCGCCTTGCCAACCAGCGCTGCGGCCGCATCACCGAATCCCCATGCCATAACGGCGCCGACGATGACAAATTTCCAGGTTTCACCCAATAGCCCCCAAAATACAGTCATCAACAAGGCCAGCATCAAAAAAACCCAAATCATGCTGGACTTAACTTCGCCGCTTCGCCTCTCAGCCAAAAAGCTGCTGTAAAACGGATATCGCTCCACCAAGGCGAGCATCGGATAAACGGCCAAAGCAAACACGAAAACAACCAGCACCGCCAGATACCATGTGCGAAATGCGTTGAGCAACACCACGACGGACATCACAACAATGATATGGCATGTTTTTCGGACCATCTCCGAAGGCATCTTCAGAACTTTCTTCGCCAGCACTGCCAACAAAGCCGAGATGGAAAAATAGCCAATCAGAATCGCGAATCCAAAAAACCCTTCCTGCATAAACGACGGGTCACTCCTTGTTGAAATAAATAGAAAAGTCCACACGGGGCAGCAAACGGTATCGCTGTGATGCCTCTTGACATCTCAGCTCAAATCTATCATAGTGACACTGTGTTGTTTTGGGAATCACCAGATGGTTTAAAAACGTTGTGTATGCAACAAATTGCACCGCGGATGTCGATTTGGGAGAAACTTTACTTGCTTTGAAAGGTGAACCATATGAATGAACTGAAAATGGACCGGAAAAGCCGCTATACGCGGATGGTTTTGCAGGACAGCCTGATGGAGCTGATGAAGGAAAAACCGATATCAAAGATCACCATCAAAGAGTTATGCGAAAAGGCCGATATCAACAGAACGACCTTTTACAAGCATTACACAGACCAGTTCGATCTGTTAAGGAAAATCGAAACCGAGACTCTGTCGTGGGCGGATGAAATGATTGTGTCCATCATCGGCCAAACGAAGAAGCACGAGATGATCAACATCCTGGAGGAGACTTTACAGTATTTCGCGGATAACAAAAAGCATATCCAGATCCTGATGAGCGAGCAGGGAGATCATGACTTCCAGAAGCAGCTGTTTACGCTGATCTACAGCAAGTGCGGCATCACGCCAATCTCCGAACAGAGCCCGGACCTGGGTTCCAGGGAGCTGTCTTATATCTTTATCGTAAACGGCAGCATCGGCCTGATACAGCACTGGCTGAAAGGCGATGCCGGCAGGCCGGTTAAGGATATCGCCGAAATCATCTACACCATGGCTTTGCAGATCAAATAGGTAAAAGAAACACCCCCCTGCCCAAGGGCAAGGGGGTGCGGTGAACCGGGTGGTTGGAATTACAGCTTTACCGGCTCGCCGGTCTTGGAAGAGCGGTAAATGGCTTCCAGGATCTCGGTGACCACCAGCGCCTGCTCGGGCAGCACCCGGAGAGGCGTGTCGTTGACCACGGCGGAAATCCAGTTGGCCATTTCCAGATCTTCCGGCTTGCTGCCGGCCGCGTCATAGAAGGCCACGCCGCCCATCTCGGTGTCAATCTTCTTCAGCCATGTCTTGCCATAGGCCTCGCCGTTGATCCTCAGGCCGTCAAACATGTCCGCACCGCCCTTGGTGCCGCAGAGCATCGTGGAGGCCTCGCGGGGGTCGGCAATGTTGAGCGCCCAGGAGGACTCCAGGAAGCAGGAAGCACCGTTTTTGAAGCGGATGAAGCCGAAGGCCGAATCCTCCACAGTGAACTTCTCAGGGTCCCAGGGGCCCCAGGCGTTGGCGGCATTTTTATTGTCGGCCAGCTTGCGATAGGAAGTGCCCACCACCAGCTCCGGCTCATAATTATTCATCATCCACAGCGTAAGGTCCAGCGCGTGGGTGCCGATGTCAATCAGCGGGCCTCCGCCCTGCTCATATTCATTGAGGAAGACGCCCCAGGTGGGCACGGCGCGGCGGCGCAGCGCAATGGCGCGGGCATAATAGATATCACCCAGCTCGCCGGCGTCCACCATCTGCTTGAGATAAAGAGAATCCTGACGGCAGCGGTTCTGATAACCGATTGTCAGCTTTTTGCCGGTGCGCTTGGCGGCTTCCACCATTGCCCGGGCGCCCGCCACATCCATGGCCATGGGCTTTTCGCACATCACATGGCGGCCGGACTCCATCGCGGCGATCGAAATCGGGGCATGGGAGCGGTTGGGGGTGAGCACATGGATCACCTCCACCTCGCCTTCCTTTTTCAAAAGCTCGGTGTAATCCTCATACACTCTGGCATCGGCTGTGCCAAACTTGTCTGCCGCGTCTTGCGCCCGCTCCTTCACGATGTCGCAGAACGCGACCATTTCCACGTTTTCCATCCTGGAGAGGGCCGGCATATGTTTGCCGTTGGCGATGCCGCCGCAGCCAATGATGCCCACTTTGACCTTGCGCATAGAAACAACCTCCTCATGACATTAGAAACATTTTAATCAAACTAATTTGGAAATGCAACCAAACGCTTAACATACACGCTCAATCAACTTGCCGTGTTGAATGGAACCGCCGGACCGGTTACGATATCTAATGGCTGAGAACATCGCAGGAGCAACCGCATGGAAGAGAAGGCATTGCCAACCATCGCGTCGCAGGACAGCATGACGGCACTGGTGCTGGAGGCCCGCGGCGGTGACCAGGAGGCGTTCACCACGCTGGTGGTAGATTGCGAACGCACGCTCTATCGCATGGCCCGCACCGTGCTGGGAAACGACCAGGACTGCGCCGACGCCGTGCAGGAAGCCCTGTCCAGAGCCTGGCTGAAGCTGGGCTCGCTGCGCGACCCCGCATTCTTCCGCACCTGGCTCATCCGCATTTTGCTCAATGAATGCTACAAGCTGCGGAAGAGCCGCAAACGCCCGGCCACACAGCCCGGCGATACTGGCTTTGCCGGGGCGGGCCGCCTGCATGACGACCTGATGGATCTGCGTGCGGCGCTGGCGGCGCTGCCGGAAGACCAGCGGGTTGTGGTGGCGCTGCACCATGTGGAGGAGCTGCCGGTTGCGGAGATCGCCCGCCTGCTGCGAGTGCCGCCCGGCACGGTGAAAAGCCGCCTGGCCCGTGCGAGGGCCCGGCTGGCCGACAGCATGAGGATTAAGGAGGCAAGACCATGAGAAGCAATTGGGCAGACAATCTCGCCGATATCTATCCCCCCACCCCCATTGCCTTCACGCTGGCGGTGAAGAAAACCGTGGCGGCTCTTCCGGCCCGGCGATCAGCCTGGCGGCTGCCGCTGCCGGCCACCGTGGCCTGCGCGCTGGCGCTGTGCGGCATCGCGGCGCTGTTGGTGTTTGGGGTGGGGCCGATTCGTGACACCACGCCTGCCACCGCGGCCACGCCGCTGATCCAACTGCCTGCAACAGCCCTCGCGAGCGCTCCTGATCGGGCGGACGGCTGGCAGGTCGTTGCAATGGACGGTTCAGACACCTGGTATTACCGCGCCAAAACCGCAGAGCTTGCGCTGGTAGGCACCGATCAATCCGTCACCATCACGCTGGATCTTTGGAAGGAGCAGGCCGTGAAGCCCTACACGTTCCTTTGCAACGGGCAAGACCATTGGGTGGCATTCACCGTGCATGGCAACTCGGGCGACGCCGTGTGGGTTGTGACAGCCGGTGGCTGGCGGCTCAAAGTGCCGGATGGGGTGCGGTGGGTGGATGAAAGCGTGAACGAAATTCAAGTAAATTGGGCAGACGCCGTGATGGCACCAACCAAGACACAGCTTGGAGATGAAACCCTGACTTTCTATGCAATGTTTCCGGAAGGAATCATCTATTATGCCCGGGTTTCATGGACTGGCAGCGGTCTTGCCAGCTCCACGCCAGCCAACATCAGCGGATCTTTATCCAGCGGATATCAGGCAGATAACGGGGCTAAAAAGCTTGTTCCATCCAGTTTCCTGATTGGCCTCACGAAGGGGGATGATGGAAAATACACTCTCACTCGGGGCGACCGTATCATGACAACCCAATTGAAAAGCGACTCTTTTCGTCTGCTGGATATATGCAACACAGCTCCATACCTGACCATGAATGCAACCGCACTGTTCATTTACGGCGATGATCCCACCAACACGCTCTGGAAGCTGGACATGACAAACGGCAGTGTGGAGGAAGTTGCCGAGCACTGCATCGCCGCTGGATGGACAGATGAAAAGACATGTTGGTATGCCACCAAAGATGCACCTACCACCATATCCAAAAAAACGGTGATGGAGGGCGTGGTCAAGCAAATCCAATCTATAATTACAGGCAATTCAACGGGAGGATACATACTAACACCAGAAATAGTCATTTACAACCTGTCAAATGAGGACTACAAGGTACCCGCCTCCTTCCCCTGTGAACTCCTATTCAAGCAGGATGGAGAGGTAATCAAAGCCGTCAGCGGTGACTTTGAGTTGAAAAACTCCAGCAACATCATATTGGTGAGCGGAGATGAAACAATAACACCGGATGCTACCAAGGCAATCATACTCAAACCGGGAGATTGGCTAAGAGCGGAGCTGACCTCTGCCCCGATCACAGAAGCCGGTGAATACACACTGGAAGGCAACGTGCTTGGCACCGGCCCAACCCTCATTTTCGCCAAAATGCCCTATTGGATTCTCAACTGCGCAGGTGTGAATACAACGGGCGCTATCACAACCAACCGCCGCCTTGCCGTTTCGCTCACTAACAACTCGCGTAGTACCATCTCCATCCCCTGCCCCTATACATCTGAAGATGACAACATGCTGCCGTTTGTGTGCTACCGGCTGTTTCAGGGAGACACAGAGGTAAAACGGGGAGTCATCCGGATGGCGCGCACCGCGCTGCTGGGCAAGAGCAGACAAGTTGAGATGGGCGAAACCCGCACACTGACTGAAGTGACCGACCAGCCGGTGCTGGCAGAGCTGAGCGCAGGCGCCTACCGGCTGGAGGGATTCTTTGAGATGAACGATGGGGATTATGGCGCTCCATGGGGCATGGCTGGCTGGTATTACTTCACAGTGGAGTTTGAGGTGAAGTAACGAAATCCCCCTTGGCATAACCAAACCAAGGGGGATTTCTCTTTATCAGCGCTTCATTCCTCTGCAATATACTCCCTGACCCGAAACCGCACACCCAGCCCCTCGGCGACCTTGCGGCTTTCCTCCACCTTCTCCTTGCCGATGGAATCCACCACGGTCATCACCACATCAATGCCCTGCGCTTTGCAGGCGGCGGCGAAATCGAGCATCGCCTGCCAGCTTTTTTCGCCATGGGCAGGCCGGCTCACCGCCACGTATTCCGCGGCGGTGGGGGCGTTCAAACTGATGGAAACGGTGTCGATGAGGCCCGCGAGCTCCGGCGCGATGTCCCGCCCGGCGATGAGGCTCCCCTGCCCGTTGGTATTGAGGCGCAAAGGCGCATGCCAGCGGGCCTTGATTTCGCGGGCGGCAATGAGCAGTGTGTCCAGCCGCATCGTGGGCTCGCCGAAGCCGCAGAACACCACCTCGGAAAACCGGTCCGCCCCGCCCTTGGCCTCAATGGCGGCCAGCACCTCTTCGGCAGTCGGGTCGCGGTCCAGCCACAGCTCGTGGCCTTCAAAAGCCTTGCCGTTGTCACGCACGCAAAACACGCAGCGAAACGTGCAGCGGTTGGTGATGTTCAGATAAAGCCCGCTGCCGTGCGGGTAGGCATAGACCTGGCTCATTGCTTCTCTCCACTTTCGCTGACTGAAAACAGCCGGCAGGAGTTCTGAAACGCCGCCTCGGCAAACTCCTCCGCATCCATGCCCCGGAGGCGGGCGATGGCCTCAGCAGTGTGGCGCACATTCCGGGGCTCATTTCGCTTGCCGCGCAGGGGCTCCGGCGAGAGGTAGGGGCAGTCGGTCTCCACCAGCAGCCGGTCCAGCGGCACGAATTTGGCCACCTCGTGCAGGTTGCGGGCGTTCTTGAAGGTGACCGGCCCGGCAAGGGAAATGTATAGCCCCGCCTTCAGGCACTCCCTGGCGATCTCCACGCTGCCAGAGAAGCAATGCATCACACCAAACGGAATCTCGCCGCCCTGCACCATCGGCATGAAGTCGCCCCATGCCTCGCGGATGTGATACATCGCCGGCAGATTGACCCGCCGCACCAAGTCCAGCTGCTGGCGGAAGCAGGCCATCTGCACGTCGCGGGGGCGGAAGTCGTAGTGGTAGTCCAGCCCGATCTCCCCCACGGCCACCACCCTGGGGTGGGCGGCCCAGGCGGTGAGTTGGGCCAGGTCGATGTCGGAGATGGCCTCCGCCACATGGGGATGGATACCAATGGACGCGACCACATGGGGATAGCGCTCCGCCAACGCGATGGCAGCGGCGGAGCTGCCCATGTCGGCGGCGGCGGATAGCACCAGCGCCACGCCCTCATCGGGCAGCGCCGGGATCAATTGATCCCGGTCGCTGTCAAAGCTGTCGTCGTCCAGATGGGCATGGGTGTCAAACAGGCGCATTTACCGCACCTCGGATCCGTCGGGCAGCTCGGTCTCCGGCGTAACCAGCTTGAGGTTGCCCTCGTCGTCGCTGGCGCAGAGGATCATGCCCTCGCTCATCACACCGCGGAGCTTCACCGGCTTCAGGTTGCACACCAGCACCACAGTCTTGCCCACCATTTCTTCAGGCTTATAGTATTTGGCGATGCCGGAAACCACGGTGCGGCTGCCCAGCGCGCCCACCTCCACGGTGAGCTTCAGGAGCTTGTCGCTCTTTTCCACCGGCTCGCAGGCAGTCACTTTGGCCAGCCGCAGGTCGGTCTTGGCGAAGTCGTCAATCGTAATCTCTTCCTTCTGCGGCCCGCCCACTTTTTTGGCCTCCGGGGCAGCCGGCGCGGAAGACCGGGCGGCCATATCGCGGATGGCTTCCACCTCTACCTCCGGGTCGAGCCGCGGGAACAATGCCGGCAGCGTCTCCACCGCCCGGCCCGGCACCAGGCCGCCGAAGCTCTTGAGCGACTCCCAGGAGCGCAGCGTCTGGCCGGTCACATTCAGCATCTGGAAGAGCTTGTTGGGTGTGTCGGTGAAGCAGGCCTGCAGCGCCACGGCCACAAACCGCAGGCTTTCGGCCAGGTTATACATCACGGTGCCCAACCGGGGCTTGTTGGCCTCGTCGCGGGCCAGCACCCAGGGTGTGGTCTGGTCAATGTAGCGGTTGCACTCGCCCACCAGCTTCCACAGCTCTGCCAGCGCCAGCGAAAACTGCATCCTGTCCATCTGCTCGGCAAACTTCCGCGCTGACTCCACGGCCAAGGCGCGGAGGTTTTCGTCAATCTCCTCAAGCGCAGAGGGCTCTGGGATGACGCCGTCAAAATACTTCTGTATCATCGCCACGGTGCGGCTGGCGAGGTTGCCCAGGTCATTAGCCAGGTCGCTGTTGATGCGGCTGACGAAGCCCTTATAGGAAAAGTCGCCGTCGGCGCCGAAGGGGATCTCCCGCAGCAGGAAGTACTTCACGGCGTCCACACCATAGCGGCCCACCATTGCCACCGGGTCGATCACGTTGCCCTTGGATTTGCTCATCTTCTCGCCATTGACCGTCCACCACCCGTGGCCGAACACCTGCTTGGGCAGCGGCAACCCCAGCGCGTGCAGCATGATCGGCCAGATGATCGTGTGGAACCGCACGATCTCCTTGCCCACCACATGCACATCGGCGGGCCAGAACTTGTTGTAGAGCGTCTCGTCGTCGCTATAGGCACCGAGGGCCGTGATGTAGTTGGAGAGCGCGTCCAGCCACACATAGACCACATGTTTGGTGTCAAAGGTGACCGGGATGCCCCAGGTGAAGCTGGTGCGCGACACGCACAGGTCTTCCAGGCCGGGCTTCAGGAAGTTTTGCACCATCTCGTTTTTGCGGCTGGCAGGCTGGATGAAGTCCGGGTTCTTCTCGATGTAGTCCATGAGCCAGCCGGCATACTTGCTGGTCTTAAAGAAGTATGCCTCTTCCTCGGCCAGATGCACCTCGCGGCCGCAGTCGGGGCATTTGCCGTCTTTCAGCTGCGTTTCGGTCCAGAAGGCCTCGCAAGGCGTGCAATACCAGCCCTTGTAGGAGCCCTTGTAGATGTCGCCCTGCAGATAGAGCTTGTTGAAGATCCTCTGCACGGCCTTCACGTGGCGCTCCTCGGTGGTGCGGATGAAGTCGTTGTTGGTGATGTCCATGACCTTCCACAGCTCGTGGATACCGGCCACGATGTCGTCCACGAAGGCCTGGGGGGTGACCCCTGCCTTGGCTGCCGCCTCCTCAATCTTCTGGCCGTGCTCGTCGGTGCCGGTGAGGAAATAGACGTCGTAGCCCTGCAGGCGCTTCCAGCGGGCCATTGTGTCGCAGCAAACGGTGCAGTAGCCGTTGCCGATGTGCAGCTTGCCGCTGGGGTAATAGATCGGGGTGGTGATGTAGAAGGTGGGTTTCATGGTTTCAGCTCCTTATAACCTATTGTTCACGGGTGGCTCGTGAGTATTGTGCGCGGGTGGCTCGTGAGCCACCCCTGCATGGTGTATTACTGCGGGCCGGGGCGGAGCCCTTCGCATATTAAGAACAGAGGCGGGTGCAGAGCACAAGACGGGCCGGTACAGAGCCCGGCCCCTACATAGACCGCCATGCTCAAACCGCGTTCCCTCCCTACCCTCCCTTGTTTTTGCCGCAGGCAAAGGGGGATGGCCCTCACAAGGGCCAGGGGGGATTGAAAACAAAAACCCCGCCCCTGTTGCAGGGGCGAGGTTTCTCGCCGTACCACCCTGTTTCGCCATGCCTTCCAAAGAAAGGCATAACCTCATGCCGCGGCGTTCACCGCGTCGCGCGCTAACGGGCGCTACCGCCCCGGCTTAAAGCTTGTTGTCGCGTTCAGCCGGAGGTGCTCGGGGGCCATGTTCGTTCCCGCTGCGCTGCCGGGTCTCAGCCGCTCCGGCTCTCTGTCAAGCGCAAGGTGGAAGTACTCTTCCCGTCATCGCAGAAATAGTGTGACCTATTTCATAGTAGATTATAGGGTTATCGAGCTTTTGTGTCAAGAATTGGTTCAGCGCCTCAGCCCAAATCGCAGAAGGTCACCTCCAGGTCCGGCAACTGCCGGAAGCCCAGCCGCAGCGCGAGATGCACCGAAGGTATGTTATAGTCCCAGCAGCTCCAGTGCGGCGTGAGCCCTGCGCCCAGGCAGTTGAGGATAAACTGTGCACAGGCATGCAGCGCCAGCCCCTTGCGGCGGTGGGCCTCGTCGGTGAAGACGTCCATCTCCGCCTGCCCCGCCCCGGCAAACACCGCGCAGCAGCGGGCGGCTTCGCTGCCGCCAAACAGCACCGCCGCGCCCAGAAACCCGCTGTCGCAAAGGGTGTAGCCCTCGGGCAGGGCAGGCAGCGCGGCTTGCACCCGGTGGAACGCCGCTCCGTCAAAGGCGAAGGTGTGCCGCCGGATCATGAAGCCGCCGTGGGGCGCCAGCTGTGCGTCCACCGCCGCCTTCCAGCGGGCGGAGGCGGAGAAAACGATCGCCTGACGGTCGCCCGCCGCCCGGTTGGGCAGCGATTCCCGCAGCAGGTGGCTCACTGCGGCGGCGGCAAAGCCCTCCGATTCGGCAGGGCCGGCCAGGTAGCAGAAGCCGTCGTCCGCCTCCAGCAATGCGGCGGTGGGTACTATGACGTCGTCCACCCAGAGGCGGCCACCGCCGTCCTTGGCGACGGAGTCCAACCGGATCGCCGCGCCGTCGATGGCGTCAAACCACGGCGCCACCTTGTGGTAGTCCATGGGGTCGAGCAGGAAAAGGCCGAACGAATTGGTTTGTATCCCGTGATTCATCATGGTTGATTCTCCTTAGCAAAGTTAAAGGCCTCAGGGTGTCTTCCCCTGCGGCCCGGATGTGACAGGAACAGCCTCCGCGCAGCTGGGCTACGCCGGGGCTCATTCGGGGCAGGGTTTCCGGGGAGCGTGGGGTGTGCAAAGCCGGCGCAGGGCAACTGCGCTTCGACATGCAACTCCACTGTCAGCTCCGTCGGTTACAAACCGTGCCTCCGAATTGTTATGATATGTCTATAGAGTATCCCAATTCACCGTTAGTGTCAAGAGAATCCGGGGGCATCACTCCTCCCGGATATCCCCCCGCTCCTTCAGCTCCGCCACAATGCGGTCATAAAACGGCTTGTCGATCTTGTACTTCGCGCGGTAGACCAGATAGCCCGCCACGATGCAAATGAGCGGGATCACAAACATCGACAGCTTCAGGAGCAGGATGCCCTCTGGGGTCACGTCCGCAGCGGATTGGGCCTCGTTGATGCCGGAGAAGATCAAGGTCGCCGACACAATGCCCGTGGCGATCGCGCCACCGATCTTGTTGATCAGCGGCTGCAGCGACAGTGTCACGCTCTGGCTGCGCTTGCCCGACTTCCACTGGCCGTATTCGATGGTGTCGGCCAAAAACATCAGCATCAGCAGCTGGATGAACGCCTGGCCCACAAACAGCAGCACGCCGGAAATGCCGATGAACACCATGTTCATCGGAGAGAAGAAGAACAGCCCGTAACCAGCCAGCACCAACACCGTAGCGCCGAAGTAAAGCTGCTTGCGGGTGAATTTCTTGCTGAACAGCGGGAACACCGCCAGCGCCGAGAGCTGCGACACGCCCAGCACCCCCGCGAACACCGAATACATTCCCTCGTCGCCGAAGGCGTATTTAAAGTAGTAGACGCCGAAGCTGGTCGTGGTGGTGTAGCCGATCATAAACAGCGCCATTGAAATCGTGGTGAACAAAAGCTGGTCATTCTTGAAGATGGCGCGGGCCATGTCCCGAAGACTGGTGTTTTCCTCCTGCTTGAACTGGCCGCGCATTTCCTTGGCGCCAAACAGCGTGAACAGCAGAAACCCGAGCATCAGCACGCACACGGCAATGGCGAAGAGGAACCACCCCTGCTTCAGGAATGGCAGCCAGTGCACGGCGTCCGCCGCGGCATCCTTCGGGTCGGAGGGCACGCCGCCCAGCGCCTGGCCCAGCAGGTTGGTGAGCGGCAGTATGCCCACCACCACGGCGAACATGCCCACGTTGGCCATGATCCTTGCCAGTGAGCCGATCTTCTCGCGCTCCTTCTGCTCCAGGCTCAGTGCCGGCAGCATCGACCAATAGGCGATGTCATTCAGGCCATAGGTGATATCCCACGCCAAGTAGAACAGCGCAAAGGTAATGACATAAGCCACCGGCGAAAGCCCCAAATCGGTGAACAACAGCACCATGAACACCGCGCCGGCAATGCCGCCCCAAAGGATGTGGGGCTTGAACTTGCCCCAGCGGCTCCTGGTGTTGTCCACAATCACGCCCATGATGGGGTCGTTGAGCGCGTCGAAGATGCGCATGATGGTGAGGATGGTGCCGGTCCAGGCCAGCAGCTTGTTGGAGAGGTTCAACACATCGGTGAGGTAGTAGATCAGGAACATGCTGACCGTGGTGTAAAACATGTCTCGGCCCACGGTGCCGAGGCTGAAGAACAGGCGGTTGCGGACGTGAGGTTTCATGGCGCACATCCTTCTTTATGAAATATGAGAGATGGGGATATGGGGATTATAGCATGAGTGGGTGATAGAATACAGATCACCCAATGGGTTTTATGCGAATAGTTGGAGAAAAAGGAACAGGAGCGCGAGAAAGGCCGCCAGAGCGACCAATGCGATGGGAATGGCAAAGGGAACTTTACGGTTCTGGCGACTGTATCGCAGCATGACGAAGCCGATGATCAGCCGGTGATGATCAGGAGGATCATGAAGAAGATGGCGAGAAGTGAGAGAGGGTTCAATTTGCACCGGGGAGAAAGCTGGGATTAGAAGAGCCAAAAAGAAAGGGCCATCTAAATATTGATGGCCCATCATACTACCTCTTGTCGCCAATATCCACATTGAGACCAAAATTGAACTTCAGACTAATACATGGGAGTAGTCTCTTAAGAAAGAATAACACAGGGGTATGGGTCAACCATTCATGCAAATTCATCCTCTTTCCCGCCTTTCATAAACTATAGAAGCCAATATGCACCTTCGATTTGCGCATATGTTTTTATATGTACACCTCCCATTCTTAATATACGCATTCTAGATTTTTTCTATAACATAACCGTTACTACTAATTAATAGAATTGTACTTTTATCACTACATAGGATGCTTAAATAGTGAACCAAATAATGAGAATGAATTACATAAAATGTAAGAAATTGGAATATAAGTTGTTTGAAATAATACCAAAAACAAAAGAGAATATCTAGAAATATGCTAGTGAAATGCTCAACATTTTGTATTATAATGTAATAAATTTGCTTACCATAAAAACAAGAATACTCATATAGGATGGAGAAAACCAAAAATGCTTGATTGGTTTATGTCTATTGATATTGAGTTCAAATTGTCGTTGTTAGGCATACTCATAACATTCATTGTAAGTGTTTCTTCCCTTTACTATACAATCCGTAATAACAAAGCCGTTCATTATGTAAATACAATAACACAAAAAAGGATAGAATGGATATATAAACTAAGAGATCTTGTATCTAAATATATAGCACTAACAAATGTATATGAAAATGTGTATTATAACGACGATACTACGGACGCTGAAGAGAAATTCGGTATTCATCTATCGGAGTGTAGGAAAATAAGTACTGAGATTAAGCTAATGCTAAATCCATTTGATGAAAAAGATAGTGAGATTATAAGCATAATAGATAAAATGTTAAACGCTCATAGTGATTATTATTATGAGACAAAAAAATGCAAATTGGATGACAACGGCTTTTTCATTAATACGGCTAAAATGACGGAATGTGAAAAAGTTATTAGTAGAAATATTACATCAATAACTCCCAAGATACAGATATATTTAAAATCAGAATGGAATCGCGTAAAGCACGAATCCACGGGACGAATTTATGAAAAGGAAGTACAGGATTTTGATTATCAAGAGCTAGAGGCAAAATATAGAAGTAAAGACTATAAAGAAAAGAAACTCAAGAGATTCATTCTACTTTGCAAAGTGAAGCTTTGGAACTTCATCTCAAACCCAAGAAACATTTTATTAGTTGTGATAATTGTACTGGTAATCTTGGCATCATTTTTCATTAAGATAAAACCTTAGCCAAATTCCGGCTATAATAAGCGGAGCCCACCGGCTCCGCTTTTCTCTCCTCTCCCCTATTCCACCTCCCCCAAACCAATCCTCTACCCCACTTCTTTAAGCCTCTGCCACCTCCCCTCAAACTCCAAATCCACCTTCCCGCATTCCCCTTCCTTTTTCTTCGCCACCAGCAACACCGCCCTGTCCTTCGGCGCGGACGGCCCATAATCCGCCGGCCTACCTAATAAAAAAGCGGAGCCCCCCCGGCCCCGCCTTCACTTTCATAATTTTCCGACTCAAGAATGACAAAAAACCAAACCAGAACAAGCGGGTTTCCTCACTCTTCGCCATACTCCATCGAAACCTCCACATTGCCCTTGATCGCCAGCCACACAGGCGATATGCGGGAGGCCATCTCAATGACCTTGGCAGCGTCCTCTGCGGGGATGGCGGATGCAACGGTGAACCGGGCGACGATCTTTTCCAGTACCACCGGGTTTTCACGGCGAATGGCTTCGGCTGTCATGCGGAAGCCCGACGGATCGTGGCCCATCCGGCGCAGCAGCGCCACCAGCGCCGTGCTCACGCAGCCGGCAAAGCTCAGCAGCAGACCCTCCAGGCCCAGCACGCCCTCGCCGTCGCCCAGCGGCGGCACATAGTCGAAGAAGATTTCCTGCTCCGGACGCCGGTTGGAGGCGGTGCGGAACTTCACCTTGTCGTTGATCAGGTCGGCAGTGACAATCAGCGCGTTGTCGCTCATTTTGACCCTCCTTGAATTAAAGTGAGGTGCTTATGTGCTGATGTGCGGGCGGTTCGTGAACCGCCCCTACATATAGCCAGAGCAGGCGTATCCCTACCCTCCCTTGTTTTTGCCGAAGGCAAAAATTCAAGGGGGGTGTCATCCGCAGATGACGGGGGGATTTTTTTGTGGTGGTTCCGGGCGCGTACTGAGCCGCGCCTACACAGACCGCCATACTCAAACCGCATTCCCCTCCCTACCCTCCCTTGTTTTTGCCGCAGGCAAAAATTCCTGCGCATGCCTCGTATGCATCCTGCATACTGGTCATGCCTCCGGCATAACCCGGCATGCTGGGCTTGCGCCATCCTGGC